>NZ_SJPX01000005.1:0-363371 GCF_007860175.1 Rubripirellula reticaptiva | reverse complement strand
ATCGCGCCGATCATTCGCTGGTGTTGTCAGCGTCGCCTTTGCCGAGACGTTTTCGTTGGTGCGATCATGATCACTTGGGTATTCGATGCGCAGGTGTTTCCTATGGTTGCTGGTTGGCGATTGTTGCAAATGGAAACGCTATTGTTCTTTACGCTCGGGTGCGTCGCTGTTTCAAACTTTCACTTGATCGAAGGCGTCGGCCAATCGTCGGGCAGATTGGTCGCGACCGGATGGCTGTTGTGGGCCAGTTTGGTTGCGGCCCGGATGGGTGTTCGAGCCGATTTTGATATTTGGTATGCCGACGATCACAACTTGATTGACCTGCTGCTGCATCAGGCGTCGATTTTGGTTGGCGTCGTGACTTTGTTTGCGACCGCTTGGCGGTTGCGTCGGCCCTGGATCATTCGATTGTCGGGCGGATCATTTTTCGTTTACTTGGTGCATGAGTTCCCGCTGCGAGCAGTCGCCCATCGAATTAGCGATCGTTTGATCGACCACGACTATTCATGCTGGATTTTGACACCGATCGTTTTGATTGGATGCTATTGGGCGGTTGTCGTCCTGAATCGATTTGCACCTCGCGCGTTGGCTCTGCTGACTGGTGGTCGCGCGCCTTCGAGTCAGCGTAAGAGGTCGCCGATTTCTTCTTCTTCTTCTTCTTCTTCACTGCCTCCGACTCAACCGTCGGCTTCGTAAACGGATCAAAGTCATGGAATTCCTGATTGCGATGTTCTGCGTCGCCTCATTGGTTTGGTTGGTTCCAGTCCTGCAGTCGGCACGTCTGGTCATCATCGCCATGCTGGTGCTGGGCGTTGGCACGGTGTTTGGCCCCGCATTTTTCGCCATCAATGGTCCGATCCAAATCAGTTTGGATCGCGTGCTTTGGGGAGCGATGTTTGGTGTGGCGGCGATCGGTTGGCGCACCGGCGCGTTAGATTTCCCTAAGCTGACGCGAATCGACTGGATGGTCGTCGGTATCGTGGGATGGTTTTTCGTGCGTACGATCGGCAGCGGAGTGGTACCGGATGGCAGTTCGCCAACGGCACGTTGGTTGTTCTATATCGCGATGCCAGCCGGTATGTACGCGATCGCACGCTTGGTCGAGATTCGGCAGCAAGACGTTCGATTGTTGACGATGGGCGGAATTGGGCTGGGTCTGTACCTCGCCATCACCGCCGTGCTGGAAGTGACCAGTCATCACGCATTTGTCTTTCCGCATTACATCGTCGACGGCGAGGTTTGGGAGTTCTTTGGTCGCGGTCGCGGGCCACTGTTGAACCCGTCGGGCAACGGCTTTGTGATTAGCGTTGGGGTGGCGGCGGCTAGCATTGGCTTCGTCTATGCACCACGCCGAGCCAAGTTGGTTTATGCGGCGATCGTTGGCGTGTTGTTGATGGGCGTCTATGCGACGCTGACTCGAAGTGCCTGGATGGGCGGGATTGGCGCGGTTGGATTGGTGGCCTTGGTCTACTCGCCACGCTGGGTCCGCGTGCTGGGCTTGATGGGAGTTCTGTTGCTTGGCGGTGCGTCTGTGATGGGGCTTAAAGATCAACTCGTGCAGATGAAACGCGACAAGAACTTGTCGGCTGCGGACGCACAGAAGTCGATGGCCTTGCGACCGTTGCTGGCCGTGGTCGCTTATGAAATGTTCAAAGACAAGCCGATCGTTGGCCACGGATTCGGACGATACTACTGTCACAACGCGCCTTACCACAGCGACCGCAGTTATGAGTTGCCGCTTGAGATAGCGCGGCCGTACAACCAACACAACGTTTTTTTGTCAGTGTTGGTGGACACCGGTCTGGTGGGACTGTCGCTGTTTGGCGGCTGGATCGTTTGCTTGATCGGTACCGGATGGAGACTGGTTCGCGAGCCAGCCAAGAAACCCGAAGCTCGGTTTGTTGGACTGATTCTGTTGGGGACGATGATCGCCTACTTCGCTAACGGCATGTTCCAGGACGTGTTGATCATCCCGATGGTCCACATGTTCCTGTTCTTCCTAGGTGGCATCGCTGTAACGGTGCGACAGAAGGGTGTCTTGGTTGAAGTCCCGGGAACGAAGATGGTTCCCGTGATTCACCCCAGCCGATCGATGGCGATCGAAGTTGGAAACGGCGTTAACAGCTAGCGTTCATGGCGTCCACGGCCAACCTTTACTCGCGGAATCGATAGCCGATGCCGCGGACCGTCTCGATGAAATCGGCTGCGTCGCCCATCTTCTTGCGAAGGGCGCGGACGTGAACGTCGATCGTTCGCTCAAGAACCATCGTGTCTTCGCCAAGTGCGGCGTCGACCAACTCGATTCGTCCGAAGGCTCGTCCAGGCTGGCGAATCAAAGTTTCAAGTAACTGAAACTCGCTCTTGGTTAGCTTCAGTTGGGTTCCGTCGATGCTGGCCACGAACCGTCGTCGGTCGATCATGACGCCGTGATGTTCGACTTGGTCGCTTTCTTCGAACGCTGGTTCACGTCGACGCAGCAGAGCCTTCAAACGCTGCAACAACACTTTGTAGCTTTCAACAGGTTTGACGACATAGTCATCGGCACCGACGGCAAACCCGACGACTTGATCGGACTCTTCGCCCAGCGCACTTAGCATCAAGATCAGCGTGTCCTTGGTCGTCGGATCAGCTCGAAGTTGCTTGCAAACATCGACGCCGCTGAGAATGGGAAGATCGACATCCAAAAAGATAACGTCGGGCAGTTGCAGCTTGGCCTGCTTGATCGCTTCGCGACCGTCGGCTGCTCGCGAAACCTCGTAGCCGGCTCGTTGCAGTTGGTATTCCAACGTCTCGGCTAGTGGCCGGTAGTCTTCGACGATCAGTACTTTGGTTTTCGACATGGTGTTTTCAGCTTGGTCTATCACGCTGGCTTTGTGAGCGGGCGAGAAGGGCATCGGGAAGGTG
This sequence comes from Rubripirellula reticaptiva, assembly GCF_007860175.1. Taxonomy (NCBI): domain Bacteria; kingdom Pseudomonadati; phylum Planctomycetota; class Planctomycetia; order Pirellulales; family Pirellulaceae; genus Rubripirellula; species Rubripirellula reticaptiva. The sequence continues at coordinate 360,467 of NZ_SJPX01000005.1, read as the reverse complement.
GTGCCGGTTTCCATTTGCGAGCCTCGAGCGATGAGAAAGGAACTGTAAATCTTTCTTCTGCCGGAAGGTCACATGGTGAACGAAGAATCAATTTCCCGCACCCTCACCGAGGGCTGTATTTCAGTGAAGGTTTCGTGAATTGTTCGTGTGCCAGCCTTCATATTTGCCATTCGGGGGCTATCCATGGTTGTTCGGATGCACGAACGTGCAGTGTGGTACCACCACCCAGGGACGCTGGCCAGGGCTGCTAGGTTTTAGTGTTCAATTCGACGGATCGCTGTTCGACTTGGGCAGCAGCACTTCGAAGCGTGCGCCTTTACCCGGATGGCTGGTCAGTCGAACTTCGCCGCCAAGTGCGTTGGTCAGATTCTTGACGATCGAAAGCCCGATGCCGGTGCCTTCAGTCATCGCTGTAGTGCCATCGTCGCGCGACGTGCGGGAATTTTGCACTCGATAGAAGCGTTCAAAAATTCGTTTCTGTTCGCCCGCCGAGATTCCGACGCCGTCATCCTGGACCACGATCGCGACCATGCGGCCCGCGTCACGGAGGCTGACGTGAACGTTACCGCCGTTGGGGGTGTAGCGGATCGCGTTTCCGATCAGGTTGTTGGCAATCGTCAGAGTCGCTTCACGGTCGCTCAGCACATCCGCCACTTCGGTAGCTTCATACTGCAAATCAATATGTTTCGCTTCGGCGACGGGTTCGTTTGAACGCATCGACTCAGCCATCACTTCGGCAAGTTCAACGGTTTGGATTTTCAGGTGAGCTCGCCCCGCTTGGGCTCGGGCCAGCTGCATCATGTCGGCAATCAGCCGTTCCAAACGCAAGCACTGAACTTGGATCTGGCTCATGAAGTGCATTGCCGCGGTCGGGTCATCCTTGATCGCCAACTCGACCGTTTCGGCGTACCCCTTGATTGCGGCCAGGGGCGTTTTCAGTTCGTGAGAAATGTTGGCGACAAATTCACGCCGCGATTTGTCGACTTGGTTCGTTTCGGTTTCGTCTCGCAGGGTCACCAGCAACCGAGTCTCGGATTGCGAAGCGATCGGAGCGATGTGAACCTTGACCGGGCGAAGCAAGTCATGAACAGCAATCTCTAGCAGCAGCTCTTGCGATGCATCGCTTGCACCGGCGACGGCGATTCCTTTTGCCAATTCGGGGATCCGCACGATTTCGCTAAGCAACCGACCTTTGACCTTGGATTCACATGCGACCGCCAACAAATCGGATGCCGATGGGTTGATCAACAAAATTCGGCCGTCATGCGACAGCAGGATCACCCCTTCTCGCATCATTTGCATCGCCGACGTCGTCTGCTCGGCATCCTGCTGAAGCCTGGCCAAGCAATCTTGGGCATGGTTGGCTTCCTGGCGGTAGCGATGCAGCGTGCTTTGAACTTGATTTTCGTGAGCGACCAGAGACCGCTGTACCGAGTAACCGACGCCGATGACGGTCAAGGCGACTGCAGCGACGGTGCCCCAGACTGATCCCGTGATTGCGGCAACGGCTACCGCGATGACGATCGTCCCGACCGCCACCTTGCGTCTTGCCGACGCCGAAGCGTCAAAAAGATCGACCGGCAGCGGTGTTTTGGATGACGGAGCAAGCATGGGCAAGTTGATTCAAGCAGGGGCGGGCGCTGCCGACTTTTGACCGTACAATCATGGTCGCTAGGCCCAGATCCTGACACAGGCCTAGCGTCGTTCTTCATCAAATATTAGCAATTCCACGTCCCGATCACCCATTTCTTAGCCACTCATGCCCAGCCCTCTTCGTGCCCCTGCCGGCAGCCCGAACTTCCCATCGCTCGAGCAAGACGTCCTGAAGTTCTGGGACGAGCATGACATTTACGCTCAATCGCTGGCCGCTCGTGCGGACGGGCCGTCGTTCGTCTTCTTTGAAGGACCGCCGACCGCCAATGGCATGCCGCACCCTGGGCACTGTTTGACGCGCAGCATCAAGGATGTTTTTCCTCGTTACAAAACGATGAAGGGATTCCGTTGCAATCGTAAAGCCGGTTGGGACACGCATGGCTTGCCCGTTGAAGTCGAAGTCGGCAAAGAAATGGGCGTCCATTCCAAAGAAGACATCGAAGCCTATGGCGAAGAACCGTTCATCCAAAAATGCCAACAAAGTGTTTGGCGTTACATGCAACAGTGGCAAACGTTGACTCGGCGACTGGGTTTCTGGGTCGATCTGGACGAAGCCTACGTCACCTATCACCAAAGCTATGTCGAAAGCGTTTGGTGGAGTCTGAAGAATCTGTTCGACCGAGGACTGCTGTACCAAGGTCACAAGATCGTGTGGTGGTGGGCCCAAGGCGGAACCGCTCTGTCGGCCGGCGAAGTCGGACAGGGCTACCGCGAAGTCGCCGACCCCAGCGTCTATGTTCTGTTCCCGCTGCTAAGCGATTCGGGCGAGCCGACCAACCGCTCGCTGGTGGTTTGGACGACCACCCCGTGGACGCTGCCCAGCAATATGTTCGCCGCGGTTCATCCGACCGACGTCCAGTACAGTGTCGTCCGTGACCCGGAAACCGGCAATGAGTTGGTGATGGCGACCAAGTTGGTTGACACGATCGCCGGAAAACTGAAACGAGAACTCGAACCGGTCGAACAAATCAGTGGCGCTTCGCTGATCGGTCGTCGTTATCAACCGCCCTTTGACGATTATGTCAAAACGACCGGCAATCCAATCGGCAAGCTTGCCGTGGGCGGCGATACCGAGTCGCTGTATTGGCGCGTGGTCGCGGCTGAATTTGTCACGACCGAATCTGGTTCGGGCATCGTCCACCAAGCGCCGGCGTTCGGCGAAGTTGACCACGAGGTTTTGGTCGCCGAACAGAAACGGTTCACCGAAGGCAGCGGTCCCGAACTGTTGTGTGCGGTTGGCCCGGACGGAAAATTCACGGACGAGTTTCCGGCGATGAAAGGCACGTGGGTCAAGGATGCGGACAAACCAATCATCCGGTTGCTGAAGGAATCTGGAAAGCTGCTGATGCAGGAGCAGTATCTGCACGAGTATCCGTTCTGCTGGCGCGCTAGCGAGGACCCTTTGATCCAGTATCCCCGTCGCAGTTGGTTCGTTCGAACCACCAAGTTTCGCGAACTGATGTTGAAGAACAATTCAAAGATCGGTTGGCAACCCGAACACATTCGTGATGGTCGGTTCGGAAATTTTTTGGAATCCAACGTCGACTGGGCCTTGTCGCGAGAACGCTACTGGGGCACGCCGCTGCCGATCTGGGTCTGCGAAGAAACCGGTCGTGGCGAAGCGATCGACAACTACGACGAACTGCTTGCCAAACCCGGGATGACTGGCGATGACGTTTGGTTGGCGGCCAAGGCCGACAACCCCGAATTGGTTGACGATCTGCGTGTTCACAAACCGTACATCGATGCGGTCACCTATGATTCGCCGTTCGCCGCCGGGGCTCGCATGAAACGGGTCACCGAAGTCATCGACTGTTGGTACGACAGCGGTGCGATGCCATTCGCCCAGTGGGGATGGCCACACCAGAACGACGAACAGTTCCGCGACCAATTCCCGGCTGACTTCATCAGCGAAGCACTCGACCAGACGCGTGGTTGGTTTTATAGCCAGTTGGCGATCAGCACGATGTTGTTCGGTGAAGGCGCGTCGATCAACGAAACGGAATCCGGCGTTTCGCCGACGCCGGCGAACTCGATTGCCGCGATGGACGATGTTGATTTCCCGATCCCGTTTCGCAACTGTATCGTCCTGGGGCTGATGCTTGGCGAAGACGGAAAAAAGATGTCCAAGAAGGACAAGAACTTCCGCGAGCCAAACGAGATTTTTGACAAGTACGGTGCCGACGCGCTTCGCTGGTTCTTCTTCAGCAAGCAAACCCCTTGGACCGCGATCCAGTACAAGGAACAGGCAATCAAGGACTCGATTCCCGAGTTCCTGTTGCGAACCTGGAACACGTTCAGCTTCCTAGCGATCTACGCCGAGATCGACGGATTCGATCCGACGACCGCGGTCGGTGCCGATGATCAACTTTCGCCAGCATCGCTGGCCAGTGCGCCGACGTATCGCGATGCATCGCAGCGCAGTGAGATCGATCGTTGGATTCTGTCGGAACTGAATCAAACGATCCGAACGGTGACCGAAAAAATGGACGCGCTCGATAACTACAACGCGTGCAAGGCGATTACCGAGTTGGTCGATGGACTCAGTAACTGGTACGTTCGCCGAAGCCGCGATCGGTTCTGGGCTTCGGATGCCAACTCGCAAGACAAAGCCGACGCGTATTGGACGTTGTACGAAACGCTATTGGAATTGGCCAAATTGGTCGCTCCGTTCGTGCCATTCCTGTCTGAAACGCTGTGGCAAAATTTGGCGGCACCGTTTGGCGACAATGCTCGCAAGAGCGTCCACTTATGCGACTATCCGGTCGAGATGACCGATCGTATCGACGAAGATCTGTCGGCGTCGATGACTCTGCTGCGCGAGATCGCGTCGCTTGGGCGTGCCGCGCGTGCCGAAGCAAAGCTGAAAGTTCGTTTGCCGTTGTCGCGAGTCGAAGTCGTGCTGACCAGCGATGAACGGATCGCTTGGTTGCAAAACCACGACGAACTGGTTCGCGAAGAATTGAACGTCAAAGAGGTCCACTACACGACCGAAGGCGACCAGTACGTTCAGTACACCGTGGTGCCAAACTTCAAGCGACTCGGTCCTAAAGTCGGCAAGCAAATTCCGGCTGTCAAAGCAGCTTTGTCAAAAGCGGACGGCAACGAGTTTCTGCATCAGCTTTCGACGGCCGGTTTCGTATCGCTCGAATTGCCGGGCGGCGAAGTTCGCCTGGATAGCGACGATATTGAGGTTCGCTTGCAGGCTCGCGATGGATGGGCGGCTGCCCAGGGAAATCAGTGCGTGGTCGTGCTGAATACGGAAGTCACCGACGAACTTCGCCGTGAAGGGGTGGCAAAGGACTTGATCCGTACCATCCAAAGTCAACGCAAGGAAATCGCCTGCGAGTACACCGATCGGATTGAGGTCGGTATCGTCACGGACGAAGCCGACGTGACCGCCGCAGTCGAAGAGCACGGCAAACTAATCGCTGGTGAAACACTCGCCGACAAATTGTCGATCGGCGAAATTGAAGGCGTCACGCCAGTCGATACTGAATCGGGCAAGGTCTACGTTCGTGTGGTGAAAGCGTGAGCGAGCAAGCGAAGCCTGTTTCCGTTGCCGTCTTTCTAAGCGGTGGCGGTCGGACGCTGGAAAACTTGATCGTGCATCGTGATCAGCATGCGTTGCCAATCGACCTTCGGTTAGTGATCAGCAGCAGCGGCAAGGTGCGCGGGGTCGACGTGGGGCGTGACGCCGGTATTCCGACCGAAGTGATCTTGAAAAAAGATCATCCCGATTCCGCCGATTACTGTCGGGCGATGTTCGATCCTGTTCGCAAGTGCGGGGCGGAAATCGTTGTGATGGCGGGCTTTTTAAAGCACGTCTTGGTCCCGGACGACTTTACCAATCGCGTGATCAACATCCATCCCTCGTTGTTGCCCGCATTCGGTGGGCCGGGGATGTACGGCAGTCGCGTTCACACAGCGGCGATCAATCGAGGCGTCCAGGTCAGTGGATGTACGGTCCACTATGTGGACAACCACTACGACAACGGCCCTATCATTCTGCAGCGATGGTGTGCGGTCAAACCAGGCGATACACCAGATTCGCTGGCTGCAAAGGTGTTCGACTTAGAGTGCGAAGCTTTGCCGGCCGCCATTCGTATCATCGCAAGCAAGTAAGACTTGCGACTTGGCGAGTATCAGCCGGTCGTTACGGTTGGACTGTGAACCAACGTGAATCACGCTTCGGTTCGGCTTTGGGTTTCGGAGCGGCGGCAGCCGGACGGACTGCGTTTTCGTTTCGCGTAGTTTCGTTTCGTACGAGCGCGACTTCGCGTGCTGGTGTGCCTTGCCATTTCGATCGGCTCGACGCGCTGTTGGCGTCGGCTGGCGGATAGGATCGTGCCGGCGGCAGAGGTGGTGCTTCGAAGTTTGCTCGCGAAACACCACTGCGAGTAGCATCGAGAGACTCGAACGGCGACGGCTCATTACCCGGCGCACGAATTGGTTCGGCGGCGGTGAACGAGGGAAGCGTCAAGCTGGCTGGGTCTCGCGGTGCCGAAAAACGCGGTGCTGTTGCGGTGGCGCGTGGCTGAGTTTCGGCGCGGATCATCGCTGTCGAATCGTCGGCGTCTTGCAGCTGCCAATACGATTTCGGTGCAGCTTCGCGTGGCTGAGTTTCCGTAGGCGTCGGTGCTGCCGACGGCTGCGGGTCCAAGTAATTCGGTGCTGAATAGCTAGGCGCCGAATAGCTAGGCGGGGCTGGAGCGTAGTCTGAGTCGTAGTCCTGACGCGAACTCGTCTCGCTGCGCTGATAGGAATCAAGTCGCGGCTGATCGATCGGTGCCAAATCGCCGGCTCCTGATTGAGGACGCGGATCTGATGGTGATCCCGTCAGCGGTGATACCGTTGGTTGGTTGCTGTTCCCATAACCGTAGTCGCTTGGTAGGGACGGAGCGGTTGAAGGAATTGGTACCGTGAATTGGCTAGGCGAAGTGCCGATCGCACTGGCTTGACCCACGCCGCCGATCGCTTGTTGACCGTAGGGATTCACTTGCGAATATCCACTTGGTCCGTACATGCCGGGCTGAGTCTGGCAGTCCGACGATGGTTGCCCGTAAATTGGTGCTGGCTGAGTGGCCAGCATGCTGCTGTACGGCGTCCGTTGGACTTGCGTGATCGTTGAGGTACAAGGTCGTTGCACCGTTACGGTGGTGCCTAACATCGGATCAACCGACGTGACGGGACGATAGTAAGTCACCGGCGCACGGTAGTACGAACTGTTGTAGTTAGTCCCGAAAATCGAGCCAAAGAAGCGTGACAGCCCACTGCGGACCGGTTGCTGTTGCGGTGGGAAAAGCGGTGTCACTTGCGTCGTCGGCAGCATCGATGCTGGTGCGGCCGATTGGTAATTTGCCGAGTAAGGGCTGGCGTACGAACTGTTGATCGGCATGCCAGATGAATACGCACTGTTCGGGTACGTGTTGGCAGCTCCGATGTTGCCAGCCGATGCAGCCATGCCGCCGCGATAATTGCTGGTGATCGGCACGCTATAAGCCGCTTGCGCATTGGCTGCGGTCGGCAATCCCGTGTAGACCGATGGATTGTCGTAATAAGCGGGGCGCTGAGCTTGGAAAACACCGCTCGAGTACGCCGGCGGTGTCAGCGGCAATGCCGTGTAGCCCGACGCATAGTTGGCGGGGTAGTTGGGTGCGTAACCGGCCGAATAGGGCGTCGAACCAATCGGAGTCGTTAGTATTTGTGGCGAGCCAATCGGCGTGTAGCTGGCACCGTACGGCGCATAGCCAGCCGAGTACGGCGTTGCCGTGCGGCCGAACAGCCAGTCGGTCAAGCAGCAAGCGCTAGCCGAATCGGAAGCGGCGGCACCGGTGATACCGAGAACAAGTAGTGCGATCGAAAGGCGTCGTGTCGACATCCACGATTTCCAAACAGGGGAATGCAAGTTTTGGCATCGAACGAAAAAACAAGACCGTTCGGCGTCCGGTGTAAGTGGACGCCGCAGCATGCTTCCGGTCAATGTTTCATGAGTCAACTTTCGAGCTTTGGAAATCTTTTTGGGTCGAGTTTCACCGGACGAACCGGTTGCAACGAATGTGCTGTCGGCTTGACGCGACACATGGGCAGAACCGTTCGTTTCACGGCCCGTGAAACTCAGACAAGCGATACCGAACGCGTTGACTTTTCGGGCACTTCATTCGCGATCACTTCGATGCCTTCACGCGGCAGCGGTGGCCATGGCGCGGCACAGTGCTCGCAATCGTCACAGTCGACTCGACGTTTCTTTGCACACGCAGGGCAAACTTCGAGAAGCGGCTTGGTGTGGCAGGCCACGATGGCTAACAACATCGCAACGCCCAACAAGCCTGCCGCTAGAGTCCATGCAATCCGGGCACCGCGCCCGACATAGCGATTTCGACAAAGCAGATTCGCAAGCACCGCGGCAAGCAGCGAATGCAGCAAGAAAAAGATGACGTAGTGAAACTGTGACTGAATCGCGTTGAACTGAGCTTCCCAAATTTCAGGTGCCATCAACATGCTGGCGGGAACCATCACAAGCCAAAGTCCCGGCGGGAAACCGATCATTTCACGCGAGAATCGATAACTGTTTGAACTTGGCGTGATCGATAGGATCGACATCGTCGATGCTTCACTTCCGGCGTCGACAACACTGACGCGACTGCGAATCCCATCGATCGACTGAGACATGATGATCTGGTCTGATTCAATCGGTGTAATCAAGGCGTATCCACGTCCGTCTTGTGACGGAACGCGGTACTCAGCCACTTTCTCTGTCGCAAGGTTTGGTAACGGATAGGATTGTGTTGCATTGATCACTCGATCGGATATCGAATCGAGGGGTTGATCGGTCGTTGAAGTGGCGGCAAAGCTGGTTAGGCGATTCCCGCTTTGGATCCAGATGTTTGCGTGGTTGCGATCGTTTTCGTCAGGCAACGCAATGGCAAGGCGATCAACGGGTGCGTCGATAATCTTGCGAATCTGACGTTTCTGGAAATCCAGTTGATAGACCCCATTGTCGGCCGCCAAAATCGGGTATCCCACGAGGTTGAGGGCGCGATGGCCGGATTGGTTCGTCAACCTACTGTCAAGCACGACTGCCTTTTCGAAACGCGCAGCGGGAGGAGTTTCGACCGGCGAATAGATTCCGCTGGGCGTTATGATCCACGACAAATTGGCGTTCCAGTTGTAGCCCCACAGCCAACCGTCGTGTAGCAGTAATCGGATCCCATTCCCGCTTTCAGTGTGGCTGACCGTGTCGCCCACCAACGTGTAGGCGCTCATCCAAGATCCTTCATTGAAGGGCGTCAGCGTGACTGAACGTGCTTGCTTCCACTGTTCGGGCAAAGGCTCGAAGGCAGCAGGAGGTTCCTGATTCACCGACACTCGCCGGCGTTCGATCTTCGATTCCTCGCCGACGATTTGGCTGTTATCGGCATAGTGTTTCTTCAGCTCCCAGGCCGTGCCGGACTCATCGAATGCGAGTGAATAGGTGATCAGTTTTCTTTCGATGTCGCGAGGCCGAGACTCAATCGCGAACACCGCGATCACGGACACCAACACCGTCGCGGCGATCGCGATCCCAATGCAGCGGACCAGCGATGTTGATTCCGGTGGCAAATAAGTTTCGTCCGAAAAAGCCAACCAAGCCGAACGAAGCGTGATGCCAAGCCCAATCGCCAGCATGACCACGAAAGCCAGTGGAACCCAGCGCTGGTCGATCTCTCGAAGCATCGCGATACAAGAAAATACGACTGACGCAGTGAAAAACATCGGCAATGTCTTAGTCCCGATCCAGCGTGCGGTTCGGTAGGCTGCCCACATTGCGGCCGGATACATGATGAAGGCGACCGGGGCCGCTGCGATGGATGGCAACACGTCGGTCCAGGCAACCGGCAATATTTCGGGCCCGAGCAGTTCCAGCCGAAACGCGGTGATCAGCAACGGGGGCAGCACCGCGAGAAAATAGCTGACGGCTCCGGCGAGCAGTTTGCTGTTGAAGATCGCCATTTGCGTTACGGGACGATGCAACAAAAAACTTCGCGAGTCAGTCCGCATGTCGGGCAGCGTCTGCAACCACGCCAAACCAATCGCAATGATGCCAAAGCCAACGCTGGTCAACAGCATCAAAGAAGCTGCCAGCCCCGTTGCGTTGTGAGTTTGCGTTGGGATCGACATCCAGCACAACAAGCCGACAATGATCATGCCGACGGGCGTCCAGCGAATCGTCTCTCGCAGTTCTTTGACAAACAACGCTATGCAAAACCAACGATTCATCGCTCGGCTCCCGTACGGTCAAGGTTCAAGAAGGAAGACTCGCCGCGCTCGCGAGCCAGATACGCAAGCACTCCGTCGCCGAAGGTCAGCTCGATAGGCTCGGACGTTCCACCGGCCAGCCGATCGATCGCGGCCCGCGTTTCGTCTGTGCAGTTGGCAACGGACAGGTGCAACCCGTCGCTGATCGGGCGAGCTTCGATCAGCCCCGGAATCGCAGCAAGTTTGTTGGGGTCGATGGAACTTGCCTTCACGGCAAAGCCCGATACACCGGCGGCAAAGTCTTCCATCGACGTATCCACCTTCAAACGTCCGCCGACCAACACCATCACCCGGTCGGCTACGCGTTCGACGTCGTCCAACAAGTGAGTGCTCAATAGCACCGTTCGCTGTCCATTGCTGGCGAATTCGACGAGCGTTTCGTTGAGCGACCGTCGGCTGACCGGATCTAGTCCCAGTGCCGGATCGTCTAGCACCAACAGTTCCGGATCGGGGGCCAGCACGAGTGCAAGCGACACGCCCGCTCGCTGGCCGCGGCTAAGTTCGCTGACTCGTGATCCTAGATGGATGCCAAAGTGATAGAGGATTTGGCGAAACAGACTGTCGTCCCAACTCGCATAGCCCGCACGCTGAAGCGATGCGCATTGATCAACGGTTAACGAGGGAAACAGAAAGTGTCCTTCGACCATGTAGCCGATCCGTCCGCGAGTCGCGGGCGACATTTGTGACGCGTCTTCGCCCAATACCGTCGCGGTCCCGCGGGTCGGCCGTAGCAACCCCATCAGAATACGGATCGTCGTTGTCTTGCCGGCGCCGTTCAGGCCCAGCATGGCGGTCACTTGCCCCGCCGGGATCTGCATGTCCAAGTCTCGCACGATGGGACGATTGCCGAAGTACCGGCACAAACGGGACGTTTGAATCACAGGATCAATCACGATGCGGAATCCTTCGGTTTGGGTGCGGCTTCGGGCGAGGAAAATGTTTTACGAAGTCGCTTTTCGACTTCATCGATGATCTGCTGAGGTTCGAAACCCAGCGATATGGCTTCGGCTAGAAACGGGTTCATCACTTCGCCCAACCGCCGTTTGCGTTCCTTGTGCGTGTAGATCAGGCGGGGCTCGGCGATGAAGTAACCGCGTCCCTGCTGGCTCTCGATCACTCCATCACGCACCAACGCCGAATACGCCTTGGCGATCGTGTTGGGGTTCACGACCAAGTCGGTCGCAAGTGCTCGGACGCTGGGCATCGCATCACCGACGCGAACTTTCCCCGCCGCCACGGCGTGACGTACTTGATCGACGATCTGCCGGTAAATCGGCTGGCTAGCACCGGTGGTGATTTGAATTCGAAGCATGAATGTCTTGCCTGCTGTACTGCGTTAAGTAGTACAGTAGGCTGTCGAAATCGCCGCGTCAAGCGATTTCGATTGCCGTTGAGCAACCCGTAGCGAAATCGACACACCGTCAAGACTTTCGGCGATCCGATGGAGACGCAATCACGATCGCGCAAGCAAACGGACAAGAAGCCAACGAAAGTCGGCAAATCAAAGACGCGGCCCCGGCATAGGGTGATGCCGGCCGCGACGGCGGTTAGTCACGCCGTAGGAAGAAGGGACGCTTGGCCGGGTTGCTTCAAGCGAAAGTTTCGTGACTAGAGCGATTCGGCCACGGTGACTTCGACGGTCGTATTCGCTGCATCGCCACTGATTTTGCCTAGCGCGATGACTCGGTCCGACGACGGCAGTTCGCCTTGGGAGACCAGTACAAGCTCGTCGCCCACTCGGATTCCTTGTCCGCTTGCGGTGGATTCCGTTTTACCGATCACCAAGATTCCTTCGGTGCCGCGATTCGGATAGCTGAACCATTTCGTCGATGCGTTCTCGTACTTCGACAGCAGCGGCGACTGTTTCACTCGGGTCAGCAAATCTTTTGCCGAATCGCTGTTCGCATCGGCCAGGACGCCGACCTTCGAGATTTCGCGATACGCAACCGCCATGGCTTTGGTGCGAAGTGGATCAGAATCGTCCATCGCTAAGACCGCATCAAGCGTGCGATTCGCTTCGTCGAGGGCCGAAGTCAATTCAGGTGAATCTGCAGTTTCCTCGATGGGTTCGGCGGGGGGGGCAAATGCCGACAGAGCCTCAGTCGCCGCTGGAGCATCGGCGACGGAATCAGCCGGCGGCATCGAGAACGCGTCGGTTGCTGATACGTCAATTTCTGGTGTGTCGATGCTCGGTTGGGCGGTGAATCCAGTCTCGGCGGTAGGTTCTTCCGCAATAGGTTCTGCGGCAACTGGTTCCTCTGTCACTGGCACGTCGAACGAAGGAGTTTCCATCGCCGGCATCGCTAGAGAATCTTCGCTAGGCGTTTCCGGTTCTTCGACATTTCCGTAGTCAGCGACGGCGGGTTCGGCCGCCGGGTCAGGGAACGACGTTTCGGATTCAGTGGTGGTCGCTTCTGCTGCGTTCATCAAGTCCGAAATTGCGCTCGACGCATCCTGCAGGGAACTCGACTGGGTCGACGGCATGTCCAGCGAACGTCCGGCCGGTTCAGGTTGGCTGTTGGTTGGGTCGTTGTCGTCCGATAATTCCATCGGCGGCGAAACGCGAACATTGTTGGACGATACCGTGGTCGACTTGGACGGCCAGATGCCAAGGATGGATTCGCGTCCGGCAAGGGTTAGCAGGCCGTCTGCGATCGGCAATGCCAGAGCTCCGCCCGCGATCACGCCAACAGCGGTCTTCCAGGGAGCCCCTTTCTTCTTGCGACGCGTTGGCGAAACTCGCATCGGCTGCGAGTCTTGGTCGGCATCCCAATCTGCGCTGATCGAATGTTCGTTGGCCGAGTCAAGTTGGTACTCAATCGGCTGTTCGTCGACGACGGGAACGTCGTCGTAGCCGTCGTCGGCGTGTTCGTCGCTTTCGATGTCTTGGTTGTAATCTAGGTCGTCGTCGGGGCTAAACGACGCATCCGCTTCGCTGCCAAAATCAGAAACTGTTTCGTCAGCATCAACGACACCTAAATCGTCATCGTTGATCGTTTCGTTGAGTCCCGGTTCGTCGACGACGGTCAGATTGCTGAGGTCGTCGTCGTCCATCAGCTCGCCGCCAACCGCTGCGCTTGCGTTGCCTACGATCCCAGCCGCCGTGCCTGTTCCAATGCCAGCCAATCCGACTGCCGCACCGGCCAAGGCCGGCGTGATCGCCTGGCCATCGGCGGATCGGACTACCAACATTGGTGGCAGTTTGCGAACCAGTTCAGACATTGGGAACGACTCACCGCACCACGGGCATTCGCCCTGGGCGTCGTCGATCAAACTGCCACTAAATTCGGGATCGACGGGCAAACGAATAGGTTCAGCGCATCGTGGGCAATTAGAAACAGTCATAGCGGTCCTGAAATGATATTGAATTCGCCCTCATTGTAACTCAGTACAAGGGGGTCTTTCTACACGCCGGTGGACCAGAACGTTGGGTTTTTGAGGTTCAGGATAACCCGTACAGAGGTCTCAGTTTTCCTTGCAGGTAGCCGACCAACGCGTCCGCCGACAGAGGCTTTCCGGTCGCCTTTTGGATAAGTTCGCTGCCGCTGTAGCAGCGGCCATGGCGGTGGACATGTTCGACAAGCCATTCCAACAGGGGTTTGAAGTTCCCCTGTGCAAACATCGCTTCCAGATCGCCAAGCTCGACCGCAGCCGCGTCATAAAGCTGAGCCGAGGCTAGGTTGCCGAGAGTGTAAGTTGGGAAATACCCGATCAGCCCAGCACTCCAGTGGACGTCCTGCAGCACGCCGTCGGCATCGCTGGGCGGCGTGATACCAAGATCGCTCTGGTAACGCGAGTTCCAGGCGGCCGGCAGGTCGGCGACGGATAAAGTGCCTTCGATCAATTGCCGTTCCAGATCGAATCGAATGATGATGTGCAGGTTGTACGTCGCCTCGTCCGCTTCCACTCGGATCAAACTGGGGCGAATCGTGTTGACGGCAAAATGGAATTCGTCAAGCGTTACGTTGTCTAACTGCGGCGCAAACGTCGCCTGAGTTTCTTCATACAAGTGGCTCCAAAACGCACGGCTTCGTCCGACCTGGTTTTCCCACAACCGGGACTGCGATTCATGCATGCCCAGCGATACGTATGACCCCGGCGGCAATCCGAACCATTCGTATCGCATTCCTTGTTCGTACAGACCGTGCCCGGTTTCGTGCAGAGTTCCGAAGATCCCACTGGGCACCCAATTCGTCTCGAACCGTGTCAGAATGCGAATGTCTTTCGGCCCTAACGTCGTGCAAAACGGGTGCGACGTTTCGTCCAGTCGGCCGCGATCGAAATCGAAACCAATCAGCTTGGAAATCCGGTGACTGAACTTACGCTGAGCGTCGACGCAGAAATCTTGTTCTAGGATCGAGACATTCGGTTGCACCGGAGCGTCTTTGATTTCGGCGATCAGTTTGACAAGCGGAACACGAACATCATCAAAGATTTTTTGCAGTTGCTCGACTGACGCGTCGGGTTCGTATTCGTCCAGCAACGCTTCGTAGGGAGTTCGGTCACTACCTTCGCTCCAACGCTCGCCGGCTTCGCGTTTCAGGCTGATGATGTTTTCGAGCGACGGACGGAACTTGGCAAAATCGTTGGACTTGCGTGCTGCGTCCCAGACTTGTTGCCCCTTGACCGTCGCCTCCGACGTTTTGCGGACCAGCGGCGTGGGCAGCTTGCGATCGCGGTCCCAATCACGGTGAAGTTCGCGGACCGTCGCCGACTCGTCGCTATGGGGATCTTGGCCGGCAACGTCGTCGATCAAACGGCAAAGATCGTCGCCGTACTGAGCGTCGGTGCGAAGTTCGTGAACCATGCCTCGCAACATGGAAACTTGTTCGGCACGGTAATCACCGCCACCGGATGGCATTCCGGTGCGTTCGTCCCATTCCAAAGTATCCGCGGCAGTCTGCAACTTCATCGCCTGACGAGCTTTCTCGCAGACGGAATCAAATCGTGCTTGTTTGGTATTCATGCACGCAAAGATAGCAGTTTTCCGCCGCAGGCCAGACCCCCGCAGGCCTAGCCCTCTCAGCCAATTCGACGCCTGTCTGCAATCAGCTACGCCAACAGAATTCCGTCGCCGGTGTTGCCTTCTTCCAGTTCGCGGCGGATTTCTCGTAGCCCGTAAGCGCACATTTCGAATTGATCGCTCAGTGCCATCAAGACGTCCGACGATGGTCGGTCTTCGCCGGCATCGATTTCGGCTGCGATCGCATAGGCACGTTTGCCTTGTTGGCAGTAGTCAAAGAACTGGTCTGCGACGGCCGATGACTTTGACTGACGCAAACTTTCCGGATACATGCCGGACCAGAACAGCGTGAAGTCGCCGATGTGCCGGTGGACTTCGCGCCGCGCTAAGCCGATGCGTTGTTCGGCCTCGCGAAGCATTTGAAACACTTCGGTTGCCGGACGTCCATTAGGGCGTCGGACTCGGTGGATGTCATCGGTTCGAATGAACCGAATCATCATGTCGCTGACGTAGTCGACAAGCTGGACATCGACCACACCCAGTTTCGAGTGAAAGATGCACTCGCTAAGGCCGACAAAGAAACGTTCCATGGTGGAACGCTTACTGTCTGAATGTGGGGTTTCAGATCGCGAGTTTTTACTCGGGCGTTTCGAAAGATCGTCGCCACTATATTCAGGCTCCATCGTAACCTCCTCGATACGTGAAAATCGGAAGGGCCTGTTCACCTGAACTCTACAACTAATAGCCGCTCGCTGACAAGTCAAGCTTGAAATCTTGGCCAAATAGGATCGGCAGCCACCGTTGTTGATAAGCGACGCAACTTCAACGCGGTGATGTCGCCCTGTGAACGAACGCTGTTGGCAAAGAACGTCGCAATGTCTGTTGGCTCTTGTGTTTGGCCGCGGGCATAGCGACCACTTTCTACCATCGACCAGAGCATCCACGCGGAACCCCCATGCGGTCGCGACTTCTTTGCGCAGCGGTGCTTAGGTATTCGGCACCAACTGAAACCCTCGCACGTAACTTTAGCCCGACTCTGGATTTTCAAGAAAAAAGGAAACGGATCGTTGGGGCTTTGTCGGTCACGATGGGACAACAAGGGCGACCTTTGCATCACCAGCACGTTTGCCGAGTCGGTCACATTTCCGTGAGAGAAAGTCTCGGCATCCATCTTGCTTTACGTCCCAGCAGCGTACTCATGCTGTGTGAGTTAGACGTCAATCGATCCTCTACCCAAAGCTTTCTAGGAAACCTCATGTTCAAAATCTTAGGCCCTCAACGTCGGGGGTTCACACTCGTTGAGCTGCTCGTTGTGATCGCGATTATCGGCGTGCTCGTCGGCCTACTGTTGCCAGCGGTTCAGGCCGCACGGGAGGCAGCGCGGCGCATGCAGTGCTCCAACAACTTGAAACAGATCGGGATCGCCGTTCACAATTACCACGACACGTTTCGACAGATACCGGGGAACGTTAGCGTCCGGCAAACGATCCCTACGGGCGGTGCAACGCCGACGACGGGCCCTTCTTGGCTGGTGGCCATTTTGGCGCAGATCGAACAGACGAGCGCCGCGGAACGATTGGACTATACGGGCACCGATTTCTCGGACACGAACGGATCGGGTCTGCCCAACAGGAATTGGAAAGTAATGTCCGAGACCAAAGTCCCCGGATACAACTGCCCATCGAGCACACTGCCAAAGGAGCGATTCCAGAACACCAGCAACGCAACTCGGCAATGGGATCCCACAGCACCAGCTTCTTATGAAGTTCAGGTTCCCGAATATGTGGCCTCCGTCGGTTTCTACTTTAGACCCGGCGACACGGACTTCGACTGGGATCGCTACTACAACGAAACCGCGACGTGGACGGGTTATGGTTGGTTGCAGGACGATGGCTTCTTTTCGATGAAGAACAACCGATTTCAAGAACGTCGCTTTGCCAGTATTTCGGACGGTCTAAGCAACACGATCGCAGTCGGCGAGCACGGTGCTTACATGTACGACTTTGATGGCAAGCAGTACGACGCTCGTCCGGGTCGTGGCAACGGTGCAATGTGGTCAGCCAACAAAGGGTATTTCGAGTGGGGCGGTCCTCGCTACTGGGGGCAAACCGCCAACGTTACGGTTCCCCGTTTTCCGAACAACAGTTTGTACTCTGGCAACTACACCCAACAATGGGAGACGACTCTGCATAACGGTTTCCGTTCCCAGCACATTGGTGGAGTTCAGTTTTTGTTTGCCGATGGGTCCGTGCGATTCATCACCGACAGCATCGACTTTGTGAATGTCTTCCCCGCCCTAACCGGTCGTGCCGACCGCTGGGTCTTCGATCAGGATTTCTAAGCCGTGAAACTAAATCAATCTATCGTTTCAGTCGCAATGATTGCGGCACTCGCGTCATCCAGTGTCGGTTGTAGCGGCCGGGATTCCACTCTCGGCCAGGTCACTGGGATTTTGAAATTGGACGGAGAGCCCGTTCCCAATGTCAGTATCGAGTTCTTTCCAATTCAGGGACGGCCATCACTGGCCCGGACGAACGCGGAAGGCAAGTTTGTGGCCTACTACTTGCCGAACCAGACCGGTGCTGTGGCCGGAACGCATCGACTCGAATACGAGTTTGCACAGGCCGGGCCAGATGACGTAAAATTCGAGCGTCCCAAACGCCGCGGACGAAAGCCCACTTCGGAATTGGTGATGAGCCCCAGTGAGATCGAAGTCGTTGCTGGTGAAGACAACGTTTTCGATATCAATCTCATCGAGCAATAAGTTTTCAAACAAATTTGAGAGAGAGTAGATTGTTCGTCTTTCCATCGCGATCGACTTGCAATCCAATCGTTTCGATCGAAAAGGTTTGATGAATCGAATTCGAGCCGGCACACAATGTGCCGGCTTTTTTTGTCCATAATTTTAAAGCATTTTTTTAACAAAACGAACGTGCGCAAACGTGAGAGGAAGTTTGGTTCTGTTGCGCGTCTAATTGGTGCGTGACCGTGATCTTACGTTGGCTTTGAGCACGCCCTGCACCATCGTCGCCTCGATGAATTACCCCAGAATCTCTTGAAGCAACTTGCAAAGAGATTCCGCGGGTAGCGGCTTTTCAAGCGTCGCCGCAAAACCCATGGCTTGGTACGTCTCGGCGACATCTGACGCCAAGAAACCCGTCAATAGAACGACGGGAACATTTGAATGTTGACGTAATACTTGAAAGACGGCATCCGCGCGCATGTCGGGAAGTCGGAAATCTAATAACACCATGCTGACACGGCCGACGTGTTCCATGAAGACGTCAATTCCGTCTTGGCCGTTGCTAGCGGTTAGGACTTCATAACCCAGCGATTGAAGTAGGGTTTTTGTCGACTCTCGAATCATCCTTTCGTCATCAATGACGAGAATCGTTTGAGACGCTTCGAAGGTCTCAGGTTCGCTCAATCTTTGTTGCGATATTTCAGGAAGCCGCGATTGTCGAAATGGACTCGAGAGAGAGTCGTCTGGGATTTCGTCGCCACGCGGCGGCAGTTTCTCGTCCTGTGGAGGCACTGATTCTTTGCCGTGTAAAATCCCGTGGATCGTCGTGCGCAGTGTGGCAATCGTGAACGGTTTTTGTAGGAAGCTGGCGAGTCCTTTGCCTTTGAATCGCAGGAGTGCCTCGTGGGCATTGAAACCGCTCATGATCACCACGGGGACGTCCGGCCGCATTTGGCGCAGTTCGTTAAAAGTCTGTTCGCCGTCAATGTGCGGCATGATCAAGTCGAGCAGGACGATCGCGAACTTCGCGGGATTCGCTCGGAAGATTGTGATGGCTTCACGGCCATCAACGGCCAATACATAGTCGAACCCTAACAGAGGCATCATCCTGGCGATGGTGTTCCGCGCGGGTTCTTCGTCGTCGACCACAAGCACGACGCCCTGCCCCTGCCATGCTGGGCTGGCTTCCTGGGCTTCTTCAGTTTCCTCGGCGGTTTCGCGTGTTCCCGTCGATGCGGGAAAGAAAAGCTTGAACGAGGTGCCGTAGCCCAATTTCGAATCGACCCTCATCGCGCCCTTGTGACCGCGCACGATGCCTTGTACCGCGGCAAGTCCTAGTCCGCGCCCCGCGAATTTTGTAGTGAAGAAAGGATCAAAAATTCTTGCCTGCGTTTCCTCGCTCATCCCAGGACCGCTGTCGGATACTTCGAGGCAAACGTAATCGCCTGTTGGCAAATCAGGAAGCATCAGAGTGTCATCGGCGCAATCGCGATTGATTTGGGTAGCGCCAGTGGAAAAGCTGATCACGCCGTCGGTCTCGCCAATCGCTTCGGAGGCGTTGATCACCAGATTCATGATCACTTGTCGAATTTGAGTGGGATCCACGTCGACCGGAGGCAGTCCTGGCTGAAGGTGAAAACGGAGCACTGCCTTTTGGTTGATCGAGATTTGCAGCATCTGTGTGGTTTGCTCGACAAGTTCGCCAAGGTCGAGCGTCCGAATCTCGAAGCGACCACGTCCCGAGTAGGCGAGCATTTGCTTGCACAGATCGGCGGCGCGCAGTGATGCCTCGTTAATATTTCCCAGGCAGTCTTGCACGGACGAATCCGACGGTAGCTTCAACTGAGCAACGCTAACGTTTCCAAGGATGGCCGTTAACAGGTTGTTGAAATCATGCGCGATGCCGCCTGCAAGGACACCGAGACTTTCGAGCCTCTGCGTTTCCTGCATTTTGCCCGCGAGTGCTTCACGTTCGATTTGGGCGTGTCGGCGCAGAGTGATGTCTTGAAAAGTGCCAACCAGTTTGACCACCTTCCCGTCTTCGCCCTCGACGGCGGACGCCTGGGCCCTCACCCAGATGTTCCGGCCCGTGGCGGTGCTCATCGGCAACTCGAGATCCCACGGCGTGCCCTTTTCGATTCCGGCCTTTACTTTGGCCTCGATGATTGGCCGCGCCTCGGGGGCATAGAAGGCGATCGCCTGATCGAGGCTGGGCGGCGAGGTCGGTTCGATCTCATGGATGCGAAAAGTTTCCGTTGACCAGAACAATTCTTTTGTTCTGAGGTCTAATTCCCAGCCGCCGACCTTTGCCATCCGACTGGTGCGCTCGAGCAGATCCGTTGTAGAGGCGAGTTCCCACTGCGCACGCTTGAGTTCAGTGATGTCCTTCACCGTCGCACAGTAACTGACCGTTTCGCCGGTGTCATTTTTTACACTCGATGGGCTAACGATCACCGGAAAACGCTCTCCATTTCGACGCATGAAGGTCAGCTCGAAATGCGCCGCCGCGCCGTCAAGGGTCTCTGTCAGAGCAGCTTGAATCCGCTCATATTCCTCGGGTGGCCAATAGGGATAGGGAGCGTTGAGCCCGATGAGTTCCTCACGCGAAAACCCGGTCATCTCGCAAAAGGCTGGGTTCACATCCGATTGCACACCGTTTTCATCCAGCACGCAAAATCCATCCTGCATCGACCTGATCAAACTGCCCGTGAGCTCAGCAGCGGTGCTGAGCGACGCCTCGGCCCGCTTCTGCTCCGTGATGTCTACCATAATGCCGCACAGGAGCCTCGGCACGCCTTGCTCGACCAGCACCGTGGCGATGTCTCGCAGCCAGACCACACGACCGTCAGCCGCAAGCATGCGATATTCGAAATCGTGATTCCGTCCCTGTCGGGTGCACGTCATGCAATGTTCTGTGGCGGCAGCTCGGTCGGCGGGATGGATATGGTTCACCCAGAATCCCGGCTCCATCCATTTCTCGACCGGGTAACCCAGCAACCGCTCGGCCTGTTCGCTGACAAACTTGAATTCAATCGTCTGCGCATCGGCTTCCCAAACAATGCCCTCGACGGAACTGACGAGTTGTTCGAATCGTCGTCGGGATTTCTCTAGGGCGGCCTCGGTTTTCTTGCGCTCGGTGATATCGATAATGCTGCCTCGCACTACCGTGCGTCCGCCGATCTCCATGCGCAGCAGACGGACTTCGCATGGGATGTCGCGACCTTCCGCGTCGCGGTGCGTCCACTCGAAAACGGGCGTCTCGCCCGCCATTGCTCGGGCGAGAAACTCTTCGCCTTTCTCGCTGGACAGCCTACCGTCTGGCTGTGTGGGTGGGCTCAGCTCCATCGGTCCGATGTTGGCAAGTTCGGCAGCGGACATTTTGAACAGCCGCTCGGCCGCCGGATTGACGTTCGCGACCCAGTTGGCGTTGGGGTCTGCGAGCATGATGGCCTCGGGTGCGTGCTCGATCAACTTGCGAAAGCACTCCTCGCTGACTCGCAACAGTCGTTCTGCTTTCTTGCGTTCGCGCTGTCGCACCAGAAAAAAAAACGCCGCAATCAGGAGTCCGGCCAAGATCGGTAGGAAGTATTTCAGCGAGTCTCGGAGAGTGATCTCACGCGATCCAAAGCCGCCGAAACGTTGCTCATTCAAAGTGTCGTCAATGCCGGCCGTTTCGGCGGTGGCGAGCCCTTCGTTCACTTCCGCGAGCAGTTTCAGATCAACAGCTAGGTTGTCGACCAGCACGTCGATATGCCCGGCGTCGAATTGTTTGGCAAGCGGCATCGCCGAATTGTTCTGAGCCTGCGAGATTCCCGCCGCCATCAAGAACGCTATCGCCATCGCCCAACGGAACGCTGCCAAATGTTGTTTTCCTATCACGCCGATTACCATGAAAGAACAGGAACCTCTTAACTTGATCTGCGTTCAAGCGGTGCTCACCCTCAATGAAATTTTGCATACCAGTGTATGGTATCGCTTTCGCATTCGAGCATTCCACCCCTGCATGACATCGCTGTCCGCAAATCGGAGAAACAAGTGCTTCTGGGACGATGCTGTTGAAGATGCCACCGCTTCCTTGGTTCGAAAACCGCGGAAACTCGGACGGTCTCAGTGGTTGCAAATTCGCTGTCGTCGCAAACACCAGCTGACGACGCCGGCCCAGTTATCGTCCCTGCCATCGGCAGTTGTCCGTGAGACTGCAGTGATCAGCAATCGGGAAAGGGGCGTCGTATGGTTCATACAATAATTCTCTTTCCCTGTTTCGATTTCCGCGCGCTTGTTACAGATCGTTGTCGCGGACTTCGGCCAGCTTTTTTGCGAGCTTGGTCTGCAGTCTTGTGACGGTATCGGCGTGCTCTTTTGAGGTCGCCAAGTTCGTGAACTGTTTCGGATCGGCGTTCATGTCAAAGAGTTCTTGGCCTCGCGTGCCGTCCTCTTCGTATTGCAAGTACGCCCAGCGGTCTTCGCGAATTAGGAAACCTTTGCTGGACGGCGCAACGCTGAACGCGGCTTCACGCACTGTCACGGTCGGATCGTCAAGCATCCTTGAAATGTCCTTGCCTTGCAGACGCGTTGGAACGTCTAAACCACAAAGACTCGATAGAGTCGGATACAGGTCTATCAGTTCAACGAGGCTGTCGCAGGTTGCGGGTTGCTTGCCAGGGACACTGATGATCAGCGGCACTGATGCCGATTCCTCATGCAGCGAAACCTTGGCCCAAAAGTCATGTTCGCCCAGGTGATAGCCATGATCACTGGTGAAGATCACGATTGTGTTGTCTTCAAGTCCGGCGCGGCGCAGTCCATCCAAAACCTTTCCAACTTGCGCGTCCATGAAAGCGACGGAAGCGTAGTAGCCGCCGACCGCTTTCTTTTGCCGTCTCAAATCCATTTTCATGTTCTTGCTTGTTTTGTAGTTGATGCCCGGTCGCGGAATGTCGTCCCAGTCACCGACAAGTTTTTCTGGCAACTGAATGTTCTGATACGGTTTGAATGGCGAGTAATACGATCTCGGTGCGACGAATGGCACGTGCGGACGCACGAAGCCGACGCCCAACCAGAACGGTTCGTCGCGATGCTGTTGCAACAGCTCGACCGCTTTGGCCGACGTCTTGCCATCGCTGTGGACCATGTCGTCACCATCCGCTTCGACGACCACGAAGGTGTTTCCGCCCACGACGGGCTTCTTGCCATCAGCATTGTTTTCCAGCGTTTCGCCATCCCCGGGCGCCCTCCATTCCGGTCCAGGACTGTTGAATCGCTCAGTCCACGATCGTTCATCGTCGGCTCCGTTGCCGCCGTCATGGTCACGTCCATCGCCGCGTTCTTCGATTCCGCCCGGCACGCCCATGTGAAAAATTTTGCTTACCCGCGCTGCGTAATAACCGTTGTTTTTGAAATGCTGGGACCAAGTCGCTCGATCGCCGATTTGAGGACGCGGATTTTTGTATCCCAACACACCCGTCGCATGCGGGTAGTAGCCTGACATGAACGAAGCCCGCGACGGACCACAGTAAGTACCTTGGCAATAGGCTCGGGTGAAACGCGTGCCTCGGGCGGCAAGCGAATCGATGTTTGGTGTTTGAACGACGGAGTTGCCGTAACACGACAGTGCTGTTGAAGTCAGGTCATCTGAGATGATGAACAGCACGTTCGGTCGATCTGCTGCTGAACTAAAATATGAGTCACCGACCCAAAATCCAAAAATTATCGAGGCTACAAAAAGGCACCATTTCATGTTTGTTTCCGAAGTCAATAGAAGTGAGTCAGCGTTGAACCGGACATCTTAGGAAGTCCACAGTGACGAAACAAACAGGAAACAACGCAATGAAGAATTCAGTAAGACTGAAGCCGGTGGTTCAGATATCCACAAAACGAGAAAGAGTTGGCGTTGGTCCGTCGTAGTGTTAAGCTGGTTAGCCCCTTCGATCACGAGATATTGATAGAGACAATCGCACCGACTGGTCCGAACTTGCTCGACGCGAATTTTGAATCGACTCTGGTTCCTGCCCCACCAACAAAAAATAAAGCCTGCTGATAGCTTTGTTTTCCCTCCCTTTTGATTGCCTCAATCTATGGCAGGTCTTTTAATTCGATCGATCTCCTTCATCGCGATGACCATCGTCGGCTGTTGCTACGCCGTCGCAAACGAGACGGTGGAATTCACAAGCGACGTTCAGCCGATCCTGGACCAGCATTGCTCGCATTGTCATGGCAGTGAAGAACAAAACAGTGGCCTGCGGCTGGATCGTCGTAGTTCGATGCTGCGTGGCGGTGACGTTGGCGTCGCGACGGTCGTTCCTGGCAATCCCGACGACAGTTTCTTGATCGCCGTGGTGACCGGCACGAACGATCTCGAAATGCAGATGCCACCCGACGGTGAACGTCTTTCGGCAGCCGAAATCGAAACGCTGAAAAAGTGGGTCACCGATGGTGCGCCTTGGCCAGGCCAGATGGATGCGACCGCTGATGACATTGATTCGAACCTATGGTCGCTTGAGCCTATCAAAACGTTCCGCAGTGAAACGGTAAGCGGCGCTTCAACCGACGGTGGCGGTTTCGAGTCGGTGATCGACCAAATGATCGCAAAGAGGTTGGGCGAGTCCGACTTGTCGCTTTCGCCGTGTGCTGATCCCACGACGCAACTGCGGCGACTCAGTCTGGTCATCACCGGGTTGCCGCCGACCCCGGACCAGGTAGCACTGTTCCTTGATGACCCGGACGGCGTCGAAGCTGGCTACGAAAAGGCCGTCACTCGGCTTCTTGATTCACCGGCGTATGGCGAACGTTGGGCGCAGCACTGGCTCGACGTGATTCGGTGGGCTGAAACGGTCGGCTTCGAAACCAACTCGCCGCGGCCCAATGCGTGGCCCTATCGGGACTGGGTGATCGATTCGCTGAACCATGACAAGCCTTATGATCAGTTCGTTTTCGAACAAATTGCGGGCGACACCGTTGGCGAAGACGCCGCGTTGGGATTTCTGGTTTCCGGCCCCGCCAACTTGCCCGGCCAGATCGGTCGCGACGATGAAGCGATGCGTCAAGCTCGCCAAGATGAACTGGACGAGGTCATTCAAACGGTCAGCCAAAGTGTGCTGGGACTCACCGTTGGCTGCGCCCGCTGTCACAACCACAAGTTTGATCCAATCCTGCAACGCGATTACTACTCGATGCAAGCGATCTTTGCAGGACTAAGTTTCGGCGAGCGAAGACTTCGGGGGAAAACGAATGACGAATTTGCGGCGAAAGTACCCGCAGCACGCGATCGGTTGGAAAAATTAACGGATGAATCGGATCAACTGCGAATCTCGTTGTCGCTCGAAACGCCGCTTGATTCGCTTCACACTGAAACGATCGACCCAGTGACCACTTCATCCGTACGGATGGAGATCGCTGCGACGGGCAACAACGGACCGGCTTCGCTTTACGAGTTCGAAGTTTGGTCAGGCGAAACTAACGCGGCGTTGGCGACGGCGGGCGCGACCGCATCGGCGTCAAGTTTCGAACTGGCCAATCAGACACGTCATCACGATAATCTGATCGATGGACTAACCGATCGTCGTCAAGCGTTTCCTTGGGTTGCCAGTAGAAAGGGCCCCGCTTGGATTCAGATTGATTTTCCTGAACCGACCACGATCGATCGAGTCGTTTGGGATCGTGGCAGCAGTCAACCAGCAGACTATGTGTTGAAGGTGCTGGACGGTGGTTCGGGCGATTGGCTCGTCGTAGCCGATACCGGCAATCGATACTTGCGTGAAGACGACACTCGGCCAGCCAAAGACGTCACGCTGTCCGGCAAGACGCCCGAGCAAGTCGAATTAATCGTCAAGGCCAACGCGAATCTTCGATCCGCGCGTGCCAACTTGAAACGTTTGACGGCTGGTCCGAAAGTTTTCGCCGCTTCGTTCAGTGATTCGCCAGAACCAACATGGTTGCTGCATCGCGGTGATCCCATGAATCGCCGCGAGCAAGTAGTGCCTGCGATCCCGAGGATCTTGGGTGACTTGCAATTGAAAGCCGATGAACCCGAAGTCAATCGGCGTGTCTCACTTGCCCGCGACCTGACCAGGCAAGATCATCCGTTGACATCACGAGTGATCGTCAATCGAGTTTGGCAACACCACTTTGGCGAAGGACTGGTGGATACGTCCAGCGATTTTGGCGAGATGGGCTCGCGTCCTTCACATCCCGAATTGCTCGACGCTTTAGCGTCCAACTTTGTTCATGGCGGATGGTCGCTCAAGAGTCTGCATCGCCAGATCGTCATGTCGGATACGTTTCGCCAATCCAATCGGCCCTACGCCGCTGGGACGACGGTCGATGCCGATTCTCGATTACTTTGGCGATATCCGCCTCGCCGGTTAGAGGCCGAATCGATTCGCGACAGCATTTTGCAAGCTAGTGGAAAATTGAATCGGCAACCCGGTGGCCCTGGTTTCAATCTGTTCAAACAGCGTGGCGGTTTAGCTGACTACCAGCCGATCGAAACGTTCGATGAAAGTGGATGGCGGCGGATGATTTACGCGCACAAAATCCGCATGCAGTCCGTTGATGTATTCGGTGCGTTCGACTGTCCAGATGCGGGACAGATGCAGCCCAAGCGAACTCGCTCGATCACGCCAACTCAGTCACTTGGACTGCTGAACAGTCCGTTCGTGTTGCAACAAGCGAAATTTTTTGCCGATCGAGTTCGTGCCGAAGCCGGTGACTCGGTCAGCGATCAGGTGAGTTGTGCGCTGGCGATCGCGTACTCTCGCCCGCCGGATGTAGCCGAAACAAAACGGTTGGTCCAGTTCGTTGAAACCGAGAGTCTCGCCGAACTGTGTCGCGTGTTGATCAATTCCAGTGAGTTCCTGTACATCCCATGATGCATTCACAATTAAAACAGTTCAACATCGGCCGACGCCAGTTGATCTCCGGTGCAGCCGGTGGTTTGGCATCGATCGCATTGGCTTCGTTGATGACCGAAGCATCAGAGGCATCAGAGGCATCGGAATCGAACCGTCCGAAAATTGATCCCGCCAATCCGTACTTGCCTCGCTCGCCCCATTTTGCGGCCAAGGCGAAGAACGTGATCGTGGTCTTCTGTTCGGGGGCACTCAGCCACGTTGACACCTTTGACTACAAGCCTGAGCTGATCCGATTGGATGGGCAACCACTGCCGGGGAACGAGAAGCTGGTTTCATTCCAAGGTCCGAACGGCAATCTGACGAAGCCACTCTGGCAGTTTCGCCCGCGCGGTCAATCGGGGAAAATGGTCTCGGATCTTGTGCCACATATCGGCGACCTTTCTGATGACATTTGTTACTTCCATTCGTTGACGAACAAGTCGAACACGCATGGGCCGGCTGAAAACGTCATGAACACCGGCTTTGCGTTTGACGGATTCCCAAGCATGGGGGCGTGGATCAACTTTGGGCTTGGTAGCGAGAACCAGAATTTGCCAGCGTTTGTGGCGATCGAAGATCCTCGCGGAATGCCTCAGTCGGGGCCGAACAACTGGGCCAGCGGTTTCTTACCAGCCGCTTTTCAAGGCACGCCGCTTAGCACGACCAAGCCGATTCGTTTTCTGGATCGACCGGCTTCGATCTCGGCAAAAACGGACCGCTCGTCTCGTGAGCTTCTGCGTTTTTTAGAACAATCGCACCAAAACCGTTTTCCTGGCGATCAACAGCTTGCGGCAAGAATTGCCAGTTACGAGCTTGCCGCACGGATGCAGTTGCACGTTCCCGACGTCGTTGATCTTTCAACCGAACCTGAGCACATTCGGAAATTATACGGCGCTGATAGTGCCAACAAAGATAAGGCCGCGTTCGCCAATAACTGCATTCTGGCTCGGCGGCTTGTCGAAAACGGAGTGCGGTTTGTTCAGATCTTCAACGGAGCCTACGCGTCGGGTGGGCGAATCAATTGGGACGGGCACAGCAAGCTGAAAGAACAGTATGACGTGCACGGCGAGATTTTAGATCAACCAGTGGCAGGTCTGCTTCGTGACTTGAAACAGCGAGGCTTGCTGGACTCGACGTTACTCGTTTTTGCGACCGAGTTTGGGCGAATGCCAATGTTTCAGGCCGGTACGCTCGGTCGTGACCACAACCCGTTAGGGTTTACGTGTTGGATGGCGGGTGCAGGAGTCAAACGCGGACACAGTTATGGCGCAACGGACGAGTTTGGTTTTCGGGCGACCGAGAACGTCACCACGATCCACGATTTCCACGCGACGATCTTGCACCTGTTAGGTTTCGATCACAAACGTCTGACGCATTACCATAACGGAATCCAGCGGCGTCTGACTGATGTTCATGGTCGTGTCATTCACGACGTTCTCGCCTGAGTGGTTGCTGTTTGATCTTTCGCAACGCCCTACTCGCATTCTCAAGAGCCCGCTGTGATGAATCTTCGACGTGCGATGGCTTGCTTGGTTGTTTTGCTGTTTGCGATTGGGCAAGGATCGTTTTCCTTTTCGCAAGAAGATGCGACGATGCACAAGCACACCAACAAGTTGATCGACGAAACCAGTCCGTACTTGTTGCAGCACGCGCATAACCCGGTCGATTGGTATCCGTGGGGGCCGGAAGCTTTTGCGAAAGCAAAGAAGGAGAACAAACCAGTTTTTCTTTCGATCGGTTATTCAACGTGTTACTGGTGCCACGTGATGGAACGAGAATCGTTCGAACGCGAGGATGTGGCGGAGGTTATGAATGCGAACTACGTCTGCATTAAAGTGGATCGCGAAGAACGGCCGGATCTTGATCAACAGTTCATGATCGCAACCCAGCTTGTCACAAGAGGCAGCGGAGGTTGGCCGAACTCGGTTTGGTTGACTCCAGATGGCAAGGCGTGGATGGCGGGCACCTACTTCTCTCACGATTCGTTCAAGCGAATCTTGTCGCAGTTGTCCGGCATCTGGAAAACGCGAAATGACGAAGTGATGAAGCAAGCCGGTGCGATCACGGACATGATCAGCCGCGCCGGTCAGTCGCCGGACAGTACCAAGCCTGCGTCGAAAGAGTTGATCAGCGTTGCGATCGAGGCATTGAAGTCTCGTTTCGATTCGGTGGAAGGCGGATTTGGCGGCGCGCCAAAATTTCCGCCTCATTCGGCGCTGGCTTTGTTAGTCGATCAGCACCGCCGAGAACCGGACGCTGCGGTGCTAAAGATGATCAACACAACTCTGACGAAAATGTCGCGTGGCGGTGTCCACGATCAAATTGGCGGTGGCTTTCATCGGTATTCAACCGACGCAAAATGGTTGCTGCCGCACTTTGAAAAGATGCTGTACGACAATGCGCAACTGATGCGCGCCTACACTGATGGCTATTTGCTCTCCGAAGACGATTCGTATTTGGCAGCGGTTGATGGGATTGTCGAATGGTTGAGTCGCGAAATGACCTCGCCCGAAGGAGGCTTCTATTCGGCGATTGATTCGGAAAGTGATGCCACGGAGGGCAAGTACTACGTTTGGACGCGAGACGAAATCGTATCGGTACTTGGAAAAGACGACGCGGATGTGTTCGCCGGCGTCTATGGCGTTTTAGCCGATGGTAACTTTCACGATGAAGCCAGTGGGGAGCAGTCGACTAGCAACATTCTGCATCTGCCAAAGCCGATTTCGCAATTCGCGGCCGCGGCAAAGCTTGACGAGAGTGAATTAGAGGTGCGTTTGTCCGCAATGCGTTCGAAGTTGTTGGCGGAACGGCAAAAGCGACTCTATCCGCACTTGGATGACAAGGTGTTGGCGGCTTGGAACGGGCTAATGATCGAATCGCTTGCCTATGCCGGACGTACGTTGGAACGTCCTGACTATGTCGAGGCGGCGCGACGGGCGGCGGATTTTGTATTGGGGTCGATGATCATTGATGGTCGTTTGCAGCGGACTTCACGCGGCGGTCAATCAAAGCTGGATGGATACTTGAATGATCATGCCTTCATGGCGGCCGCGCTGTTGGAATTGCATCGTGCCACCGAAGAAGCAAAGTACTTGGACGCTGCGATTGATCTTGCTGATCGAATGTTGGCCGACTTTCAAGACGAACAGGCGGGCGGGTTTTTCTTTACCTCAAGATCTGCGAATCACGCCGCTGGAAACGAACAGAATGATTTTGTGATTCGGTCGAAGAATCTTGGCGGCGGCGGTAATCTGCCGTCCGGCAACGGCATCGCTGCTCGAGTGATGCTGGAACTGGCGACTTTGACGGGTGATGCAAAGTACCGCGAGGCTGCCAATCGAACCATCGAAGGGTTGGCCGGATCGCTCTGGGCGTCTGCCGGCAACGCAGATGAGTTGCTGGTCGCGCTGGCGATGCAGCTAGAAACTGGCGCGGCTGTAGCTTCGGCCGCTGGAGTCACCGTGAACGATTCACTCAGCGATGCGGATTTGCGATTTACTGCTAACGCGATCGTGGGCGAGTTATTTGCTTCACAAATTCGGGTTGGGCGCGGCGAAACGGTCGACTTCGCAATTCGCTTGTCGATCGAACCTGGTTGGCACTTGTACGGAGACAATCCTGGCGTCGATTTCGTTCAGTCGACGACGCTGGACATTTCATCCGCCGAGCCGTTCTTTGATGCGAAGATTGCCACGCCGAAGGGGACGAGGAAACTTGATGAAGTGCTGAAGCAGAACTTGGTTCTGTACCAGGGCGAAGTCACATTCCGAGCCACGGTGCAAATAGCGGGTGATGCACCGCTTGGGAAACAGCCGTTGACGTTCACGTTACGGTCGCAGGCGTGTGATGCAAGTCGCTGTATCGCGCCGCAAACCACGGACGCGGTTTTTGAGATCGAAGTTGTTGATCATTCGTAGCTCAGGCTGCTAGCCCGAAATGCAGGCGGGCAGCCCGTACTACGAAAAGTGCATTGTCTTACAGTTCCAAGAACAACCGTGCGGGTTCTTCGATCACTTCTTTGATCGTTTTTAGGAAGCCGACTGCTTCGCGGCCATCAACAATGCGGTGATCGTAGGTCAGTGCGATGTACATCATCGGCCGGATCACGACTTGTCCGTCGATTGCAACGGGACGATCTTGGATCGAGTGCAGACCCAGGATGCCGCTTTGTGGCGGATTGACGATTGGCGTCGACAACAGCGATCCGTAGACACCACCGTTAGAGATGGTGAAGGTGCCACCCATCAAGTCTTCGGGTTGTAGGCGATTTTCGCTGGCCTGTTTTGCAAACCCAGCGATCGTGCCTTCGATGTCGGCGAACGACATCCGTTCGACATTGCGCAAGATCGGCACCACCAATCCTTTGCCGCCGCCGATGGCGACGCCAATGTCTTGATAGTTTCGATAGATCGCGTTGCCATCACGGATTTCCGCGTTGACGGCTGGAAACTTGCGTAGTGCTTCGACGGCCGCTTTGGCAAAGAAGGACATGAAGCCCAGTTTGACGCCGTGACGTTCGACAAAGCGGTCTTTGTATTCCTTGCGAATTTGCATGGTCGGCGACATGTCGACTTCGTTGAACGTCGTCAACAACGCGGCGGTCTGCTGGGCCTCGACCAAACGAGTTGCAATCGTGCGGCGAAGCATCGACAGCGGTTTGACTTCCTCGGTTCGGTGGGCTGGCCCGTCGGTCACCAACGATGCAGCGGATTCGCGGCGCGGTGCGGCCACCGCGGTCGGCGGTTTCGCTGGTGCTGCGGCAGGTGGTGCAGCGGCTGGTCGGTTTTGGACGAACGCCTGGACGTCTTCCTTGAGCAACCGTCCACCGGGTCCCGTCGCGGGAACGTCAGCCGCACGGAGCCCGTGGGTGTCGAGCAAACGCTGAGCGGCGGGCATCACAAACGCGGCGGCAGTTCCGGTGCCGGATGATGCAGGACTTGGTGCGGAACTTGGTACAGGCGCAGCCTGGGGAGCTGGCGCCGCGGCGGCCGCAGGCGGTGCTGCGGCAGGAGCCGATCCGCCGGCCGGTTGCTCGGCGACTCGGATTGTTGCGATGACTTCGCCGATCACCGCAAACTCTTCGCTTTGTTTGGCGATGCTTTCCAAGAACCCCGACGATGGAGCCGGAATTTGGACCGATGCCTTTTCGGTTTCAATTTCTACGAGATCTTCACCCGACGCGACCCAATCGCCTTCGGCCTTGAGCCATTGGCCAATTTGAACTTCGCTGATGGATTCGCCAACGGTGGGGACTTCGACCTGGATCGTTTCGCTCACGAGAACCGTCTATGGAATTGAAGGGTAGGAAGAGGCAAAATTGCTGCCGTCAAAATAGCAAGTCGCCGCTCCCACGCCCAGCGGAAGAAGGCCACTGTCGTCGCCGAAATCCGAGTGGTGCGTCACCCTGTCAGTGCCAAGTCCTGTGACCGGCAGTGCCAGCAGAACCGGCTGGGCCGGCCGATTTAGTCGCTCGGATTCTAGCGGCCATGACGACAGCGGCTTTTCGCGACGGTTGAGCTCACCTGGTTTTGTCGATTTGCATGCATTTGATCTGCCGAGTTGATGGCGGAGTCCGTTTCGGTTCGATGCTGATCAAGGACCATGTTTTAATCCTTTAGCCCACCGACGTTAGTACGCCGTCATGTCAGATTCTCAAGGTGGAAGCCCAATCCAAGTCGCTGCCGTCGTCCTGTTAGTGGCCGGCGGAGGATGGTATTTTTTCAATCATTATGAAATCGCAGGATTGGACCGAGTCAGTGTGCTTGCCAAGGATGTGCCGCAAAGTGACGGCCAATTCGTTAACTACATCGAGGCACCTTACATCGACGAACGCGTCGAGATTGATCCCAATCGATCGGTCCCCGAAACCGAGTTCACCAATTTTGGCAGTCCCGCCAATCCAATCACACTGACGTCGCGGTCAAGTTCCGGCTTTGCGGTCGAAGGAATCCAAGATTTTTCGCCGCCCAAGACCTCGCTGCCGTCCGCCCAGACGCCATCTGCGCCGCCTCGTTACCGCAGCATCAAGGTTGCGTCGTGGGCCCTGGACGGTTTTGGTCCGACAAAGTTAAGCAATTTGACGGTCCGAAAGCACGTTGCCGCGGTCGTTCGCCAGTTCGACGTCATCGCGCTGCAGCAGATCGCGTCGATCGAACGAGACTTGATTCCGCGATTGGTCGAAATCATCAACGGCGGTCAAGTCGGCTCGAACTACCAGAACCGCTACGACTATGTGATTGGCGATTCGTCGGGACCCAATGGCCGCCAAGAACAGTTGGCGTTCATCTTTGACACCAACCAAGTCTTGGTCGACCGCCGGCAAACTTATACGGTCGAAGATCCGCAGAACCAAATGACTTACGATCCGTTGGTGGCAACCTTCCGAGCCGCCAAGCCGGACTCCCAGATTGCTTGGACGTTTTCGCTGGTGAATGTGCGAGTCGACTTGGCACGCGCTCAAAGCGAAGTCGCTTTGCTGCCCGGCATCATGAAGTCGGTCCGCGGCGACGGTCGCGGCGAGGATGACGTCATCATGCTGGGGCTGTTTCAAGCCGACGACGCGTACTTGATCCCCACCATGGGCGGCGGCTCGATGCGAGCGGCGGTGGTCGGACGTCCAACGGATATCTACAGCCGCTACCACACCTGTAACCTGTTGATCGACAACGTTTCGGCGAGCGAATTCTTGGGTCGGTCGGGCGTCTACGATTACGCCCGAGCTCAGGATATGAACCCGATCGAAGCGGAAGCCGTCACCAGCCATTTGCCAGTGTTCGCCGACTTCACCGCTCACGAAGGCGGCAAGCTGTAAAAAGCTGGAACGGAGAAAGCTCTCGATCACCCGGTCCTGTCACCCGGTCCCTAACACCTAATCGTCAAAACCGATAACCTAGGGATTCGGTGAGTGGGTGGGACGATCGCTGGTGGTACGAGTTATCACTGGAGGAAAGTCCGGGCTCCGCAGGACAGGATGGTCGATAACGTCGACCGGCCGTGAGGTTAGGGAAAGTGCAACAGAGAGTAGACCGCCGAACGGCGCTTTCGAGCGTGCGTGGTAAGGCTGAAACGGTGCGGTAAGAGCGCACCAGCGTTCGTGGTGACACGATCGGCTCGGTAAACCCCATCCGGAGCTAGACCAAACAGAATGAAGCGGCGGTCCGTCGCGTTCCATCATTCGGGTAGGTCGCAATTGAGGCGGCGAGCAATCGTCGTGCACAGATAAATGATCGTTGGCGAAAGTGCAAACTTTCGTTACAGAACCCGGCTTACAAACCCACTCGCCGTTTTTATCCTCATTACTTTCCGCTGTACCACACGCCGCGGTGCCATTGATGGCGCCGCAGTTGGATCAGCAAATCGTCGGGCAGATCTTTCAGTTGGCTGGTCCGTGTGTTCTGGTCCACTTGGGCAACCGATCGCATACCGGCGATCACCGTGCTGACCTCTGGCCGTGCCAGCACGAACTTCAGAGCCACGTCGGCCGGCGAGTACTGGTCCTGCAACCCGAACGCTTTCAAGTCCGCTCGAATCTTTTCGACTCGGTCCACCGTCCGCTGCATGCGGTCGCCTTCGAAGTATCGAGTGCGAAAATCATCGTCAGGGAACGAGTGCTCGCCGGAGTACTTGCCGGCCAGCGCACCCTCGTCCAGCGAGACTCGCACGATGACTCCTGTGCCTGTTTCGGCTGCGACTGGCAAGATCTGAGCCGCCGGTTCTTGTTCGAACAGGTTGAAGATGACCTGCACGACATCGACCAGACCGTCTCGCATCAGTTGAATCACACAAGATTGGTCTTGTTCGGGAGTGCTGACGCCGATCAGTCCAATTTTGCCTTCTTCGCGCATTTGGCGAAGCACCAACAGGGGCTGCGGGTCATCGTTCCAGGCTCGCGTCCAAGTGTGTAACTGCAGCAGATCAATTCGATCGGTGCCAAGGTTGTTCAGCCGCTGGTGAACGTTGTCGCGCAGGTAGGCGGCCGAGTATCGATCCTGCCAACGACAGTACGGGCTGGGGGGCCACGGACCGTCGGCCGGCGGCGTCTTGGTGGCGACAAAGACGCTTTCGCTGCGGTTCTTCAATGCTTTTGCAATCAGCCGCTCGCTGTGTCCGTCGCCGTAGCCCGCCGCGGTATCGATGAAGTTGACGCCGCGATCGATCGCCTGGTTGAGAGCTTTTAACGATGTCTCGTCATTTTGGTCGCCCCAACCGCCGCCGATCGCCCATGCGCCAAAGCCGATTTCCGATACCGCTGGCCCGTGGGCGCCGAGGGAGCGAGTGTGCATGTCAGAAAAGCTTTCGATCGAGGAGGGCGTGAAACTGTGCGAGCGTCAAATTGTGCCGGTTAGCGAACCGATTCAAAGGGGCCGAGCCAAAGTTCCCGTGATTCCCTTCACTGGACACCGAACGGCTCAATTCTGTGTGTCGCAGTACCCGAAAACTACCTCCAGACCGCGTTTTATTGGGATCCACCCGATTGAACGCCTCGAAAGCCGATTTTGGCGGACTTACTTCAGCATCTCTTGTTGGACGGTATTGGTGACAAAATTCCCTCCTATTCCGCGTTTATCGATTGTGGTTCCCGTTGGTCGCGATTTGGCGACGTTCGAGAAAACCTTGATCAGCGTTTTGGAAAACCAACCCGAAGCAGCCGAGATTCTCGTCTGCCACGATGGTCATTACGACGATCCATTTGAATTGGACGGCGAGGTTCGCTTCATCACGGGTGCGTCGAACAGCGTCGTGGATCTGGTTGCGGCCGGAGCCCTGGCGGCCAACGGTCGATTCGTACACGTTCTGGCTGGTGGCTTGCAAGCCACCGAAGGATGGACGGACTCGGCGATCGAGAAGTTCGAGATCTACGACGCCGGTGTGGTTGCTCCGGTGATTCGAAGCGCACTCGATCAGCAAATCTTAGCGGCCGGTTGGTCAGACACGGCAGGCCGACTTTGCAAAGCAAACGCGAGCACTCAGAACCAAGCATCGGCCAAAAGCCGGAAGGTCATTGGCGCGTACCTGTCGGCATCGTTTTGGCGCCGCGAAGTGATTCGTTCGGTCACCGAAACGTGCGACCTGCGGAATGAATTGGATGCGACCTACGCTTACGAATTGATGATCCGCGCGGCCGGTTGGCGATGTGAGTTGGCCGAGCAATCGAGCATCCTAAGCGAAGAGGATTCGGTTCCCTGCGATACCCCGTCGATGGGACGCGGCAAACGATTGCGAGCGATCCGGTCGTGCTTCTATCAAGGTGGTTGGTCGGTCGCTTGCAAGGCATCTGCGTTGGCGACGCTCGCAAACCTGTTGAATCCATCGATGTTGTCTGAATCCATCGGACAATCGCTGGCACCGACACTGGAATCGAAAATCGCCAAGTCGCTGCGAACCAGTGATGTCGTGCCTTGTAACGTCGATGAAGTCCGCATGATTCATCAGTTACCAACGGTCGGCATGGCTGCCGCTGTTCGGCGTGCTGCTTAGCCGAAAGGCAATGGGCTTAGTCAATCTGTCCAACCGCGACGTGGTTTCCCATTAGGCGATCACGTCGTGGATGACATGCCCCTTCACATCGGTCAAACGCATGTCGCGACCGCTGAACCGGAGCGTCGATCGAGTGTGATCGACGCCCATCAAGTGCAACATCGTGGCGTGTAGGTCATGGATCTCGGTACGATTCTCGACGGCTTTGTATCCAAATTCGTCGGTGGCACCGTAGATCGTTCCCGGTTTGACTCCGCCACCTGCCATCCAGATCGTGAACCCGAACGGATTGTGATCGCGACCGTTCTTGCCTTGCGCAAATGGAGTGCGTCCAAACTCGCCCGCCCAGACGACAAGCGTTTCGTCTAGCAATCCGCGCGCGCGAAGATCCTTCAGCAGTGCAGCGATCGGTTGGTCGACCGCACGCGCGTTATTCTCGTGACCCTGTTTTAGGTTGCTGTGCTGATCCCATCGGTCACCACCGACACTGGGGCAGGTCAGTTCGACGAACCGAACACCACGTTCGATCATACGTCGCGCCAATAGACACTGTGCCGCATAAGTACGTGTCGGTTCGTACTCGGATTCCATGCCGTACTGTTTCTGCAGATAGCCAGGTTCGTCGGCCAGCGACATCACCTCCGGTACAGCCATTTGCATCGCGTACGCGAGTTCGTAGTTCCGGATCGCCGAATCAAGACTGTCGTGAGCTCCGAAGTTGTCGACGGCGAAACCGTCAAGCTTGGCAATCAAATCCAGTTTCTGGCGTTGCCGACCGGCGATCTTTTCGGTCGGATCGATGTTGGCCACGCCGCTGCCCGATGGCTTGAAGATCGATCCCTGATAACTGGCCGGCAGAAATCCACTGCCGAAACAGTCCAGCCCACCCGGCGGAATCAAGCCGCCGTTGATGACGACAAAACCAGGCAAGTTCTGGCACTCGCTGCCCAGTCCGTAATTGACCCAAGCTCCCATGCTCGGCCGGCCTTGCAGCCCACTGCCGCTGTGCAAAAAGTAATTCGCAAACGTGTGCTCGGGGAACTCGGAAACCATCGAACGCATGACCGCCAACTCGTCCACGCACGTTGCCACATGCGGAAACAGGTCGCTGACTGGGATGCCGGACTCGCCGTACTGGTTGAACTTCCACGGACTCGCCAACACGTTTCCGTTGTTGTTGAACTGGGTGGGTTCGACGTTAAACAATTTGCTAGGATCTTTGCCGTCAAACTTGGCGAGCATCGGTTTGGGATCAAACGTGTCGATCTGGGACGGTCCACCATCCATGTACAAAAAGATCACGTTCTTGGCACGCACCGCATGGTGTGGGCCGTGCAACGGTTGACCAGAAACGGATGCAAAGGCGGCGTCGGATTGCAGTCCCGCCAAAGCGATGGCACCGAATCCGCTGGCGCAGTTTGTTAGCATTTGGCGGCGAGTCGTCGGCGCCGACTGAAACCGACCGCATGGGTACGAGCCGTTATTTGGGAATGGATTTTTCATCTTAGGAAAATGAACTCCTTTGTGTTGACGAGCGCATGAGCCAGATCGGCCCATCGCTGTGGCAACTCTTGTTCATCGCCAATGAACCGAGTTGCAATTTTTTGTTCGGCGGATGTCGGTTGCCGCGCAAAGGCAGACTGGTACAAGTCGGCGATTCGGTCGTCCATTGAATCGTGTCTCGACATGACGGTTTCAGCCCACTTTTTACTCAGTTCAACCACCAACGGATCATTCATCAGAATCAACGCTTGCGCCGGTACGTTCGACACCGTGCGGCGTCCCATCGTGCTGAACGGTGTCGGCGTGTCGAAAGCGAGCATGAATGGAGGCAAGAAATTTCGACGCACGGCGATGTAGATCGATCGCCGTCGATCGCCGTCCATCGGACCGCTCTTGCCGGGGCGTCCACGGCCATCCATAAACGAAGTCAGATAGATCGGCACCGGGCTGCCGAACGGTTTCGGATCCAGTTGTCCCGAAATCGCCAACAGAGCATCGCGAATTGATTCGCCTTCGAGTCGGCGTGGCGGACGGTGGTGCCAATTCAGATTCTTTGGATCCGCTTCGACCGCCGCCGGATCAGGCGTGCTGGACATTGCGTAGGTCGATGACAAAACAATTCGCCGGATGGCTCGCTTGATGCTTCGTCCGTCGTTACTAAAAGTGGTTGCCAAATGGTCTAGCAATTCCGGGTGCGTTGGTGGTTGCCCCAGCACGCCAAAGTCGTCCGTCGTTGGCACGATGCCGCGGCCCATCAAGTGGTGCCAGATTCGGTTCACGATGACTCGCGAGGTCAACGGATTGTCGGCTGCATTGATCGCATCGGCCAATTCGCGACGCCCGCTGCCAACCGCGATTTTCATCGGCTCGTCGCCGGCAATGGCGGTCAAGAAGTGACGTGGTTCGATTTCGCCGGGCTTCGACGAGTTGCCTCGGATCAGCACGTGATCGTCTTCGCCCGTGCCGTCCATCATCGACATGGCGGTCTGCGATTGAACCTTCACGCGTGATCGCAATTGTGCCCGTTGGTCGGCCCACGAACCGATCAGTTCTTGCGGGGCTTGCTGCAAAACTTCATGGGCTGACTTGGCGAACTTGGCGACTGCGGCCGATACTTTTTCGGCATGTTGATCCCACCGTTTACGAGTCTCTTTTGTGGCACCTTGCATGATTACCGAAACTTCGACGGTCGCGTCTTTCGCTGGTGTGAATTCGAGTTCAACACGATGCCCGATGTACCGGTCCAAGTTCAGTTCCAGCCACGGCGTGCTGCCTTCTCTGTGCGTGTCAAAGTTAGCAATCGTGCTTCCGTGCAGCGGTCCAGCGACAAAGCGGTGAGAGTCAACGCAAGCGAACACTTGCCCTTGTCCACGAACGCGGCAGAAAACTCGGCCGGCGGTCAATTCAAAGGTCGGGGTGCGCAAAGTGCGACCACTGCGAAGCGTTTCGTCCAATTTGCTGCGATGCATGACAGGCTTGTCTGAAACCGACGTCAAACCATTCCAGAAAGTGTCACTAGCGGCCGCATCGCTGTCGGCGAATTTCAGTTTCGGTTCACCGTCCACCGATTCGACGTAGGCATCGCCAGCATGTCGTGGCCGATCACCGAACGTGAAACCGTTCTGCATGAAATCTCGGTCGTCGATCTTTCCGAAGTTCACCACGACGGATTCGGCGAGTTCACTTGGGATCGGATCGAGCGCCGGCATGGCCACGCCCGCTCGAGCAAGAGTCTGGGTAATTGCACGTCGATATTCGGCGTCGAGTTTGGCGAGATCGCCTGCGATTTGTTGATTGTGGTGATGAGATTCAAAGCGAACGTGCCGAAAGTCGCTGCTCTGCAAAAAACCCGACAACGAGTAATAGTCGGCTGTCGAGATCGCGTCGAATTTGTGGTCGTGACATCGAGCGCAGGCTACCGTCACACCGAGAAACGTCTTCGACATCACGTCGATCATGTTGTCGAATCGGTCCGATTCATCTTTTCGAATATCCACCGGCGAATGCACCCACTCACCCAGGTGCCAAAACCCGGTTCCCAGCACCGACTCGTCGAATCCCTGTTCGGGGTTCAGTCGCGGCGTGTCTAGCAAATCGCCGGCAATATGTTCGCGAACAAATTGGTCATAAGGCACATCGGCGTTAAACGCGC
The DNA here is from genome assembly GCF_007860175.1 of Rubripirellula reticaptiva. Classification (NCBI taxonomy): domain Bacteria; kingdom Pseudomonadati; phylum Planctomycetota; class Planctomycetia; order Pirellulales; family Pirellulaceae; genus Rubripirellula; species Rubripirellula reticaptiva. Next base: position 320,790 of record NZ_SJPX01000005.1, on the reverse strand, counting down.
GAATGACGTAGTCGCGGTATTGGAATGCGTCCTTCGCGTCTTCATCAAACTCATGGCCTCGCGATTCCGCGTACCGAACCAGATCCAACCAGTGCCGTCCCCAACGCTCGCCAAAGTGCGGTGAATTGAGCAGCTTATCGACCAATCGATCGGTCGCAGCGGGCGACGTGTCGGCCATAAATTCGGCCGCTTCGTCCGGCGTCGGCGGCAAACCGATCAAGTCGAAATACAGTCGGCGCAGCATCGCGGATCGGTCCGCTGGTTCGGCAGGGGAAAGTTTGACCGCGTCAAGTTTCGCGAGGACAAAATTGTCGATGTCGGCTTTGGGCCAGGACACGTCCGAGACGCTTGGAACTTTTGGCGATGTGATCGGTCGCCAAGCCCAATGTTCGGCTGCCCGTTGTTGCAAGTCAAAACTCGGACGACTCATTTCCGCCGTTGGCGCGGCTTCGTCAGGCCAGGGGGCCCCCATCGCGACCCATTGTTCAAGAGCTTTGATCTGCTCGTCCGCCAGTTTGCCCTTAGGCGGCATTTCGTACGACTCGTATCGAATCGCTTCGATCAGAACGCTTGAATCTGGATCGCCCGGAACGATCGATTCGCCCGAATCGCCGCCTGCTAGCATTGCCGCGCGACTGTCCAAGGCTAGCCCCGCCTGCAGCGTCTTCGAACCCGCACTGTGACACGAATAGCAGTGTTCGGCCAAAACCGGACGGACTTCTCGCTCGAAAAACTCGATTTGGTCGGGTGTCGCCGCCTCGCCGGCTTGTGAAGCTGGGCAAAGTAGCGTCTGAACGACAAATGTTGAAATCGCAAACAGCAAGGCCCGTCGAGCGAGCGCACCGCTGTTAACGAAAAGTGGGCGGGAGGGCATCAAGAATGCTCGCAAAACAAGTCATTAGGCAGGGTAGTCCATTGTAACCTAACCTATCGGAGTTGCGGGCATCGAGATGGTTCCTACTATCTGGTTAGAAGTTGGTATTGCTCGGCGTCCCACAGTCTCTTACTGTCAGCGCACGTGGATCACCCCCCTGTGACAGGAAAGTGCAAGGATGCACCCCCAGAACGACCCTCAAGAATCCTCGATTTCGCTGATTTTGCCCGCATGGAATGAATGCGAGGTGATCGTTCAGGCGATCGAGGAAGCGGACGCGGCGCTACGACTGGTCTCCGACGATTATGAAATTATCGTTGTCGACGATGGTAGCACTGACGGAACCGCCGATTTGGTCCGAGCTTGCGCGGTGGAGCATCCGGCCGTTCGCTTGATTTCTCACAATCCGAACCAGGGATACGGCGCCGCACTTCGAACTGGATTCTCGGCCGCCGAAAAAGAACTGGTGATGTTCACCGACGCGGACTGCCAGTTCGACCTGACGGAACTGGATCGGTTCGTCTTGCTGTCGAAACGCTACGACGTCGTCTGCGGATACCGCATCGATCGCAAAGACACGGCGCTGCGTTGCTTGTATTCGCGAGTCTACAACCAAATGGTGCGAATCTTGTTGCAGACAGGTGTTCGCGACGTCGATTGCGCCATGAAGTTGTTCCATCGCGACGTGATTCGCAGCCTGACCATTTCCGGCAACGGATTCTTGGTCAATTCAGAACTGCTGACCCAAGTCAACCAACGCGGCCTGAGCCTGGTCGAAGTCGGTGTTTCGCATCGATTACGAACCGAAGGCAACAGCACCGTTTCGATCGCGCACATCCCTCGCGTCTTGACCAGCATGGCGCGTTACTGGTGGAACTCGGTTCAATTTCCGGGTTCCGCGACAAGTCATAGCGATGACAAACCACGGATTGCCGGCACGGCTGCCCCGGTCGCATCCACCAATAATATCCTCGGCGATCGCCAAGCTGGCTGGCTTCAATTGGCGTTGTTAGTCGTCGCAGCCTTGTTCTTGCTGACGAACCTTGGATATCCGTTGATCGATCGTGACGAGACCCGTTACGCCGAGATTCCTCGCGAGATGTTGGCGACCGGAAATTGGGTTCTTCCGCAATTGAATTTTCAAACTTATTACGACAAGCCACCGTTGCTGTATTGGTTATGTGCGGCAAGTTTCAAATTATTCGGCATGTCCGAATCGGCCGCTCGTTTGGTGCCTGCCTTGGCAGCACTTGCGACACTGGCAAGCACGATGTTTTTTGGCACACGTTGGTTCGGCCGGCAAATTGGTCTGTTCGCTGGCGGTGTCTTGATGCTGTCGGTTGGGTTTGCCTTCACCAGTCGATACTTGTTGCTTGATGGTGTCCTGACACTGATGATCTGCACGTCGATGTTCGCCGCGTACGAGTCGATTCGTGGCGGCAAGGTCAAGCTAGGTTGGTGGCTCGTCTCGGCGATTGCTTGTGGACTCGGTTTCATGACCAAGGGACCCGTCGCGCTAATTCTTTGGCTTCCGCCTGTCTTCGCGATGGCGTGGTTGTCCGAAGGGCACGCCAAGCCACGATGGTGGCACTATGGGATCGTTGGCGGCGTTGTTGCGTTGATTGCGATGCCGTGGTTGATTGCCGTGTCGCGGCAAGATCCAGACTTCTTGATGCAGTTCTTTTGGGTTCACAACTTCGGTCGTTTCGCCGGTGAATTTCACTCTCAACCGATTTGGTACTTCGTGCCAGTGTTGTTGGTCGCGGGACACCCATGGTCGTTCCTGACGATACCTTATGCCCGATTTTTGTTTGCCAAGAAATCCGCCGCTCAGAGTCAGCGTCCGCTCGCGATCGGATTTTTGTTGTTGTGGACCGCTTGGTGTTTTGCGTTCTTTTCGTGTTCAAGTTGCAAGTTGCCGACCTACGTGCTGCCGGCCGCACCGGCGCTGGCGTTGATGGTCGGACATTACCTGGACCAAATGATGCGGCAGACTCAGTCGCAAACCGAACACTGGTTCGCGATTTTCTGGTCTGCTCGCGGAGCCACGGTCGCCACGTGTTTGGGCGGCGTCGGCTTTGTCATGTTTGTGATCACGATGGGCATCGACGTACCGTCGACAATCTACCTTTGGGCGATGATGTGGGCCGGCATGTTGGTGATGGCGATCTTGTTGATCAACGATCGTCACCAGTCCAAATTGGCCTGGGCATCATCGTCGGCCGCCGCATTTTTGTTCGCGATCATGGTGATGCACCAAATGGTCCCGGCCTACAGTCGCGATCAAACTTTATTCGGTAGTGGATCACCGCTAGAGCGACAAATTGCCTTCTCAATGGGCGGCCTGGCAACCCAATCCATTGCGACTCGGCCAATGGCCACGGTGTCGCATGAGTTTTCAGAGGTGCCGTTTTACCTTAGTCGCAGCGACATCCCGAATTTCGATAATGTTCGCGACGTGAAACTCGCCGAATATGTTCGCAACAACCCCGGTACGCTGCTGGTAATCCAGAATCGAGTCGACCAAGCCTTGCTGCGACAAAGCATGCCGGTCGGCACCAAAATTGTTTCACTCGGCAAACGTGGTCCTGGCTATATCGTCGAAGTCACACCGCCAATCGAAGCCACAAAACCTGTCTCGCAGGTTGCCGCTCGTCACACGGTCGGGGTGTCGCGATGACGCTTTCACGTTTGTCAGACAGGCTGATCGAGCACTTCCTCGGTTGCTGCCTGCCAGGGTGGGGTGGCCCTGACGCAAACGACTTTGGTACCAAACCTGTTGATTCGAGCTCCGAAGTACAGGTGACGCAAAAGTGACCACGATCCAAATACGAATCGGGATGGATATCCTGAAGATGTTCTCTGTCGCGCTGGTTGCGCTGACGGTCTTGGTCATGTTCATCGGGGTAGCCCGTGAAGCACTCGAGCAAGGTTTAGGGGTCGCGGGCGTATTGCAGTTGATTCCCTACGCAGCACCTAACGCGTTGGCAGTAGCGGTGCCTGGCACCGCTCTGTTTAGTGTGTGCTGCGTGTATGGCCGGATGTCGGCCGATAACGAGTTTACCGCGATGCAATCGGTCGGCATTTCGCCGATTCCGGCAATGCTGCCTGCGATTGTGATCACCACCGTGCTGAGTTTGGCGACGGTTGGATTGATCAACACAGCGTTCACTTGGGGCTTTCACGGCATTCAAAAGGTCGTGATGTCGTCGGTCGAACGAGTCGCTTATGGTGTTCTTCAACGCGACCGAAGCTTTCAACACGGATCAATGTCGCTGAACGTTCGCGACGTCCAGGGCAAGACGTTGGTTGATCCCGTGATCAACCTGCGCCGCGCCAACAATGAATCGGTCTCGATCAATGCTCGCAGCGCCACGTTGTCTTACGATGACGACGCCGAAGCGTTGACATTAAGCGTGACGGATGGATCGGCGAGTGTCGGTGGGAAGGCTTCCTTCCATTTTCCCGACACGCTTGTACACACGATTCCGCTGTCCAACCGGCCAGCCTACGACGTGCTGACGGCAAACCCATCGCACATGCCGATGTCGGACTTTGCATCGGCAACGGTCAAACAAAAATTGGACATTCACCAACGCGAAAGTGAAGTCGCGGTGCGGGTCGGTTTCAGCGTCCTGGGCTCTCGATGCGACACCATATGCGACTCCGCCGCACAGGCCCGCCTGGACGCGGTTGCGAGAAGCCACAAACGTCTGCGACGGATTGATACCGAAGTCCATCGTCGGTGGTCCAGCGGGTTCACCTGTCTGGCGATGGCGCTGCTTGGGATTCCCCTAGCGATTCGAATGAAAACGGCGGACACGATGACCACGTTTGGCATCGTGTTCCTCCCCACTCTGTTGGTTTACTACCCGATCTTTGCCCTGTGTTTGGATATGGCAAAGGAAGGGAAAATTCTTTCCATAGGCGTCTGGATTGCGAACGGTCTGTCGGTCGCAATCGGAGTCCTGTTGATTCGAAGAACTGTTTATTTTCCGGCCTAGATCTAAATGCTGACTCCTGTAAAGACAAAGATTCGATGTTGGTGGAACGAGACGCTGTTTCCGATCGCCGCTGAATCTAAAATTCAGTCCAAACCATGGACAAAGCGTCAAGAGACGATCGCGATGTGGGTATTGGTTGCGGCGAGCGCTGCGATTCTGATGCCCTCGTTGTCGTACCCGTTGATTGAACCGGACGAAACTCGGTACGCACAGATTGCGATCGAGATGAACGATTCGCAGAACTGGATCACACCGACGTTGTCCGGCCAGCCCTACCTGGACAAGCCGCCGCTGATGTACTGGTTGACGGCGTTAAGTTTCAAGTGCTTTGGCAACACCGAAATGGCGGCGCGTTTGCCGGCAGTTTTGGCGTCGCTGGCGACGATTCTGGTTAGCTTTCTTCTGGGGAAAAGAATCCTGGCAGCACGACCGGCATTTTTGGGTTCAGTCGCTTTGCTGCTTTGTGGTGGATTTGTTTTCGCCGGTCGATTCTTGATTCTTGATTCGCTTCTTTCGTTCTTTGTGGTCACAACGCTGTTGTCGGCCTACATCGCCGTTCGCCAGGAATCCCATCATTGGGGATGGTGGATGTTTGCAGGCATCGCGTGTGCGCTGGGTGTGCTGACCAAGGGCCCAGTTGCGCTGTTGCTGTGCGGGCCTCCGGTCGTAGTTAGCGCATGGCTACGACAAGATTCGACACGACCAAAGTTCCTACATTGGGCTGCTTTTGGCGCGCCGATCGCCATCGTTTGCATTCCTTGGTACATCGCCGTTTGGAAGTCGAACCCCGCCTTTGGTGACTACTTCTTCCTTGAACACAATCTAAAACGATTCACACAAGGATCGAACCACAAGGAACCATTTTGGTTCTATGCACCGTCGTTGCTGGCTGCGATGTTTCCGACTTCGTTGGTGTTGCCATCACTGGGATTTTTCCTGGTCGGTCGCTCCGATGCAAAGCGTGGTTTGCGGTCCAAGGACATGGGGTTTCTGTTCTTGGCGGCAGGATGGATTCTATTGTTCTTTTCGCTTGCTAGCTGCAAATTGCCTACCTATATCCTGCCGGCCCTTCCGTTGCTTTGCTTGATGATCGGTGGCATGTTGGATCAAACGGTGCTTCGCCCCGAACGCGAAAACGGGATCTCCGCCTACTTGAAGCCGTTCCCCCAACGCGCTTCGCTGATCCTGCTGTTCACGTTAATCTTGGTGATGTCGCTGGATGTTTGGTTTGGCGGAACGGTTTCGGCAGTCACGATTGCCGCAGGAATCGGCGGGGCGGCGGTGCTTGCCGTTGTGCTGCGGTACTGGAACACCGACAAAGCGTTCTCGGCATCTGCCTGGGCATTTACTGCCGCGTTTGCCGCCGGAGTGATTAGTTTCACGACCGCCCGTTTCGTGCCAACCGTGGCAGCGGAACGATCGGTTCTCGGGAAAGTCGCCAAGCTGACAGCGGATAATCCGAATGCGTTGGTCGTTTTCTTCGATGAAAAATCTCATGGCGCTAAAGTCGAATTGCCGATCCAAACGCATGTACACCTGCAAACAGCGCGGACAGGCGGTCTGGATCGCACGATTTTGAATCATCAGGAGCTTGTCGTGGTGGTCGGTCAAGCAGACCGACAGTTCGCGCGCGATACTCTTTCATCTGCCTATAAGTTGGTCGCCGCCAGTGACAATGACGAAGTCTACGTTGCTCGGCGGATCAAGCCGAACGGCACAGCTCAGGCTGTCGTCAAAAAACGAGAGCTTCATTAGGGTGGACGCGGTGCCGAGATTTGTTTCTGTTTTTGGCAAGCGATTGATGTGTGGCGTTCTGACCGCTGTGCTGTCGGTTGCCGCTGGAACGTCGGTTCTTGCTGATGAATTGTTGGGAGACGTTGCCCATGCGTCGCTGCAAGTTGACATTGATGATCCGCTTTTGTTCCATGATGCAGAGACCGTGCTAGAACAAGTCTCGGCTCAGTGCGAACACGTTTGCCAGTGCGCGACGGGATCTGCTTATTCGTCGAATCCCGACGCACGAGATTGGCGGTATCTGCCCGACGGATTGCTCTGGCACTCTTACCTTGCTGGTCCGCAAGAGCCGCGGATCTCAACGGTCATTTTTTTAGATAACGACGACAACATCTATTGGGATGCAACGGTGGGCGGTCGCGTCGGACTGGTGCGCTACGGTACCGTCGGTCAACGTGATGCGCGTGGATGGCAGTGGGATTTGGAAGGCGCGGTGATCACGCGGCTGAATGTTCGCGAGTCGGAAGATGTCGAGTCGATGGACTATCGATTCGGAACCGAGATCACGGCTGCCGAAGGTGCTTGGCGAATGAAGTTCGGGTACTTCCATATCAGCTCGCATGTGGGAGACGAATTCATCGAGCGAAATCCAACCTTCAAACGCGTTAACTACGTCACCGAGTCTTTGGTTTGGGGCATTGGCTACCTGCCCACCAATACCTCGCGGTTGTATGGCGAGGTGGCGTGGGCGTTCAGCTATGACGGTGGCGCCGCACCAATGCAATTCCAATTGGGAGCCGAGCTAACGCCTGAGGCGAAAACTCTACGATCGGGTGCTCCGTTTGCGGCGATCAACTTAAACATTCGCGAAAGCGTCGATTTTGAAATTGCCCCGACCTTGCAATTAGGATGGGGATTCGAAGGCCCCGAGTCGGGACGGCGTTGGCGATTCGGTCTGCAGTATGGCAGCGGCCCGACCAGCCAATCGCAATTTTTCGAAAACCGCGAAGACTACATCGGCATCGGTACTTGGTTCGACTATTAGTCGTCTATCATGCGGTCGGCCCGTGGGTGGCCAAGAATCGGCCGGACGACGTTCATGCCGGATTCCTTCACCGATTTTACCTCTGTCGGGTCTGTTTTCCGTGCCTCGCCTCGACGATCGCTTGAAAGCAGTTGCGTCCCAGATTCGTTGTCGCGTGCATGCTGATATCGGATCCGACCATGCTCATCTGCTCAAAGCGTTATTAGCATCTGGACGCATTGAACGCGGCATTGCGATCGAGAATAAACCACAGCCATTTCGGAATTCGAAAGCAACACTTGCCGGCTACGATGCGGACGTTCGGTTTGCCGATGGTTTTGCAGGTTTAGCGGCGGGTGAAGCTGACAGCGTTAGCATTTGTGGGATGGGCGGCGAGTTGATGACATCGATCTTGGACGCGCATCCAGATCGTGTTCCAGAGGTTGTCCTGTTGCAACCCAATCGCCGCCCAGAACTGCTGCGCCGCTGGGGATTGCGATGCCGGTTTGATTTGGTTGATGAACAAGTCGCGATCGGGCACTGGGCTTATCCAATCTTGCGTTTTAGCCGCCGTTCATCGGATACCGTCGGTTCCCGCGACGTGGCATACGATGGTCTAGATTTTGAGGCCGCGATTTTGTTTGGGCCGCACCTGATCCGCCGGTGGCAGTCGGACTTTGTCGATCGATTGAAGGACGAAGCAACGTACTTGCGAAAGCTTGATCGATTGGGCGAAGAACCTGAACAACGTTTGGCTGCGATCGAGCGTTTGATGCGAGTAAACACATAGACTCAATCACTCGATGTCCGGGGCTCAGACGCTCCGATGGATCGTGTGGTTGCTACTTGACGCGGTAGCCCAGATTCGTTAGCGACTTGCGGATTGTAGCTGCGTGATCACCCTGCAGCTCGATCAGGTCTTCTTTTGCTTTGACCGTTCCACCGGCGCCGCAGGCCGCTTGCAGTTTTCCAAGCAGTTCGGGCAAATCGTTTGCCTTGGCGGTCAGTCCCTCGATCACCGTCGCTTGCCGACCACCTTTGCGTTTCTGCACTGTGACAACAGCGGTTTGCGATTCGGGACTGCGCCGGTCGGCAGCTTGCTGGCGAGCCCGTTCGGCTTCGGCTTTTTCGGCTGCCGTGCAAATGCAATCGGATTCCAATTTGCCACATTGGTCGCAAGTCGGCGGGATATCAAACGCCGTTCCGGCGAAAAGTCGAGTCATGGTGATCGGGCAATCGATTGCGAGACGTTCGTTGAAATGCATCGATCCCTTCGGAATTGTGTCGATTTCGACATTTCAGGCCGTGCCGCCCGGGATCGCGTGAATGCCAAGCAAAATACTCTTTGGGGTAGGTTCTTTCAAAGACCCTACATTCGCAGTCTCGACAGGGTTGGATTAGCTGATCGACCGATCATGAGCGACCTTGTCCATGGATTGGGCCAGCCCGGATGCAAGGTCTGCGAGTTCGGCGATGTCAGCTTGCATTTTCGATTCGGAATTTTCGTCCGACGGGTGCGGCGCCGACGGTAGGATGACTTTGCAGGCTTCCTTTTTGCCTTGCGAGTCCAGCATGCGGTAGCGATCTTCGGGAAGGTTTTCGCGAGACTGGTCGGAACTGCAGGCTAGTTGTGCGATGCGGATTGCACCGATGGCGGCTGGCATGACAACGTGAGTCGCGCCACCACGAATCAGTTTGCGTTCGGTCGTCGGACATTCGGCGCGAGCGATGATGCAAATGGTTTCGCACAGGTCGCGAGCTGTCAAAGTGATGAAGACGTTGGCGGCATCATCGGGCAAAACGGTGGCCAGGGTTGCGGCGCGAAAGATGCCTGCTTCGTGAAGCGTTTCATCTTCGACCGCGTTGCCTTCCATCGCCAGGAAACCATCGGAAATTGCTCGGTCGACTCGGTCGGGATCACAGTCCAAGATCACCAACGACTGTCCTTGGTTTCGCAGTTCAGCGGCCAGCATTTGACCGACTCGGCCGTAGCCGCAGACGATGGTGTGGTCGCACAGAGAGTCAATTTCGCGTGATCGTTGTCGAATGCCCATGATTTCTTCGATTTCGCCTTCAGTTAACATTTGAACGATGCCGCCGATCACATAGATCAGCGAAGAGCATCCCGCGCAGATCACGCCCATCGTGAACCACTTCATCCACACGGTGTTGATCGAATGGACTTCGCCATACCCGACGCCGAAGAATGTGATCGTGACCATGTAAATTGCATCAACCCATGACCATCCTGCGATGACGTACCCGGCGGTCGAAAGCAGAAAGGTGCCACCAAAGAAGGTGAAACCGTTTCGCAACGTTCGTCGAGAACGGTGTTCGAATGTCCGAGGCATTTTGCCAGTGTGCGGATTGTCCAGTCCGTGTTTTCGCGTCATGGTGCATGCACCGCCCATGTAACTGGCAAAAGGATGGATGAAATACGAAAAACTCTACCCGCCACCAGCGGTAGCGGCGGCTGGATTCATCAAAAGTGTCCGGCGTAAAGTTTTGCCAACCGACAAGATAGGAACGAGCTGCACAATCGTTTCGCCGTCGCCGGTACAGGCGGCTAGAATCAGTTCATAGGTTTTGGCCGACTGTTTGGCCGTTTGTCTCTGTGCCGCAACATGCACGGGTAAAACTAATTGCAGCGATTTCACGACTTGCCGTTTGTTTCCGATCGATGGAGGTTCGCAGATGGTATTCGAATCCAAGAACGAATCCGTTCTCGCCGATGTGCGAGCTTCGGCTGGCCGGTGGTTCATGCGAGGTTTGGCCATTGGCATGTTGTTGATGGCGGCGGTGAACGCTCTGTCCTACTTTTTCCGTTCTTCCGATTGGTCCGGATTGGTCGGGCGACCCGCAACCTTGAACTCAGCAATCGGATTTCCTTGGCAAGTTTGGGAAGCCGGCAACACGTACGGCGGAATGTTTGCTGACTATCGTGCGATGGGTTTGAACATCGCGAGCGCAGCAGTCGTCGGATGCGTCATCGGCGCGTTTGCCGTTTGGCAACGTGACTTTCTGAACGATGCCGTTGATGGGGCAATGGTTGTTGATCCAGGAGACGCCAAACTCAATTCAAATGCGTCGTCCCATTCCGGCAATTCACAAAAGCTCGCGCCAGTACAATTTAGTCTGCGTGGTCTGATGATCGTCACGACGATGGCGGCGATCGCGTCCACCGTGGTCAGCCGGTTGGCGGTCCACCCGATAACGCTGGTGACGATCTATGCGATCGGCCCAGCCACGTTGGTCGGGTTGGCGATGATTCCCCATCGTTGGTCGTGGCAGCGACGAGTTGTGTTGTTGATTCCCATCACGTTCTCCTTGATCGCGATTGCGTTATTCGTCGGACATTCACTGCAGATGGAGTTCGACCAAGTTCTCATGGGCATCTTTTTGAGCTGGACTCCGCAAAGCGCAGTCGCCGCGACCGCACTGGCTGCATTCCTGTTGGCGGGACAACACCGCGAATCGCTTGCGCCATCGAATTGACTCGTCCAGTTTGTCGTAAATGCCGATTCTGTGGCCTTGGCAGTGGCAACGGACAGAGCGTGCAGGCTGAATTCGCGAGTTTTACCCGCTAAATTGCGGTGATTGGTGACTTTCCGTCATTCGCGGCGGTTCTTTGCGCTAGGCCGCGCGTCTATACTGAAAGCCGCCATCAGAGATGGCTGACGGATTGCCGCAGGAACCTTTTTTGGGCGGGCAACACTCGAACGCGGATGATCACAGGAGACGGCTGAATGAGCGGATATGGCGAACTGAGCGACGATTTTTATCTCAACATGAACCTTTCAACCGAAATGGAATTGCCTCAGGGTCGCGAGTCCGTCCTGCACTATTTTGAACAGGTGCGTCGCCGTTATCCCAAGATGCAGAACTTTTATTCACGCGAAAAAGGTGAATACGTTCTGGAAGAAGAAAAGGAAGCGGGCCACTATCGATGGACGTCGGTGGAAGCCAAGCGAGTCAACAGTGGTGTTGTGAACCCCGAGTCATATGAGTCGGCCGTTGACCAGCACCGCATGGTGTTGGAAATGGTCCCCTATGATTTGTCGATCAGTCCGCTCGATTGCGAATCGTTGTCGGTGATGGCTGGGTTTGATTTTGCGTACCGAGGTAACCACAACGAGATCCTTGCCGAAGCTGTTGGCGTGGCACCGGGGCTCGAACGATTCTTGCAGGTTCCATTTGGCAAGTTGTTGTCGCACGAACCGGCCATCCAGTTCGCACTCGACGAAGATTGCAAGACTCAGTGCCGGGTCAGTTTCGAATCGCGAACCAATGCGTTCCAAGTTCGTACCGGCGAATTTGGTGAAGACCAAATCAGCGTCTACTTGACGGTTCGGCGCTACGACAGCCTTGGTGCGGATGAAACGTTTGCAAAAGAGTTCGAAAGGTTGGCGGGCCTTTGCCGCGACCTTGTCGACGAGTATTTGATTAGCAGTGTGCTGCAACCGCTGCAAGAAGCAATCTCGCTTCGATAGTTGCCAAGTCATTGTCTTGGAATTCATCTTCGATGCCCGATCAAGGAAACTCGCCGGAGCAGTCTGGCGATGCTCATCCGTTCTTGACGGCCAAGGGACTGCGTTTGCAGCAACTTGGTCGCAAAGACGAATTCAGCATGCCGATGGCGATGCCAAGCTATCCGTCGGAAGCCTCTCCGTATTCTGGCGGTGCCTATCCGTCGGCGCCGATCGATCCGTTTGACTTTGCCGCCGACCGTGATCGGACGATTCACAATGTTCGCCCGTCAGTTGCGTTTCCGCGAGTGGAAAGTCTGTTGGAACAGCCGCTGAATCCCTACTTCCAGACTCGCCTAGTTGCTCGTCCGCAATCGAATCAATTGCGTGCGATCGGCAAGCTGTTCATTCAGATTTCGCCTGATACTCGATTGCCATTGGCGATGGGGTCAGCGTGGATCACGGGGCCCAGTACGATCGCAACCGCGGCCCACAATCTGTACGACTCGACAACCCGGACTTGGTCGCGGGCGCTCGAATTTCACGCGGGCTACGACTACTACGACAGCAACGACCGGCCGACATGCCGTGTGACGGGCGCCTACATTCCGCGTTCTTATTTGAACAATCCGGCGACTAATCTGGACATCGCGATCTGTTACGTCGATCGAAACATCGGCGACATCATCGGGACTCAGATTCGAACGGAAGTCGTGACCGATCCTGACTTCTTTGATAATGAACGAGTCGCGATTGTGGGGTATCCGGCCGGCAGCGGGTTCGACTTTGGCAAACAGCTTTGGCAAAGCGAGGGTGACTACTTATTCGGCCAAGGAAACGGACCCGACAGCGATTTTGCGCCCGTGATGGCAACCAACTTTGGTGGTGGGGCAAGTGGTTGCCCGTGGTTGGTCGAAGACAAAGCTGCAGGCCCCGGCAAGTATGTTGCCGTGGGGGTAACGTCGGGGCACGCGAAGCTGCGTTATGCCCGCGGCGAGTTGAATTTGAACTCGCTAGTGTCGCCGTACTTTGGGCCGCGGATGTTTGCCGAACTGGAAGACAATCAAGTCTTCCACGACTTCACCGTGTAAGCAGCGAAAAGTTGGGCGATGCCGATTGACATCGCCCAACACCGTCGTCCTAGCCTGGCTCACTCAGCACTGGCTTACTCAGCACTGGGGCGTTTGGGACGATCGCCGCCTGGGCGTCCGCCTTGATCGCCACCTTGACGGCCGCCACCATCACGCATCCGCTTCATCGCGGCGGCCATTTCATCTTTGTCGATCGCACCATCGCTATTAGTATCAAGTCGTTCGACACGCTCGGCCATCGCTGCCGGGATTTCGTCACCTGAAAGCTTGCCGTCTTTATTTGCGTCCCGCTGAGTAAACATTGCGGCTATGCCTTCGCCAGGGTTTTGACGCATATCGGGACGACCACCCATTTCTGGGCGGCCAGCCGCGTCGGGGCGACCGCCGCCGCCACGCATTGGATTGGCCGGACGCATCTCTTCGGCCGACAAGCTGCCATCGTTGTCCTTGTCCAAAGTCAGCAGCGCTTTTGTGGCGTTTTCGATTTCGGCTTTGGAAAGCACGCCATCCTTGTCTGCGTCGAGCGCGGCCAGGACAGGGATGAATCGCATCATGCCTTCGCCCGGCGCGCCACCGCCGCGAGGACCACCGCCGTCCCCGCGACCTCGCCCACGGCCCTCGGGAGGCTGGGCGACGGTGGTGGTTGCCATTGCGAGTGTGGCCAAGGCAGCGGCCAAAGCTGATCGTGATCGTTTCATCGAGTTGAGTTCCCAAGTTGTGGATTTTTCGACGCACACTTTCCAATAGGGGCGTCTAGTCCATTAAACTCGCAACCAACGCAAAGGTTTCGATCAAGTATCGATCAGCTCTTCCGGCGACAGGATCGGGACGTTGTTTTCCTCCGTTTCCTGCTTCTCTCGCCAAGGTTTATCCGCCTTGTAGGACTCGAGTTCTTCCTTCAACTGTTCCAGTTGGCTATTGGTCTGGTCTTCTTCTTCGGCAGCCAAAGCAACTGCTTTTTCGCTCCAAAGACGAGCATTCTCAAAGTCACCCGCTTCGGCATAGCCGGCTGCGAGCGTGCTGAGGATGTGGGCTTCTTGGTAGTCCGTCAATTCGGCCGACTTTTCAGCCAACTCGATCGCTCGTTTGCCGTTTCGAACCGAATCGTTCGTCGAAGTCGACAACACCCAGGACAGGTTGTTATAGATGCCCGAAGCTTCGATCTTGTCTTGTTCGTCGGCAACCGACACGTCTAGATTGCCAATTGACGCGATGGCTTTTTCATAGTCATCGATCGCCGCAGCGTGATCACCGACGCTCAAGAGCGCGTCGCCACGCGTTCGCAGGACAGCGACGTTCTTGGGGTCATCGCGAAGGATGCCGGACAGGATGTCGATGGCTTTTCGAGGTCGATTGTCGATCGAGTACAGACTGGCCAATCGCAGACGCCGGAATACGTTGTCGGGCGCTTTATCGCACAGCAGTTGAGCGTCATTGATCGCATCTGGCATCCGCTTTTCGGCGATTGCAATTTGCAGTCGCAGCTCGATTCCTTCGTCGGCGCCTTCGATTCGCGGTTCGATTTCCAGTGCAGCGGCATAATCTGCCTTGGCCGATTTGACGTCATCGCGATCAAGGGCAAGAGCCGAACGCTGCATTAGCGTCATCGGGTCTTTGGGGGCCATCGCGATCGCCTTGTTCAGGTCGGCAAGCGCCAGGTCACTGTCGTTGTTGGCACGGTGCAGAACGGCCCGCATGCGATACATGCCTTCGTTCGGGTTGGACGCCAACATGTTGGTGATCAATTTCATCGCTTCGTCCAAGCGTTCCAGTTGAACCAACTTTTGGACGGCCAGACCAGCGACGGCTTGATTAGTCGGATCCTTGGCAAGGATTCCTTCCAAGTCGACCATCGCGCCTTCGACGTCGTTTTCTTCAAGCTTTGCAAGCGCGCGGGCTTGGCGGGCTTCCATGTTTTCGCCGTCCGCTTCGATAGCGGCGTTCAGATCCTGCATTCGCTTGTCTTCGCTGTCTTGCGTCAACGCTCGCAACATCAACGCTGCGCTTTTCTCTTTCGGGTCATCTTCCAGCAGGGCGATCGCACTGGTTGTCGCTGCGGTGATTTGCTTCCGATCGCCGCCGGGCAACAGATTCAAACGAGCGATCAGCAGGAAGGCTTCGACCAATTTGGGATCGGCTTCGACCGCTTGGTTGAGGACTCGGATGGTTTCTTCACGAACGTCTTCGCGGCGACGCCCGTTGGCTTGGACAATCGTTTGCGCCATGCCTTGAGCACGTTGCAGCAGGACCGAACCGAGCATTTGTTTCGCGAACGCCGCGTTTTCTTCGTCCAGACCCTTGGTCAACGAAGACTCCAATAGCGCGGCCACCGATTCCAGTTGGTCTTCGGTTTCGGCGTCGATGCGCTTGATGATCGCTTCGTCAAGTTCAGATTGACCGGCGTCCGTCGCAGCGGGTTTGGTTTCGGTGCTGGGTTTTGTGTCAGTGCCGGCGGGTGCGTCAGTCTCGACAACCGGCGCGCCGCTATCTTGTCCGAAAGCCTGAGGCATCGAAAGCGCTGCCGTTGTCACGACGCCGGCCATCGCCAGCACTGTCAACGATCGGCGGATGCGTGAGGCGTGTCGTTGCAAGCGGTCATTGGCCGGGTGGTCGGACGAGAAATCAAGAAAACACAATGTCATGGGGGTAAGCTCATCGCCAAAATGCGTGATTGGTGGGATCTCATTCATTATGGCGGGTTGGCTACCGCCGCGCGTAGACCGGAATCACGGAAAACCTTGAAATGGGCGGACTATCCGAACCGCCGGTAATCTGACAACGTATGCAGGTCGTTATCCTCCAGGGCGTTTTCACCGAATCATCCAAACACGCCGGCCATACCGGCCGGGCGTAGATCGATGCTTGTTGCCGAGTCGCTGACGAAGAACTTTTCGCTTGATGACAGTGACCTATGCGCGGTCGATCATTTGTCGTTCCAGGTGATGCCCGGCGAAGTCTTTGGGCTGTTGGGCCCCAATGGTGCTGGCAAAACGACCACGCTACGGATGATTTTGGGCCTGCTCGAGCCCGATGAAGGTTTCGCCGAAGTGGATGGTATTCGTACCGCCGACGATCCGATCGGCGTCAAAGCTCGTTTGGGATTCGTTTCGGCAAGTGACGGAGTTTACCCGTGGCTTTCGGTTCGCGAGATGCTGCTTTATTTTGCTGATCTTTATGCGGTTGATCCGGACGTTGCGGCCCAGCGATGTGAAAATTTGGCGAAGCTGATGGGCATCGAGCCGCTGCTAAGTCGACGTGCCGGTACCCTTTCGACGGGCCAGCGGCAGCGAGTGACACTCGTTCGCGGTCTGATTCATGATCCGCCCGTGATGTTACTGGACGAACCTACACGTGGGTTGGATGTGGTCGGTGTTCAGACCATCTTCGAATACATCGAACACTTGCGCCAGGTAGGCAAAGCTGTGATCGTTTGCACGCACCGATTGGACGAAGCAGAAAGACTTTGCGATCGGTTCGGGCTGTTGCACCGTGGAAAAATGCGGCACATGGGAACGATGGAAGAATTGCGTGCGTCCACCGGTCAAGAACACTTGGTCAACATGTTCGTCGAGTTGATGCGGGAAGTGTCATGAGCCAGCCGCATCACACAACGAAAAACACACCCGGTCGCTTATGGCGGCTATGTCAAAAAGAGCTAAAAGAAACTAGCCGCGATCGTCGCACGATCGTGACGTTGTTGTTGATGCCATTGTTGGTTTATCCGTTGCTGAGCATGGCGATGAACCGATATTTGTTGACTGCGGATTCTTCGGTCGAGGTCAAATACCGGATTGCGGTCAGTTCAGACGCCGAGGGCACCCGGCTGAATGATCTCCTTTGCAGTCCCGAGTCGGTACCGCCGGATGAGGTGTTGAGCTCAAGCAGCGGTAAGTTGGCTGAGTTCGTGTTTTTCAATACCTCGGACACCGAAAATGGTACGCCGCTGACTCCGGTGCAAGCTCTTGAAAACGGCGTCGTCGAAGTGGCTGCGAAGCTGGTCGAGGAAAACGATGGACGCTATTCGTTGACGCTGAAGTCGTTCGCCGGCGATGCCACCAGCCAGAATGCGCGGCGAATCATTGTGGAACGGATGCAATGGTTGAAATTGGCGTTTGCCGAAAGAGTCGCCGAGGCAGTGGATCCCAACTTCAAGCCGCCGGTCGACGTGACGGTCGCCGAAGTCGGCGAGCCAACAGAGACGCCAATTCTTGCCACGATTGTGCCGTTGGTTCTGGTGTTGATGACGATCACCGGCGCGGTTTATCCGGCAATTGACTTGACGGCTGGTGAACGCGAACGGGGCACGATGGAAGCACTGATGGCATCGCCAGTGCCGCGGTTTTATGTGCTGCTGGCAAAATATGTGGCGGTCGTGACGGTGGCGTTGTTAACGGCGCTTGCCAACTTGCTGGCCATGTTCACGACGCTGTGGTTGGGTGGTTTGCTGCCGCTGTTGACCGGTGGCGATCCTGGGTTTCCTTGGTTGGCGGTGCTGCAAATTCTGGGTTTGTTGGTACTGTTCAGCGGTTTCTTTTCGGCGGTGCTGTTGTCGTTGACCAGTTTCGCTCGGTCGTTCAAAGAAGCCCAGGCTTACTTGATTCCCGTCATGTTGTTTGCGATCACGCCGGGCATGTTGTCGTTGATGCCAGGGGTGGAGTTGTCTGGTCCGTTGGCGATCGCACCGCTGATCAACATCGTCTTGTTGGCTCGCGAAGTGTTGGGCGGGACGGTCCAGCCGGCTGCGGCCGGGGCGGCAGTGCTAAGCACGATGGGTTACGCCGCGGCGGCACTAGGGATCGCGGCAAAGTTGTTTGGCAGCGACGCGGTAACACGCACGAGCGAACAATCGATCGGGTCACTTTTTCGACGACCAAAGAAATGGACAGACGTCGCCAGCCCGCAAGCGGCCGCGCTCGTGCTGGCCTTGTTGGTGCCCATCTACTTCGTGTTGTCGAACGTCTTGATGCAGTATTTAGTCGGCGTCAAAGCGTCGATGTTGGGCGGACAAGCCGATCTAACAGACACGCAGTCGGCCGGATTGCAGATTCGAAGTATGATCCTGAGTGCGATGGCGCTAGTCGTCGTGTTTGGATTTGTACCGGCGATTGCGGCGTGGTTTGGCCGCAATCGACCGCGAACGACGTTCCGATTGCGGCGTCCGTCGATCGCTGCACTGTTCGGTGCGCTGGTGATCGGTTTGGGAGCGTGGGCGATCGCGCACGAAGCCTTTGTGCTTGCCGAGGCATTGGGTGTAGGCGGACTCAGTGAAGAAAAAATCGCTCAGACTCGCAAGGTCTTGAAGGCATGGAAGCTGGTTCCGCCGTGGGTGTTGCTGGGGACGCTTGCCGCGACACCGGCGATCATCGAAGAACTCTGCTTTCGCGGCTTTCTGTTTTCATCGTTTCGACGGGTGATGAAGCCGTGGCAAACGATCACGTTGACGGCACTCTTGTTCGGATTGTTCCACGTTTTGACCGGCAACGCATTATTGATCGAGCGTTTTGTACCGTCCACATTGTTGGGTTTATTGTTGGGCTGGATCGCGTATCGCAGCGGTAGCGTGTTGCCCGGAATGGTGATGCACTTTGTTCACAACGGTCTGTTGGAATTGGTGGGCCACTATCACGAGAAGCTCAATTTCTTGGGTGCTGATTTTGACAATCAAACCCACCTGCCACCGATGTGGATCGCAATCGCAACAGCGATCGCCGTGATCGGAATTTTGATGGTTTGGGCGGGGACGCGGACCAAGACTTTGGCTACGGTTCCGGCACACTAACGTTAAATCGAATCCAGCGAACTTACTCGAAGTACTCGGCTGGGAAGCTCGCTTGTTTTGATTTCGCGGGATCACGCCGCGGGAACAGCGAACCGCGATCTTCCAGCAGTGGCATCTCGTTGCCGCCGGTAGACTGGATCATCGACCACAGGTTTTCGTTCAGTTCGGCGATTCGTTCCTGGTGCTCCGGTGCATCGATCAGATTGTCCATCTCGCCGGGGTCAGATTCCAAATCGTACAATTCGTCGCGATCCCACAATCCGTGGCATCGGATGTATTTCCAGCGACCGCCAATGATCGCGTGCAGCGTTGGCGTGTGAGGATAGTTGCGTTCCCAGTAGTATTCGTACAGCAGTGATTCACGCGGTGGCGCGGCGTCCGCGTCACCACAGACGGCCTTCCAAAAACTGGTGCCGTCGGCGCGCTGCAGTTTCTCGGCCCCTGCGGCTTCCAGCAGTGTGGGTGCGATGTCAATGTTGCCCACTAGGTCTGTGAAGACCTGGCCCTTGGGAATACTTCCCGGCGCCACCATTAACAGTGGCACCTTGGCACTCGCTTCGTACGCGACTCGCTTGTCGATCAGCCCGTGATCGCCGAACTGAAACCCGTTGTCGCCCATGTAAACGAACAGCGTGTTTTCGGCCAATCCAGCGTCCGACAAATGGCTTCGCAATTTGCCAACGCCGTCGTCGACCGCAAGCAGAGATTCACAATAGCGGCGGTAGTAAACTTCGGGCGAGAACCCATTCAAGTTGTAACCAAAGTCGACACCGTGTCGGCTGTTGCGTTGGTTGCGAACCCACATCGGCATGTTGCCAGCGTCCATTTCGTCGGTCGTTGGAATGCCGATTGGCAGAGGTTGGTCTTGGTAACGACCTCGGTGCCGATCGGCGGGCACGAAGTCAGAGTGGACCGCTTTGTGGCTGACGTACAGAAAGAACGGTTTGTTCGGATCCGTTTGTTTAAGCCATTCAATCGAATAGTCGGTAAGTTCGTCCGTGATGTAGCCGGTTTGAGCGACGCGTTTTCCGTTGACGTTGAGTCCGTCGTAGGTCGTCTGGGGAACCTCACGCGTGGTGCCATGGCCGTCGGGCCAATACGTGCCTTGGCCCTTGAATGCGATCCAGTGATCGAAACCGCGCTGCGGATCATCGATCTCGCCGCCCATGTGCCACTTGCCGACGAAGGCCGTTTGATAGCCAGCGGCTTGCAACTGTTGGGGGAAAAATACCAGCGCCGGATCAACCGGATGATAGTTGTCGACGACACGGTGATTGTGCGCGTATTGGCCGGTCAGAATGGACGCACGACTTGGTGAGCAAAGTGAAGTCGTCACGTACGCTCGCGTCAGCATTGCACCATCACGAGCGAGCGAGTCGATGTGCGGCGTTTCGAGGAACGGGTGCCCGGCGGCACCAAAGCAATCGAAGCGGTGGTCATCGCACAACACGAAAACGATGTTCAGCGGTTTCTTGTGGTCCGTATGCGCGATCGCTTCGCTGATCAGCGGACGGCTGAAAAGCAGAAAACTGCTGGCAAGAACAATCGATACAGAGACAGCAGATTTCACGGTTGAGCCTTACGGATAAGTCTTACGGTTGAGGAGCGATTTCGTTAATGCCAGCGGCGCGAAGTTGAGTCTCTCGTTTTTCGATCGCCCGGTGCAAGTCTTTGATGTTCGCTTCGGCAGGTTTGACGCCCAATTCACCGCTGGCAATCGCCAAAGCGGGCAGCAATCGGACTGCTTTTTGTCCGACCGGAGTGCTGTAGAAAGCGATCATCTGTTGGATCTCTTCGTCGGTGAACGAGTTGTCGTACAGTTCAACGATCTCGTCCTTCAGCACATCGTACGCAAAGTATTTTTCGAAGAACTCTCGGATTAGTTCTCCGTAAGGACTCATTTCTGGACTTTGCCTGACGTTCTGTTCCAGCATCCGCTGGATCGTTTGCTTCGCCGCTTCGTCCGACTGCAGCAGATCAAGCAGCGTCTCGACATCCGATCGCGGCGAACCGGGCGACGGCTCGACAGATTCCAACGGATCCGCGGTTTTTTCCGCCATCGATTTGATCGAAACCAATTCCGATAGGGTTTTGTCATTTTCGACGGAGGCTGGTTGTAGTTCCGAGTCATCTGTGGCGCTGTAATGCATGCTTGCGTCCGGCATCTTCTTGCCGATTTCTGGTTGCAGCTTGGCCTTTTTTTCAATGATGTCCATCGCCAACTCATCCTCGCCGGCTGGCTGATAGTTCTCTTCCAGGCGAAGAATCACTTCGCTGGCTTTGGCCTCTAAATCTGCCCCGGTTGTGCCTGCAGCAATGCTTTTGGCCAAGGCTAGCTCTCGCGACTGAGAGTCCTGGCGAGAAACGCGATAGAGCCCCCAGGCCAGCACCAGAATCGTCGCAAGCCCGAGAGCATCGAGAATTCGTTTCTTTTTGCGGGTCTCAAGCCGTTTCAGGTTCGTCGCTAGGCGATCAACGCGACCCCACAGCAGCTTCAGGCGGGTCTTCATGCGGACCTTCGGGGTGGGAGAGATCAAGGTATGAAGGAGGTTTGGGGTTGAAGGTAGGAGCTGGCTATCGCAGGATTGTAGCTGTCCATCGGTTAAAACGCGACTTTGGGATACCTAAACCGCATTGACGTTTTTAACAGGTCGCACACTCGCAGCCGATCCATGAATCTGAATAATGAAGCATGCTGATGATGCCTTAATTTTCTCCTGTAAACACTCGGATTCGATCGTTGACCGTCCCCCCCGATCTTTCCGTTAATCGCGACACCTCGGATGACGAAGTGGCTGGTGAGTTAGCCGACGAAATCGCTGCCGATCTGTTCGAGGAAGATGCCGAGGAAGATGTTGCGGGCGCGGCAACGGCGGGCGCGGCTGATGGGGTGACGCCCGGTGACTGGGTGGCCGGCAAGCGAGTCGCCTTGGTCGGACGTTTCGGTGGAATGAACCAACGTGAGGCGACCAATGTGCTGCGATCTTACGACGCCATCGTGGTGGATGTCGATCACGAGTTAGTGGACTGGGTGGTGGTCGGCGCCGAAGAGTCACCGCTGGCGGAAGCCGAGTTGTTGAGGGATTCGGTTCGCGAAGCCGCTGCGGCTGGGCAGGTCGAGATTCTGCACGAAACCGATCTCTGGCATCGGCTTGGGTTGGTGGATGTCGAGCAAGCCATTCGTCGTTACTACACGCCGGCGATGTTAGCGCATTTGTTGGGTGTGTCGGTGCGAGTGATCCGGCGGTGGCAGCGCCGAGGTTTGATCACGCCGGTGCAGACGCTGCATCGATTGCCGTACTTTGATTTTCAAGAAGTCGCGACCGCTCGGCGATTGGCCCAGTGGATCGCCTCGGGCGCCAGTCCTCAGGCGATCGAGCAGCGTCTGGTGGAATGGGTCGAAGTCTTACCCGACATTCAACGGCCGCTCGATCAGTTGTCGATCTTAATCGAAGGCAAACATGTCTTGATGCGACAAGGCGAAGGGCTACTAGAACCGGGCGGCCAACTTCGGTTCGACTTTGATGCGTTTGATTCCGGAATGCTCGACGCCGGGGCGAGTGAGCCCGTTGATGACCTGACCTTTCCCCCTGCGACGCTGGCGATCTTTTCGGATATCGACAAGGTGCCCGACGAGTACTCGCTGCGGCATTCCTCCGATGCCCAGTCCGATGCGTTGTTGTCGGCTGCTTTTGTAGCCGAAGATGACGGTGATTTCGCAACCGCGATCGACTATTGCCATGCGATCATCGCCCGAGATGGCCCGCGAGCCGATATCAGTTTCCAGATCGGCGAAATGCTTTACCGTCTCGGCGAGCCGGTCGCTGCGCGCGAACGTTACTACAGTGCGATCGAAGTGGATCCCGACTTTGTCGAAGCTCGCGCCAGTCTAGGCAGCGTGTTGTCGGAAACTGGTCAGTTGGAATTGGCGGTGGCAGCTTTTCGCGGAGCACTGTCATTGCACAGCGACTATGCGGACGTGCACTACAACCTTGCACGCGTTCTGGACCAACTAGAACGTTCCGTCGAATCAAAACATCACTGGAAACGATTCCTGGATTTGGCGCCGGACAGTCCTTGGGCGGGCGAGGCGATCAGCCGGATTGCAGAAATCGATGAGTGAACTAATCGATAAGTGAACTAGCCGACGAGTGAACTAGCCGTAAGCATCGTCATCGTCTTCGTCTTCGTCGTCCACCGATTCGCGTTGGCCGCCCATGATGTCGCTGTTGCCGCCTTCGTGAGGCACGCTGATTTCTTCGTCCAGCCAGCGGCCCATATCAATCAACTGACAACGTTCGCTGCAAAACGGCGGCGTGGGTGTTTCGTCGATGCGAAATGGTTGGCCGCAAGTGCTGCAGCTAAGAATTCCCGTGCGACGTGCAGGTGATGCACCCGAGGCACGGGCACTGTGATTGAGGCTAGGGTCTTTTCGGTGCATGGATATTGGATTGCCGAGGATCGGATGATGGATTGATGCCGCCGTGCTGGATCGCGATGGGTTTGAATCAACCTCGCCCGTCGCCAGCCGAATGTCTCGTCGTGTGTCTTGGACATTAACTAGTCGACACCTAGTCGACTGTCTGGGGCGCCGTTGTTCAAGTCGCGTTGTTCAAGTCGCATTGTTCAAGTCGCATTGATCGACTCGCGTCGTACAAGTCGCATTTTTGTGATGTTGGATTCGATTTGGCTAGCCACGATGGAAATGCGAACTGGGTATTTTTGCCCCGGTGTCCCAAAATGTCTCAATGAATCCGGGCTCGAAACTCGCACTGGATTGAAATTGGTCGTTGGACGTTCAAGTTGATTCGTCGTGTCGCAAACTGGGATGGGCTTTTGGAATAAACGATTAGTTAGTGGGAAGCATCTTTTTCGGTTAGCCCAACACACGAGGAGTCGTATCCGTCTCGGTGATGTGTAAGTGCGGGATCCTTTCTCCGTTTTTTACAATCGAAACGCCAAGCTTGGCAACGAAATCGCGAAAAAAGTGCAAGCAGCGTGACTAACGAGGCGGATGCGGCACCGCGAAAGCAATTTTAGGAGGGAACCAGGCGCCAAGATCGTGACAATCGGGAACCAGGAATGTCCTTGATGTGTCAGAGAACTGGCAACTCGGCTGAATGGTTTGGTCGCGGGCTGCTCTTTAGGCTGCAACAGCCGGGGGGGCTTGTCCGGCGTAAAAACTTTTTAGGCACGACAATTGCGTCTTGTTCCCTATGCCCACCCCCAGGCTGCCAAGCAGCCGACATCCTTTTCGAAATTCGAGGAGCAGGAAAAATCATGGTTTCCCTCTACTCACCTGAAACCACTCAGCTCGATCCACGCGTCCGTACGGTCAGCGTGCGTTCGGGCGATCGCTCGTCGGTTTCTAACCCAAGTCGTGAACCCTCGCGTACAGTCTACGCCGATGACCAAGCGGATGCGCTCGGTTTGTATCTCGAGGAGATCGCGCGGACTCCGTTGCTTTCGACCAAGGACGAGTTGACTTTGGCAATCGAGATGGACACCGCGCGAGGTGTTTTCCGACGTCAGATGTTACGGGTCGGATATGTAGCAGAGTCCGTCGTTGCAGAACTGACGGCGGTAGCCGAAGGCGAAAAGAGAGCCGATCGCACGCTCGATTACTCGGTCAGCGATGCGAAAGCGAAAAAGGCGTTGTGCAATCGTTTGCCGCAAAATCTGCAATCGATTGCAGGCATTCGCAAGTCGATGAAAGAGAACTTTGAATTAACGGCAAGCCGATCGGTGTCGGCACGTCGTCGAAAGCAGGCCTTTCAAGCATTCGGCAAGCGGCGCGAGCATTCGGTCGTTTTGATCGAGGAATTCGGCGTCCGGTTGTCGTTGATCGAAGAGTTGTACGGCGATTTGAAGCGGCGTTTCGGCCGCATCCAAAACTTGCGTGCGGCGATTGATGCTACTTCGGATGGCGAAGTTCGTCGCGAGTATCTGCGTTTGCTGCGTCCGACGATGCACTCATATGCCGGGTTGGCTCGTCGTCTGAAACTGATCGAGAAGGCTTATTTGCGTTATTTGGATGTAAAGAGCAGGCTGGTCGAAGCGAACTTGCGATTGGTCGTTTCGGTGGCCAAGAAGTATCGCAATCGAGGTGTATCGTTCTTGGATTTAATTCAAGAAGGCAACGCTGGGTTGATGCGGGCGGTCGAGAAGTTCGAGTATCGTCGTGGTTTTAAACTTTCCACATACGCAACCTGGTGGATTCGTCAAGCGATCGGTCGCGGAGTTGCCGAGCAGGGGCGAGCGGTAAGAGTTCCTGCGCAGGTGATCAGCGAACTGAACGAGTTGTCGCGAGTCAAAACACGGTTCTTTCAAGAAACGGGACGCCGTGCTTCGAAGAATGAACTCGCGAAGTTGACGAACACGTCGACGGAACGCTTGGCGGTGCTGGAACGAGTCGCGGAAACACCGGTCAGTCTGAACCAGAGCGTTTCGGGTGGGACCCAGCAAGAGTTTGGGAATCTCTTGCCCGATCGAGCTGACACGACGCCACCGGACAATGCCGATGCGAACGACCTGAAACAACGGTGTTCCGAATTGTTGGGAACACTGGGCGACCGAGAACGCCAAATTCTGTTGATGCGTTTCGGGTTTGGGGCTCATTTCCCACACACACTGGCTGAAGTCGCCAATGTGTTTCAGCTTAGCCGCGAGCGGGTGCGTCAGATCGAGCGAGCTGCGATCGGTAAGCTGAAGGGTGCCGATGTGTCGGATCACCTGGAACAGTTTCTTAGCTAACGCTTGGGCTTTGTTAAACACTGGGCGTTGTAAAACACTGGGCGTTGTAAAACACTGGGCTTTGCTGACGATTGTTATCACAAACCAAAGTCAGCAAAGCCGTTGTCCTGAAGCCGAACGAGTAGTTTGATCAGGTCAGCAGCCTGATCCAGATTCATGTGTCTGAATATTTGTGAACGGGCGTTTTCGACCGTTTTGTCCGACACGGACAGCTCACTTGCGATCGTTTTTAATTTCTCACCGCGTGCCAGTGCGGCTGCGATTTGTTGATCGCGCGGCTTTAGTTTTGCAAACTGATTCCACGAGGCATGAAGTGGCAGCAATCGTACATGCCGGTCGCTGATGCTAACCCTCATCAGCCGGCAGATGCCCAGAATCGCGTAACGAGGGTGCCCAAGTCCAAGTAAGGATGACTTGTACGTTCGTAACGTGATGGAGCGACCGTGTGAGTCCCGGCAAGGATGGGTGAACACAACGTCGTCAGCGCCCGAGATGATCAGCTGATCGGAGAGTTGCGATGCTGCGATCAGCGATTCGTCCAGGTACGCTGATCCAAGTCGGCCCGTTGGGCTGACATGGTGAGAGAACAGTTTGCGGTACGAATCGTTGCAGTCCAGTATCGTCCCATCGGTGGCTTTGATGAAGACACAATCAGGCCTCGAATTGATCGCAATGTCGGTGGGAGTGTCTGCCAAGATTGCGGCGTGGACTTCGGACACAATCGAACGGCATTCGGCCATGAAGGATTCGACCTGATCAAATCCGTCTGGCTGCATCCCGTTGCCCCCGGTGTTCACTCGTGTCCCCAATCTGGATCGTGGGTTGTAGAAATTGGTTGTCGACTGTGGGTAGCCGATCATTCAATCGGAGCGAAGATCCACTCAACGGCATGCCATCCACTAGCCTCTTGTTAATAGTGTAGTGCGGCGGCAGGCCGAAAGGGGCAGTTTCGAACCTGCCGCGCACTACCAAGAGCTTTGCCGGGGCACGGGCAAAGCTCTCATTACGAAAAATTGCCGGAGCGATTTCCGTACTAGCAAAGTATCGCACTCTTTTACGGTTTGCCGCACTCAAAGTGCGGATTTGCGAAAAATTCTTCGTGAAATTCAATTTATTGCAGATTTAGACCAATTTTTTTCACTGAGTGTGACGTTTTTACAGGCCACGAGCGGTCGGAGCAGTCCGCATGAAGGATTTCAGTTGATTCGCCCGTCGTCATTTTGGTAGCAGTCAACCTGTCCCACTGTTCTTCGGAGTTTGCTATGCGGTTGTCGCAATTTTGCCTTGCCAGTTCGCTGGCGGCGGTTTGTGCCGTCGCCGGATGGGACACGCCAGTTTCAAATGCTCAAACGATTTCAGGTTCGGATCTACTGCGGAGCAATACATCCCAAGACCCGCTGTTTGGCCAGCATGCTTTTCGCGACCGTGTCGTGCACGATCCGGCCTTGGGCGATCGCTCGATCAGCGATCTGATTCTGAGTGGTCCAGTCATCGATCCAACGATGGACGGAATCTA
The DNA here is from genome assembly GCF_007860175.1 of Rubripirellula reticaptiva. NCBI lineage: Bacteria > Pseudomonadati > Planctomycetota > Planctomycetia > Pirellulales > Pirellulaceae > Rubripirellula > Rubripirellula reticaptiva. The sequence goes on along the minus strand of NZ_SJPX01000005.1, from coordinate 293,549 downwards.
TCCGCCGACCGTCTACATGCCTGCCGATTCGGTGGCGTCGATGATGGTGAGCCAGGCCGCGGGCGAGGTACCGATTGAGCGGTTCAGGAAAAGCTTCTATCAAGGCACCGAAGTACTTGGCGGGCATCTTTGGGACACCGGCAACGATGACGTCTCGGGGCGAATGAACCAAACCTTCGAAGAGGCGAGGATCAATTTTGGGTTTCCGATCGGCGTGATCACCGGTGGATCGATGGATAATATCGTCGGATTTCGTCCTTACTTTCGTGTCGATCACTTGGACGGCCCGACCGGCATTGACGTTCCGGGTTCAGTCTACGACACCGGTATATCGATATTGAACCAAAAAAAATGGTCCGAAGTTTTCTCGACCACCGTTGTTGTCACCCCGTCGGTGCGAAGTGACTTCGACACATCCGACAATGGGTTTCGTTTGTTTGGATTGGCGCTGATGAACTGGAAGCCGCGTCCGAATCTAACGTTGTCCGCTGGTGTCGTTTACTTTGCCCGTAATGACATTGGCTTGTTGCCTGCTGTTGGATTTGTTTATTTGCCAACCCCATGGTGGAAAATCGACGCGACCATGCCACGTCCGCGGCTTGCCCGTCGTTTGTGGAAAAACGGCGGCCATGCAGAAGGTTGGGCTTTCGTCGGTGCCAGCATCGGCGGCAACACATGGGCCGTGAAGCGATCCAGTGGCGAGTCGGACGAATTAACGGTCCGAGCCTACGAGTTGATTGGCGGCTACGAAGTGATCGGCGCCGGCAACCGCGGCTTCAACATCGAAACCGTCTACACGTTCGGTCGTCGTATCGAGTACGAACGAGACGACGTGCGTATCGACCTTAGCGATGGCGTCGGTATCCGAGCCGCTTGGCAATTTTAGTCGCTTCGGTGCGATTAGCCTTCGCTGCCCTCGGCGATCGAACGCTGAGATGCCTCGTTGTCTTGGATAAATGTCTTTTCGCGATAGAAATATGCGACAAAGATGAAGGCAACTGCGGCGGCGAACATCAGTCCGGCAAAGAACCAGTAGTACATTGCCCCAGGCAGCTTCGATGAACCGTCCGCGTTCAGGATCACTGCGTTGACGCCTGCGGCAATGAAGTTGCCGAGTGAAACCGACAGCAAGTACAGGCTCATGATGATGCTTTTCATGCTGTTGGGAGCCTGCGTGTAGCTGAACTCCAGGCACGTGATCGAGACCATCACTTCGGCTGCCGTCATGATGAAGTACGCAAAGACTTGCCAGCTAATGCTAGTCGTGTCGCCTGCTTGAATTTTCGATTCGGCAACCGCAATCAAAGCGAATGCCAACACCGACAGGAACATCCCGATTGAAACTTTTCGCAGTGATGTCAGCGGGAAGACCTTGCTAATTGCCGGATAGACCACGTAACTGAACAGCGGTACCAGCACCAAGATCATGAACGGGTTGGCAGCTTGGATTTGGCTGGAAAGCAATTCGAATCCGAACACCGTCCGGTCCATCTTTTCAGCCTGCAAAACCCAGCTCGTCGCGGTTTGGTCAAACAGACTCCAGAAAACGGCAACCAGCAGATACACCGGAGTCAATTTCAGGATAACCTTCAATCCTTCGCCGGTGAACGCTTCCTTGAAAACCACGATTCCGCGGGGCGGAATGTGAACGAATTTGTTTCGGCCAAGCCAGAAAACGAACGTCGCGATGGCCATCAAAACGCCCGGCACACCAAAGGCGACTTTGGATCCGAATCGGTCCAGCAAGAACGGCGTCGCTAGAGTCGACAGGAACGCGCCAAGGTTGATGGCAACGTAAAACCAACCGAAGACTTTTTCTAGCAAGTGCGAGTTTCGGGTCCCGAATTGGTCCCCTACATGAGCCGAAACACAGGGCTTGATCGCTCCGGTACCTAGTGCGATCAGACTAAGTCCGACCGCAAGTCCCATCCGCGTTTCGTTGATCGCTAATGCGAAGTGGCCGGCACAGTAAAGCAACGATAACCAGAGGATCGTTTTATACTTACCAAACAACCAGTCCGCCGCAAACGCGCCAAGAATTGGCGTAAAGTACGCCACCATGATGAACGTGTGCCCCCAGAACTTGGCGTCCTCGTCACCCATTGTGTCCATCGCTCCGGTCGCATCGACCAGATACTTGGTCATGAACACCGTCAAAATGGCGCGCATTCCATAGAAGCTGAATCGTTCGGCTGCCTCGTTGCCGACGATGTAGGGAATGCCCGGCGGCATGGTGGTGATGTCGTAGGGCGTCGTTTGGGGGCTTGCCATCGTGATAAGTCTTATAGTTGCGAATTGCTGTGATGCGTATTGCTGATCGTCGTATTACTTTGCTACTTCGGGAGCTCCGACCAGGATCGGGTCTCGGCCGTCGTGAAAGTAGACTCGGTTTCGTCCGATGTTTTTTGCGGCGTATAATGCTTCGTCGGCTCGTCGCAGCACGGGGCTGACGATCATGTCGTCGCGTGGTTCGCTAAGCCCGACACTGATCGTGACGTCGATCGTTTTCGAACCCGCCTGCATCGGGTACTCCGATACAGCCTTACGCAACTCGTTCATTTTTTCCGCCGCGACTCGCAGTGGCCCGTCCATCACGGCCGCGAATTCTTCGCCGCCGAATCGTGCGACCATCAGCGAACCGTCCAAGCGAGTCCGCAGCACCGAGGCTAGCTGTTTTAGCACTTGGTCGCCGGCTTGGTGTCCGTGCGTGTCATTGATGACTTTGAATTTATCGATGTCGATCAACGCGATTACGAATGATCGACCGCCCGCTCGGTAGCCGATGAACAGTTCGTCCAATCGGTTGTCCAGTGCTCGCCGATTGAACAGACCCGTCAGTCCGTCGGTGCGGGCTTCGGTTAGATAGCATGCGATTTGACGGGTCTGTCGTTCGAGCTGTTCTTCGGCTTCGTCGAGTTTGGACTTTAGTTGCTCGTTGTTCTGCATGATCTGTTGCAAGACGGCGACGACTTTGATTTCGGCAGGCGATCTTGCGCCGTCCTTTTGGACCGCTTCGCTCAAGCGGACCAGTTGTTCTTGGTTGCCGGACACGTTCCCAGCGTAGTCGTGGGTCCAGGCGCCGAGTTCCTGCATCAACTGCAGAAGTTGCTGGCGATCATCGTCGCTGAGGTTGTGTCCATCATCGGCGGTTCGCCGTCGGCCGCGACGGTAGCCGATCAGAAAGCCGACGGCCAATAAAATGGTCGCAAGCACGATCCCGGCGATCAGCGGCGTAGCTTCTGCGAGCGACATTGGCGAAAAATCCCTGCCTTGTTCACGTTTGCCCTGTTCACGTTCGCCAGGTACACAATTCCCAGGCTGACAGTTGCTAGCTGCGGGCCACTTCGGGGGCGAACGAAAGTTCGTCACCACGAGCGATGACCACTAGTCCACTTTCGGTGACGGTGAATCCGCGAGCCCGGTCGGCTTCGGGATCATATCCGATTTCGGTTTCGGCCGGGATACGGACACCCTTGTCCACGATCACGCGTCGTAGCCGGCTGCGACGCCCGACTTCGACATCATCGAACAGAATGCAATCTTCGACTCGAGCGTAAGAGTTGATCCGAACGCCTGGTCCCAAGACGCTGCGGGCAACCGTACCGCCGCTGATGATCGCACCCTGGCAAACCAGCGAATCGAGCGCGACGCCGCGGCGAGTTGCTGGGCCACCCTCGCTGCCGAAAACAAATTTTGGCGGCGGCAGTTGCGGTTGAAACGCGCGGATGGGCCAATGTTCGTCGTACAGGTTCAGCAGCGGGTCGACGCCGATCAGGTCCATCGTAGCCTCGAAGTAGGCGTCGATCGTGCCGACGTCTCGCCAGTATGCGTCGCGTTTGCGATTCTCGTCCAAAAACGGGAACGCATAGACTTTGTAATCGTCGATCGCCCCGGGAATGATGTTCTTGCCGAAGTCATGGTCGCTGTCTTCGATGGTCGCGTCGTCGCACAATTGTTCGTACAGAAAACGTGCGTTAAAGATATAGATGCCCATCGACGCCATGTAGACGTCGGGGTCTTCGGGGGTGGGGATCGGGTCTTCGGGCTTTTCTTGGAAACCGAGGACTCGGTGATCTAAATCGGCCTGAATGACGCCAAACTCTTTGGCTTCGCTGCGTGTCACTCGCAGCGCCCCGATGGTGATGTCTGCGTCCATCCTGCGATGGAATTCCAGCATCGGTTTGTAGTTCATCTTGTAGATATGGTCGCCGCCCAAGATGACGACGTCACGCGGCTGTTCGCGTTCGATCGCGTAGATGTTCTGGTAAACTGCGTCGGCCGTGCCGGTGTACCAGTTGTCGGCGAAACGCTGTTGAGGCGGAACGACATCGATGAATTCGCCCAATTCTCGGCAAAAGTAATTTCGCCATGCCAAGTTGATGTGCCGGTCCAGCGAACCCGCTTTGTACTGCGTCAGCAACAATATGTTGCGCATCCCGCTGTTCAGGCAATTGCTGAGCACAAAGTCGACGATCCGGTACAGCCCGCCGAAGGGAACGGCGGGTTTGGCTCGGTCTCGCGTCAGTGGTTCGAGCCGTGAACCGCGTCCACCCGCCAAAATCACTGTCAAAGTGTCTCGCATCATTTTTTGATTCCATACACCCGTTGATTGCCCTGAATCATCGCGTTCTACAACGTCCTGTTTATGCAATCATTAAGTTACCACGCTGCATGGCTGTCATGCGAGACCGAACGGAAGAATTGGCCTGCGGTTTGCTCGCCTAGAATGATGAGAACGTTCTGCCGGTTTGACAGCCGGATCGTGAGTTTTTGGACTTGGAGAAACATTGATGCAGAGTCTTTGGAAAAGTACATCGTTCGCACTGGCCGCCATGTTGGTTGGGGTTTTGGTGATGGGCGTTGTGATGTCGTTGCCGCAGAGTTTGCAGGTTGAAGCGATTGGGCAAGAACGGGCACCGACTGGGCAATTTTCGGCTCAGCGGGACGGCCAGCCAGCACCGCCTGCCGCGGCGACGTTGCAGCAACAAAACTTGACCGCTGCGGACGGATTGTCGACAGCGTTTCGAAACGTCGCCGAAGCACTGAAGCCAAGTGTGGTCAGCATCAGCACGAAACAGACTCAAGTGGTTCGCACCTCAGGCCGTCGCGTGCCGCGCGGCTTCGAAGACTTCTTTGGCGGCCAGGCCCAGCCGCAAATCCAAGAACGTGAATCTAGCGGGATGGGCAGCGGCGTGATCGTTCGCGCGGATGGCTACATTTTGACGAACAATCATGTCATCGAAGGTGCTGACGAATTGTCGGTTGAATTTTCCGACGGCCGCATCGAAGTCGGGTCGGTCGTGGGCACGGATCCTCAGACCGATTTGGCGGTTGTGAAGGTCAACTTGACCGGACTGCGACCCGCAATGCTGGGCAGCAGTGATGAGATCCGCGTCGGTGATTGGGTGTTGGCGATCGGCAGCCCCTTTGGGCTCGATCAAACCGTGACCGCCGGGATCATCAGCGGAAAGAACCGTGTTCAGCGGATCATCGCCGATGGCGACGGCTTCGAAGACTTTTTGCAAACCGACGCGGCCATCAACCCTGGCAATTCGGGTGGCCCGCTGGTCAACTTGCGTGGCGAATTGGTTGGCATCAACACAGCGATCTTGTCGCGTTCGGGCGGCAGTGCGGGTATCGGTTTTGCTATCCCTGTGTCATTGGCCCAACCGGTCTTGGAACAGATTATCGAGACTGGCGAAGTGCACCGCGGATTTTTGGGGGCCCAAGTCGTTGACGTGACTCCCGACAGCGTCAACTCGTATGACTTGAAAGTCCGATCCGGTGGTCTGATCGGTACGGTGCTGGAAAACCAGCCAGCGGCGAAGGCTGGCCTGCAGCCGGGCGACGTGGTGGTCAAGTTGGACGGCCGCAAAGTCACCGGCGGGACTCAGCTTCGCAACTATGTGGCCAGCCGCGTGCCGGGAACGACCGTCAGTATGGAAGTCGATCGCAACGGCGAAGCCGTGACCGTTCAAGTCCAGTTGGGCGAGCGGACCGATGCGGCGATGGCGATGTTCAGCGGCTTCTACGAGCAGATTGGTGCCGAACTGGTGCCCGTGACGCCGGAATCGGCTCAACAGTACGGATACCAGGGGCTTCGCAGCGGGCTGATCGTCAGCAGTGTGCGTGATGCTGGCATCGCGGCGCAAGCAGAACTAGAAGTCGGCGACGTGATCGAGTCGGCTGCCGGTGCTGAACTGACGTCGGTGGACCAGTTGGCGACAATCTTTGCGCGAGCCGAACGATCGCGCCAAATCTTGCGACTGATCGTCCGTCGTGGCAACCAGCGAATGATGTTGCCCATCGGGTTCGGCGAGTAAGCCGACCGGGTGGTCGCCAGGTGAATCGAAAAAACTCCGCCATATCGTTGGCGGAGTACGTGCTGGCTCGGCTTGCACCGGGTGATTTGTGGTTGTGATCGATTCATTTGGCGGTACATTCGATCCCCATGAATACGACCACTCGCGAACTGCCGACGATCCGACAACTGCCCCCTAATTTGATCAACCAGATCGCTGCGGGCGAAGTGATCGAGCGTCCGGCGTCGGTGGTGAAAGAGTTGGTCGAGAACAGCATTGATGCAGGTTCTCATCGCATCGAAGTCACGATCGCTGGCGGCGGCACCGAACTGATCCGCATCAGCGACGATGGCTGTGGAATGACAGCCGAGCAATTACCGCTAGCGATTGCTTCGCACGCCACCAGCAAGCTGCCCGATGACGATTCGCTGTTCAGCGTTCGCACGCTTGGGTTCCGCGGGGAAGCATTGGCGTCGATCGGCAGTGTTTCGCACATGACGATCCGCAGTCGCACCGAAGGCGATAACTGCGGCAGCGAAGTCCAGGTCCGTGGCGGAGTCATCGAGGCGCCCGCGCCGTGCGGTTGTCCGGTCGGGACGGTGATCGAAATCAAGAATCTGTTTTTTAACACGCCGGTTCGGCATCGGTTCTTGAAAACCGCAGGTACCGAACGTGGCCATATCGTCGAAGCGTTCACGCGTTTGGCGCTTGCCAATCCGCAAGTCCACTTTGTGCTGATCAACAACGACAAGATCGTTTACGACTTGCCCGTTTCGACTCGATGGTCGGATCGGATTGGTGCGTTTTTTGGTGACGAGGTCGCAAGCGTGCTGATTCCGATTCGCGACGATTCCGACAACGTTCGGATCAGCGGTTATGTCTGCGATCCGTCGGTCAGTCGCGGCAACAATCGGATGCAGTATCTGTTTTTGAACGGCCGGCATATTCGCGATCGTTCGCTGCAGCACGCACTCGGCGAAGCGTACCGCGGACTTTTGATGGTTGGGCGGTTCCCGGTTTGTTTTTTGCGGATGGACATGCCGCCCGAAATGATCGACGTGAACGTTCACCCAACGAAGTTGGAGGTGCGGTTCACCGATGGCGGCAAAGTGTATGCACGATTGCTGCAAACACTGCGGCATCAGTTCCTTCGCACCGACATGACTCATCGCGTCGGTCCTGGTTCATCACAAGAAACCGATGACCTTCCCGCGGCCGTTCCCGTTCCGCCCGGTTCACCCGAGCAATCTGCACAATTGCAGCGGCAGTCCGTGATTGATTGGGCGCGAACAGGCGTGCAGAAACCAATCGCGACCACTCAAACGATGCCGTCGATCGGAACGCCCGCGTTCCAGCCTTATCCAGGCGGCGCAAGTTCCTCGCCGGTTAGTGATGTTGCTCCTTGGGAAGTGGAATCGAAAGACAGTGGCGGGCTGGCAACGAACGGGCTGGCAACGAACGGGGCGGAGACCGGCGACGGAATCTCGCCGTCGGTTTGCTATCTCGGATTCCAAGTGCACAATCGCTACTTGGTCACTCAGGATGAATCGGGAATGGTCGTGATCGATCAGCACGCGCTTCATGAAAGAGTGCTGTACGAACGAGTTTGCGAGAAAGTGCTGGGCGAAGGCAAGTCGTTGGAGTCGCAGCGGTTGTTGGTGCCGGAACCCGTTTCGTTGACGCCGGCCGAGCGGACTGCGGCGCTGGATGCGAAGGAAACGCTCGGCAAAATTGGTCTAGAAATCGATGACTTTGGCGGCGAGACGATCGTGATCCAGTCTTATCCTGCGATGCTAAAGCATGGATCGCCGGCCGATATGTTGCGAACGGTTTTAGATGCGTTGGTTTCGGCCGGCAAGCAACCCGATCCGAAAGATCTGCTGAACCGTTTGCTTTCGACGATCGCTTGCAAGGCGGCCGTCAAAGCGGGCGATCCGCTGGCGCCGGAAGAGATCGTTAGCTTGCTCGAGCAAAAGGATCTCTATCACGACACGCATCACTGTCCGCACGGCCGGCCGACGGCGTTGTTCTTTAGTCGTGACGAGCTAGACCGAATGTTCGGTCGGTTGGGACCGCGAGGCCGCGGGTAATATGGGGACCCAGCGTGTGCCGGCGCTTCGAGTGCGACCCTGGGCTATGCGATCAAACGCCTTTGGATCGAACGGAAATCAGTTCGATACTTCACTCTCCCGCCCCGCGGAACAGTGATTTTGTGACTGTGAATGCCGGAGTTATTTCTAAACAAATGCTTGATGTAGATGCCGTCCCGGCATCTCTGTTTTCTTCCCCGTTCTTAATGCTGTGCGCGGTATTTTGCGGGGCTGATGCCGCATTGGTTTTTGAATTGCCGATAGAACGTCGACAGATCGTTGAAGCCGCATTCAAATGCGATCGAAACGATCGGCAGATCCGATTCCGTCAATCGTCGTCGGGCATGGTCGATCGCAAGTCGTCGAACGTAAGTCAGCCAAGTTTCGCCGGTCAACTTATGAAACGCTTCGGTGAACGATCGGCGTGACATGTTCAGCGACGACGCGACTTCGTCGATGGTGGTTTCGTCAAAGAAGTGTGTTGGCAACGCGTTGATATAGCCCTGCACGTCGCCTAGCAAGGCACCCGGTGTGCGTTGTTGACGGCGGCCCGAGTTCGGGTGATTGAGCGTCAATTGAATCAGCTTGATCGCTTCGGTGACCATCGCAATCGGCCGATCACGCGAGGCGGTTTCTTGGGCGTGAACCAATCGCCGCATCACGCTGGCTACCCGACTTGCAAAGGCTCCGTCGCCATGGATCACGCGAGTGCCGATTCGATCGACGATCGTTGGGTCGAATCGAAAGTGGCTGTCGGCCACACAGGCAACGTACAGGCTTGATGCGGCGCCCGGAGTGTCGACGATACGGTTTCGAATGCCTGGTGCGACCACAACGATATCGCCGGTTTCGAATTTTTGGTCATGATTACCGAGATGAAACGTGCCTGATCCGCGAAGCACGTAGACGATCTTGACGAACGAATGAGTTCGCCAGTCCATCGAAAAACCGGGGCTGTGGTGGCTTTCGATGATCAGCACGCCCCACGGCGGCATGCGTTCGGTGACGGCGTGGTCGTTCAGGTTGTCAGGGACGGAAACCATGCGATTGCCCGATTTGCAAATTTTCGAAAACCCAATTGTCCAAGATTGGGGGTTGGGTGTCGAGTATATATGTCAGCCCCCGTACGTCGCGTGCGCGGGAACCGTCAATTCCACTGGGCCTGTTGAACGTACCTGATGAATCCGATTTCGCTGCTGAAGCCTCGCCGCAAGATCACCGGGATCTCTGCGATCTTACTTCCCTTCACGTCCGCTGGTGATGTGGACTGGGCCGGTTTCGACTTGCACGTCGAGCGGACGCTCAATGCTGGACTTGCACCGGCGGTCAACATGGACACTGGTTACGCCAACCTGATTGACGAATCAACTCGCGAAGAAGTCTTGCGAAGAACTCAGTCGATTTGCAGTGGCAAACGTTACGTCGGCGGAGTCTTCGTTCCGAGCCAAGAAGGCGCGGCGTTCGACTTGGCTGCTTATCAGACTGGAATCCAGCAGGTCGTTGATTTTGGCGGCACACCGATCCTGTTCCAATCGTATGGTTTGGTCGAATTGGCCGAGCCGGATTTGGTCGAAGCCTACCGCACGATGGGCAGCGGCTGCGATGAGTTTTTATTCTTTGAGTTAGGAACGATGTTTGCGCCGTTCGGCCGGATCTATTCGATCGAGGTGTACGAGCAGTTGATGCAAATCCCTGCCGCGACTGGCGCGAAGCACTCATCGCTTCGGCGAGCCGAGGAGTGGCAGCGATTGGAACTGCGAGATCGCGTGCGTCCGGATTTCAAAGTTTACACGGGCAACGATCTGGCGGTCGACATGGTGATGTACGGCAGCGATTACTTGCTGGGGCTTAGTACGTTTGCACCGGATGCGTTTGCGCTTCGTGATTCGTACTGGGAAAACGGCGACGATCGTTTCTATGAACTGAACGATTTGCTTCAGTATCTCGGCACTTTTGCCTTTCGCAACCCAACGTCCGCGTACAAGCACTCGGCAGCGATGTTCTTGCATTTACGCGGGCAAATTGCGACCAACCTGACTCACCCCAAGTCGCCAACTCGCCCCGATTCAGATTTGGAAATATTAAAAGAAATCGCACAAGACCTTGGTCGAATGACAGGTCGTTTCACCGGAGTATCATCGTGAGTGCTTATCCACGCGTTGCAAGTTTTAAGTCGCACCAGCAGTTTACTGATCACCTGAAAGAACTGGGGGCCGATTTTCCATCGGACGCCGAGGTTGAATCCGGTGCCGATTCGCCGTTGGGTCAGTCGCTTGATGTTGATGGCGTCACCGTCGGCAATCGTTTTTGCATCTTGCCGATGGAAGGTTGGGACGGCACAACCGATGGAAAGCCGACCGATTTGACGCGGCGGCGTTGGCGCAACTTTGGCATCAGTGGCGCCAAGTGGATGTGGGGCGGCGAAGCGGTTTCGGTCCGGCATGATGGTCGAGCGAATCCGAATCAGTTGTTGATGACGGAATCAAATCTGTCGTCGATCGAAGGGTTGCGACATGAACTTGAAAATGCTCACCAAGAACGGTTTGGGCGTACCGATGACCTGTACGTCGGTTTGCAGTTGACGCATTCGGGACGCTGGGCGAAACCGAACGAGAAAACGAAGTCAGAACCAAGGACGGTCCAGCGAAACCCCGCGCTAGATCCTCGCGGAAACGTCACCGACGATTCGGCGATCATGTCGGATGACGATTTGCGTCGGCTGATCGATGACTTCATCGCTGCCGCCGTCCGGGCCGAAAGGGCTGGTTTCAAGTTCGTCGACGTCAAGCACTGTCACGGGTACCTCGGCCACGAATTGCTAAGCGGCGTGGATCGCGATGGTGACTTTGGCGGTAGTTTCGAAAACCGAACTCGTTTCGTACGAGAAATTGTTGCTGGAATCAACGCTGAGGCTCCGTCGTTAAAGATCGGCGTGCGGCTGAGCATCTATGATTTCATGCCTCATCACCCAGGCGAAGATCGCATCGGCGAACCAGTGCCGGGCGCCGATCCGCGATTGGTGTGGGGCGCCGATCCCAGCGGGATGGGAATCGACCTGGATGAACCGTCGAAGTTTTTGACGCTGTTGGAATCCATCGGCGTGAAGATGGTCTGCACCACAGCGGGCAGCCCCTACTCGACGCCGCATATTCAGCGGCCGGCGTATTTTCCGCCCAGCGACGGGTACTTGCCGCCCGAAGACCCGTTGGTGGGCGTCGCGCGACAATTGCGAGCCACCGCTGATCTAAAACGATCGCACCCCGGCATGACGTTCGTCGGATCGGGCTACACGTATCTGCAGGACTGGTTGCCCGGTGTGGCTCAAGCCGTCGTTCGGGCCGGGTGGGTCGATTCGATCGGGCTGGGGCGGATGGTTTTGTCGTATCCGGAGTTGCCGGCCGACGTGATCGCCGGGGTCAAACAGCAGCGAAAGAAAGTCTGCCGCACGTTCAGCGAATGTACCACGGCACCAAGGAACGGGATGATTAGCGGGTGTTTCCCGCTGGATCCGTTCTACAAAGCGATGCCTGAACGCGAGATGGTGAAGGCAATTAAGTAGCCAGGGGCTGGCCCTGGCGTGAAACCTGAGGTTCGGCCATAATTTGTTGCCTTTCCCAGATCCCCTTATCCTCGGAATCGCAGCTCATGTCGGACGACAAAATTGGACCTCTCGGTGTCACCTTTGATGATGTCCTTTTGCTGCCACGGTATAGCGAAGCAGTGCCCAGTGAGGTCGACGTTCGCAGCCAGTTGACCGAGCGCATCAAGTTGCAAATCCCGCTGATCTCGTCGCCTATGGACACGGTGACCGAAGCCGAGATGGCGATCGCGCTTGCGAAGGAAGGCGGTCTGGGGGTTATCCACAAGAACCTCACCACCGACGATCAGGTGGAAGAGGTTACTAAGGTCAAGCGATCTGCCAACGGGATCATCTTTGAACCGCTGACCCTATCGCCCGACGTCCCGGTTCGCCGCGCGGTCGAGCTGATGGACACCGCAAACGTGTCTGGCATCCCGATTGTTCACGATGACCAGACGTTGGTGGGGATTCTGACCCGCCGAGACCTACGCTTCCTAGAGGACCCAAATCTCCCAATCAGCGAGGTCATGACTCGTGATAATTTGGTGACAGCAGTAGGGAATGTAACGCTTGAGGAAGCTGAGAAGATTTTAACGGGAAAAAGGGTCGAGAAACTTCTGCTGGTTGACGAAGATAGAAAACTAACGGGACTTATTACGATCCGCGACATCGACATGATGAAGCGGTTCCCGCGTGCTTGCAAAGATCCGCAGGGTCGATTGCGAGTCGGAGCGGCGATTGGCGTTGGCGACTTTGAACGGGCAGAGAAGCTCATTCGACAAGGCGTGGACGTGCTAACCGTCGATTCGGCTCACGGTCATAGCAAGAACGTGATTGAGACCGTGCGAGAGATTAAGAATCAAAGAGCCTGGGATATCGACGTCATCGCGGGAAACATCGCGACGGCGGAGGGGGCGGAGGCCCTGTTGGAAGCAGGTGCGGACGCGATCAAGGTCGGAATCGGCCCCGGATCGATCTGCACGACTCGAGTGATCAGTGGCGTCGGCGTGCCTCAGATTTCGGCGATTCTTAATGCAGTCAAAGTAGCAGAGAAGAGAGGGAAGCCTGTTATCGCGGACGGAGGGATTCGTTTCAGCGGTGACATTACTAAAGCGATCGCGGCCGGCGCGAGCACGGTGATGATCGGCAGCCTGTTCGCAGGTCTGACCGAAAGTCCCGGCAAGATGATTTTGTACCAAGGACGAACATTCAAGTCGTACCGAGGGATGGGATCGATGGGCGCGATGGTGAAGGGAAGCAGCGATCGGTACAGGCAAAAAGGCACCGAGGCGGGGAAATTGGTCCCCGAAGGTGTCGAAGGCCGAGTGCCGTTCAAAGGTCCGCTTAGCGATTATGTCTACCAATTGGTCGGCGGCTTGCGAGCGGGCATGGGTTACATCGGAACACGGACGATCCAAGAGCTGAGAACGGATGCACGTTTCATCCGCGTCTCGGCAGCGACGGTTAGGGAGAACCATCCACATGACATTGCCATCACGCAAGAAGCGCCGAACTACAGCCCCGACACGGGCTCGAGCGACTCGAACTAAGTTCGTTCGTTTCGCATTCGCAGTCATGCTGGCGGCTCCGAGTGGGGGCAATCTTTCGCCAGCCATGGGCCAATCACCAGCATCGATATCGTCGGAATCGATGTCACCAGCATCGACGCCCTACCAGAGCCTTCGTCCGGTGCCTCGTGAAGGCACCCGCATCGCTCCTCCTGCTGCTCAGCCTCAACGCGACGGATGGGACCTTCAGTGGCGTCGCAGCCCTCGCATCGCCGCCGAGCAGGCTTTGATCGAACAAGCTCGTCAGCAGCAGGCTGCACGGGCTCAGGCCGCACAGGCTGTTCAAGCACAAGCCACACTCGATCAGGTGCGTCACGCCAAAGCTCAGGCACAAGCTCAGGCACAAGCGAGTGTTGCCGCACGATCGCAAGCCGCGGCGATCCCCAATCCCATTCGCCAGGTTAGTGGACTGCAAGTCAGTCGCGAGATGCCAAGTTTGCGTTCGGTCTCGGATCCGGCGCCCGCCGCTGCTCAGTCAGTTTCACAAACGGCTTGGTTGACTCAGCCGGCTCGCGTCGACGACTTGATGGTGCCGCCACAGAATCTGCGCGTCGCCCAAGCACCTGCAGTCGCTCGCCCTAGCACCAACGACGCTCGCAGGAGCGCCGGTTCTGCTGCAGACTTTTTCAGCGATCCGTTTGGCGATGCGTCGCTGTCGGCACCGGCTGCTGATCCCGTTGCCGCTCCGAGTGCGATTCCTTCGCCTTCGGCCGTTCGCAACGTTGCCGCCCAGACGCCACAATCGATCGCCGACGATCCGATCGACGATGGGTTCCTGTTCCCACCACCGTCGAAAGAAAAAGAAGTTGTTCCGCCGACAGCGAAGCCAGGCCAGACCAACCAGCTTCGTGACTCGTTCGGTTTTCCGACCGAGCCTGACGCGATGCCCGAGCCTCAACCGCTGGAGCCTCAGCCATCAGAAACTCAGCCTCGTGAATCCGGTTCGTCGCTGGGTGACATGCTTCGCGGCGACACACCTGACGCGATGAAACCAGATGCGACGAAGTCAGGTAGCGACCAAGAATTGCCGCCGCCTCGCCGAGATTTGGGCTCGCCTGCTAACGGCGATTTCGACAATCCATTTCCAAGCCGACGTGACGCAGCCGATCGCGATCGCTTGAATGATCCTTCGCAGCGAAGTCGTGATGATGAGCCGGGCAGTTATAGTGGCTCGGAAAAAAATGAGATGAGCCAGCCGACGGGAATCACGTGCAGCGATTTTCGCGATCGGATTGCCTTTCAAACGATCGACAAAATTTCGTTGGATATTAGCCCGCCGTACCGTCCTGATGAAATGGAACAGAGCCGTTACGACAAGCTGAAAGCTGAATTCGACGAAAAGCAATCGATTCGTCAGTGGCGAAACATCGACGGCACTCCGCTGGCGTCGGGTCGGTTGCGTGAATTGGCTTACGAGAAGGCGATCATCGAAACCGACTTTGGTACCAAGGAAGAATTGCAGATCAACCGTCTCAGCGAAGCCGACTTGGCTTACATTTCTGAGAACTGGGGACTGCCCAAGGAATGCTTGATCGACCAAGTCGCCTACACGCCTCGCAACTGGACGTCATCGACGATGACTTGGAAAGCGTCCAACTTGTGTCACACACCGCTGTACTTCGAAGACGTCAACCTCGAGCGATACGGCCACACTCGCGGTCCCGTGTTGGAACCGATCGTGCAAACGGCTCACTTCTTCGGCAGCATCGCAGTGCTTCCCTACAAGATGGGCGTCCATGCACCCAACGAATGCACCTACTCGCTCGGCTACTATCGCCCCGGCAACTGTGCTCCCTGGATCACGCCGCCAGTGCCACTTAGCTTGCGTGGTGCCCTGTACCAAACTGCCGCCGTCACCGGTGCGTTCTGGTTGGTCCCGTAATCGACGCCACAAAATCCGCCGCGCCCACTTTTGGGGCGGGCGGGTCCGAGTTGCGTGTTCCCGATCAGTTGACCGGCTTACGAAGTCATCACTCGAAAGCCTTCCATCGTGATCGTGGTTCCATTGAGAACCATGTGGACGACCATCGGTGCGGTGATGTTGCCGGTTTGGCGATACAGATAGCCAAGTCCCAGGGACAAGAAGAACAGCGGAATCGGCGCCGCGCCTTGCCCGATGTGCATCGACGCGAAAACGATGCTGGTGATGAAAATCGGCGCATACGATTTCGGTTGCCATCCGGTCACGGGGTCGACGACCGGATCGAGCAATCGTTCCAGGCCGCCTTGCAGCAGCACTCGAAACATCAGCTCTTCAACAAACGGCGTGATGATCGCTGTGCCGATGAAGATCAGCGAAAACTTTAGCGGGTCGTTGAGCCCGCTCATCGACGTCAGCACGGGGTGATCGTACTTGACCAACAGTGACGCCAGTGCCGACATCACCAGCACCGGTGGCAAGATCATCACGGATGCTTTTAAACCCAACACGCCGTCGGCATCGCTCAGCCGTAGAGACAGTTTGTCGATCGCATTGCGATCACGAACTCGCAGCCATGCCAGCGTGATCAAGGCTGCGACCATGCCAGCGGCCAGCGTTGCCGCGATCAGGGTCATCGTTCCCTTCGCTGTGTTTTCATCGTCGGCGCGTGTCACGATGCCGGCTAGCAACAAGATGGCGACAGTGACGCCTGCGATCACTTGCGTCGAACCGAACATCAAAAGAGCATCGCCCGGATGCCAGAACGGTCGCTCGCGTTTCTGTGCGGGTACCATCACCGACGGCAACGAACGCAGATCGCTGCGGTGGACGATTAGCAGCCTCGTCCACTGGATAAAACTGTACGCCATCGCGGTCAGCACCATCAGATTCAGCATGATCAATGCGATGGGCGGGTCTTCCACTATGACTTACTCAGCTCCTTGGACGCCGCGATCACGTAGACGTATCCCGAATACAGCGTCAGTGCGATCGACGACCACAGGAAGCCCTGTCCAGCGATTCGTATCCACTGGACATCGGGATTGATCAGCGACAACAGGATCGCGATCACTGCGGCGCACTGCAGCACCATCTTCCACTTGCCGAGCTGGTTTGCCGAAAAATCGCCGCCGCTGCCTTCGATGATCGCTCGCAAGCTGGTCACCAGCAATTCACGGGCAACGATGATGGTAGCCATCCATGATGCTACGCCCGAGCCCACGACTTCGACCAGAGCGATGAAGGTGCCGCAGATGATGATCTTGTCAACGAAGGGGTCGAAGATCCGGCCCAGCTTGGTGACTTGTCCGTATTTGCGAGCCCAGTAGCCGTCCATCCAATCGGTCGACACCGCAATGATAAAGATCACCAGCGCCGCCATCATGTTTCCCATCGGCAACAGCGCCATCACGGCGATCGCTAACCCGAAACGGACGGTCGTCAGAGCATTCGGTACGTTGTATATGGATCCCGGCTTGGCATTCATCGCGGTTGTCGTGGTCATAGAAAAAGTTTGCTCACTCGAAGGCGCCGTCTAGGTTGTCCCCGAATGACTAGAGCCCGCCAAGGTGGGGCCCCTGCGCGTCTTTTGAGCTGTTTTGCGATAGCAAGTCGGAAGCAGGGTTTCCGAAGGACGCCGTTAAAGTGGCGCGGCCACCAGGTCGTACCCGTCCGACGCAACGATTTCGCAATCGATCATGTCGCCGATCTCCAGCGGGTCATCCGGGTCAACGCCAGAAACGTAGACGATCCCGTCGATGTCCGGCGACTCACCTCGAGTCCGTCCGATCCAAACGCCTTCCTGGTCCGGCAGCGGCGAATCGATGATCACCGTTTCGACGGTTCCGATGCGGCTGTTGATCCATTCAAATGCGACCTTCTGTTGCACTTCCATGACTCGGTCGTAACGCGCTTGGGCGACTTCGGCTGGCACGCGGTTGGGCAACTTCGCCGCTGGCGTGTCTTCTTCGATGCTGTACGTAAATACGCCCAAGTGTTCGAACTTTTGGGTGGCCACAAAGTCGCATAGTTGGTCGATGTCGTCTTCGGTTTCGCCGGGGAAGCCTGTGATCAAAGTCGTTCGCATGATCAGGTTCGGAATCCGATCGCGCAGCTTCGCCAGGATCTCTTCTTGGGACGCGCGAGTCGTCTTCCGCGACATCCGCTTCAGCATCGTGTCGGATGCGTGTTGCAGCGGCATGTCGATGTACGGCAGGATCCGCTTGGCATTGGCAAGTGTGTCAATCAGTGCGTCGTCGATGTACATCGGATAGAAGTACATCAAGCGGATCCAGTCGATCGATTCGATCTTGTCCAACTCGATCAGCAGTTCGTTCAGTCGCGGTTCGCCATACAGATCTTTGCCGTAGTAGGTCGTGTCCTGAGCCACGATGACGACTTCGCGTACACCGCTTTCGCCCAACCGTTTGGCTTCGTCGATGACCTGTTCGATTGGCTTGCTGTAGTGCTTGCCACGCATTTTGGGGATCGCGCAAAACGTACACAGCCGGTCGCAGCCTTCGCTAATTTTCAAGTACGCAAAGTGCCGTGGCGTCACCGCGCGGCGGACTGCGTCGGACAAAGGACGAATCGGCGCGGGGCGGAAAACCTTTTCTTGTTCTTCGATGCCCGACTGCAGTCGATCGATGACCGAGACGATTTCGTTTCGGCCGAACACGCCGATCATCGCGTCAATTTCGGGGCGGTCTTCTAGCAGTTTTCCCTGTTGGCGTTCGGCCAGACATCCCGTCACGACGACGTTCTTCAGCTTGCCGGCTTTTTTCAGTGCCAGCATCTCGTCGATTGCGCCGTACGATTCGGCCCGTGCCGAGTCAATGAATCCACAGGTGTTGATGACGACAAAGTCCGCCGTGTCGACGGACTCGACCATCGCGTAGCCCTCTTCGTCGAGTCGGCCGAGCATCTGTTCGGTGTCGACTAAGTTCTTGGGGCAACCAAGTGAAACGACCGCATAGCGGCCACGCACTCCGTCGGTAGACTCGGCGGGCTGCTTGGACGAAGAAACGGCGCTTTCGGAAACGATCGGGAGCTGCATCGAGGGTGCTCGGATGGTTGCCGCGGCCAGAATGGCGGGCGGCGGTGGTCGGATGTGCGTAAGTAGCCCCGAATTAAACCACAGCCATCAAAAACAAGCAAACGAGTTGATTGCCGTCCGGTCGGTCGGCGCGCCCGCAGGCCGCTAGAACTGGCTCAGGAACCGCAGGTCGCCACTGTACAGGTCGCGGATATCCGTGACCGAGTGACGACGCATGCACAGCCGTTCGACGCCCAGGCCGAACGCAAACCCGCTGTACACTTCGGGGTCGTACCCGACGGCTTCGAAGACGGCCGGGTCGACCATTCCGGCGCCACCGAACTCGATCCAGGTGCCGTTCCAGAAAAAGTCCACTTCGACGCTTGGCTCGGTGAACGGAAAGAACGACGGGCGGAACCGGATTTCGACGTCGTCGCCTAGATAGTTGGTCGCAAAGACTCGCAGCACCGTCTTCAGATTGGCCATCGTCACGTTGCGATCGACGTACAGACCTTCCATCTGATGGAACATCGGAAAGTGAGTCGCGTCGGGAGCGTCCGGGCGGTAGACACGGCCAAGCGAGATCACGCGGATCGGCGGCTGCTGAGTCTCCATGACTCGGATTTGCACCGTGCTGGTCTGGCTTCGCAGCAACTGGGTGCCTTCGATGCCTTTGGCCGAACCGCTGGCCGCCAGCGATGCCGCCGTTGACAAGTAGAAATTGTCCAGCGGGTCGCGAGCCGGGTGATCTTCGGGGATGTTCAGCGCGACGAAGTTATGGTGTGGATCTTCAACTTCGGGGCCCTCGGCCGCTTCGAAGCCCATCCGGCCCATGATTTCCGTCAGGTGCGTGATCGTTTGCGTGATCGGATGGATATGCCCGATTGCGGGCTGAACGCCGGGCAGGGTTGGGTCAAAGGTCAAGTCGATGCCGCCGCTATCGCCGCCACCGAGTCGGGACTGCGATTCTTCGAATGCGGTTTGCACGTTTGCCTTGAAGGCGTTCAATCGTATGCCGGCGTCTTTTCGATCACTCGGATCGATGCCGCCCATTTGTTTTTGAACGTCTTTCAGAGCACCTTTCTTGGCACCCAGATACCGCACCCGGGCCTCTTCGAGGGCCTCGGCGTCGGTAGCTGAATCGAATGCCGCTGCAGCCTCGCCTTCAAGTTGGTCGAGGGTGGCAAGAAAATCCTTCAGCGACATGATGGCCTAGCGTTTTGTCAAAACGGAGAACTCGATTTTGCAATCGCCAAGGAGAGTCCCTGGCGAGGGCCGTTTAAATTGCAACGCAGTCGAAATCGGCGGCGTTGCTGGGTAGCAGCGTGACGCTTTTACTTAAGCGGTGGCTTCAGCGTGCTGAGGCTTCGGAGCGGTTTCAAGAGCTTTCTTGACCGCATCAACCACGTCCTTGAAGCCTGCTTCGTCGTGAATCGCCATTTCTGACAGAGTCTTGCGATCCAATTCGATGCCTGCACACTTCAGGCCGAACATGAATTCGCTGTAACGCAGGCCGTGTTGGCGGCTGGCTGCGTTCAAGCGAATGATCCAGAGTTTGCGGAATTCACGCTTCTTGACCCGACGGTCGCGAAACGCATACACGCCACTGCGAAGCAAGGTTTCTTTGACGGTCCGGGTCAGCTTACTACGGCCGCCACGAAAG
This sequence comes from Rubripirellula reticaptiva, assembly GCF_007860175.1. NCBI lineage: Bacteria > Pseudomonadati > Planctomycetota > Planctomycetia > Pirellulales > Pirellulaceae > Rubripirellula > Rubripirellula reticaptiva. The sequence goes on along the minus strand of NZ_SJPX01000005.1, from coordinate 273,391 downwards.
CCTTTGGCTCGCTTAAAAAGACGCTTTTTGCTCTTGTTTCTGGCTGAGCCGGTCGTGGTACGCATCGATCGAAATCCTTAACTCTGAAAGTTCATTAAAAGTGTTCCAATTCAGGCCCCGGGGATCAGCCGTCGCAAAGATTGCCACGGTCGCCGCGAAGTTCTGCCCAATTGGATGGGAAACGTATCCCGAGAGAAAAAAATAGGCCGGGCGGTTAGACCCGGCGATAGTCGTGAGCAGTCGTTGCAATCGGAAGAAAGCCGGTACGTGTCCGGCAATCGGCCTAGTAGCTGTTGCCAGCCAGTGCAGCGTGAATCGTTCGTTCCATGCACTCGTGGACACTGGTGGTTCCACGCAGGTTACGGCGACGCTTGCTGCTGAGGGCTTGAGCCAAGTGGCTCGTGCCGCTGCTGCGGTGCATCGCTTTACCCTTGGCGCTCAAACGGAAACGCTTCTTGGTGCCCTTGTGGGTCTTAACTTTGGTTTTCGCTTTAGCCTTGGTCATGGCTTATCCGGTCCGTCAAATGCGGTAAATGTGTCTGGATCGTAGTTTGGGCGAATTTTCCGCCGCTGGGAAGCTCCGCAGGATAGCGGAGTCATCCCGGTATGGGAAGTGCTCTTGGTAGGTATCGGCGCATTTAACCTCGCCGCCCCAACCGATTGCCACGCACCGCTGGACTCTGCATAGCCTACCTGGCTTATTGGGCCGGCAGGCCACTGTGAATGCAATGCTAGACAGCGTCCTTGGCACCGCGATTCCTTGCTCGCGGCACCGTATTTACCGTGGATCTGATTAGATCAGGTCCAAAATCGCCAGGTCGAAGACCGAATCATCATCGCTGTCGTCGTCGGTGTCTTCGGCCAACAAGTCGACAAGGTCGGCGTCGACCGCCACATTGCTGTCAAATCCGTTCGAACCGGCAAAGGTAGCGAACTTCGGTGCTGGCACCGAAATTTCGGGCGAGTCGTAATCGTCCCAACTGTCGAACGCATCACCTTGGACGTCGGTCGATTCAGCCACGGTCGCAACCAGATTGCCACCGCGAGTCGACGCCAGGTCGGCGACAATCGGCTGAGCAAACTTGTCACCACTGACCAATTCACCGCTCACCAACTCGCCACCGATAACCGCTGCTTGCGATCCGATGTGGTTGATGACCAGCAGTGCGTCCAGAGCCGTAATCGACAGGTTGCCGTTGACGTCGTAGAAGTTTGGTCCACGTTCGTCGGCACCGATCGAGATGCTGGAAACTCCACCGCTACGACCAAGTCGGTTGATGACCAACAAGGCATCCAGTGCAGTGACTTGGCCGTTGGCGTTGACGTCTCCGAACAGCAGTGGATTCTCGAGACCGCTTTCGACGATCTTGACGGACACCGATTGCGGCGCACTAACGTTTCCTTCGGTATCGGTCACCGTGTACTGGAACGTGTCGGTTCCGAAGAATCCGTCGTTCGGCACATAGGTGATCGTGCCGTCCGCTTGGACGGTGGCGACACCGTTTTGGCCCTGCGTCGAAACGACCAGTGACGATCGGTCCAATTCACCAACGACTGGCAGGTCATTGGCAAGCACGTCCGCCGATATCACATCGCCCGGAACACCACCCATCACGTCCGGCCCAGTTTGTGGCAGGCGTGTTGGGTTGATCGTGACAGTGGCCTGAGCACTTTGTTGTCCTAGGTTGTCGCTGATCGTGTAACGGAACGAGTCGCTGCCGGTGAAGGTGCTGAAAGGCGAGTATGCCAGTTCGACTTCGCCTGCACTGTTGATTTGTTTCGCCAGCGATCCAAATACCGGATCCAGTGTGATGATCAAGCTGTCCAGATCCAGCGTACCGTCGACATCAAAGTCATTGGTCAAAGGTTTGATGATGATCGGCTCGGTGAAGCTAATGATTTCCGGCGCTGGGACTAGGTCATCGACCACCGTCGGTGCGTCGTTGATTCCCGAGACGGTCAAGAACACGGTTCCAACCGGTGCCGGATCTTCGCCGTCGGCGTCAACGATCGAATACGTGAACGAGTCGCCAATCGTCGCACCTGGTGCAAGAGCTTGAATCGTGGTCGATGTCAGCGGGTTGTAACCGAACTCGCCCGTCGATGCGTTGTAAGTGACCGTCGCACCCAGCGAAGACATGAACGATGCCGGTGAAACGATCGCCAAGCTTTCGCCCGTCGTGGCTCCGCCGTCGGTTCCGAAGTCCGGATCCGTGTCGTTTGCCAGCAAGGCTGAGCCAGGGATTCGGATCTGCGTGTTTTCGTCAGTGTCGAGCGTGTCGTCGACCGCAACAGGCGAGTCGTCGACGTTGGCGATGCTGACGATGAACGAACGAGTCGTGGTGGCGTTATCGGCTGTCGTCGACAGGTCGCCGTCAAGTCCGCCGTCTTCGGTCGTGACCGTGATGGTCACATTGCCGAACGCATCCGCGACAGGCGTGAAATCGACGCTGCCGGTTGAATCAGGCGACGTGTAAGTCACTGTTGGATTCGCCACCAACAATGGGTTGTCGCTTGACGCCGTGATTCGGATCGGACCGGTTTCGCCGCCGCCGCCAGTGATGCCACTGAGCGGGACGGTATGCAGGCCCGAGTCTTCGTCGATCGATTGATCGCTGATCGCATCCATCGTCGGATCGTCGTTGACCGGCGTGATGGTAATATCGAATGAGCGAGTCGATAAACCGTTGTCGGCCGTTGTTGCGAGGTCGCCGTCTAGGCCACCGTCTTCGACCGTGACTGTCACCGTCGTGGTGCCAAACTGGTCGGCACCAGGAACGTAAGTCAGGACTCCGTCGACGCCCGGCGATGTGTAGTCAACCGAGACGCTGGAAATCAGCGTTGTGTCGCTGCTTGCCGCCGTCACTCGCAGTGGTCCCGATTCACCAGGGCCGTTGCTAATTCCGGTGATCAGCACTTCGGTCGGGCCTGCGTCTTCGATGGCCGTTTGGTCATCGATCACGCCGATGGTCGGTGCGTCATTGACTGGCGTGACGTTGATCACAAACGTTTCCGTCGTGACGCCGTTGTCGCCTGCCGTTGCAAGGTCTAGGTCCAATCCGCCGTCTTCGATCGTGACGACAATGGTTGCCGAGCCGAAACCGTCTGCAACCGGAGCGTAGTTGATCGAGCCGGTCGTTTCACCGTCGACATGGTTAATCGTCGGTGTTGGGATCAACGCGATGTTGTCGCTAGTGACCGACAATCGCAGCGGTTGCGTTTCGCCGCCGCCGGCGGTCAGGCCAGCGAGCGAAACGAATTGCGCCGGCGAGTCTTCTGGTAGCGTCACGTCGTCGATCGCCAGAATCGTTGGGGCGTCGTTGACCGGATTGACCGACACGACGAACGTTTGCTGAGTCGTCAAGTTGTCGGCCAACGTCACCAAGTCGTTGTCGGCACCGCCGTCTTCGACCGTGACCGTGATGGTCGCGGTTCCGAATTGGTCGGCACCAAGAGCGTAGTTGAGCGTGCCGGTTGGATCGTCCGAGGTGTAGTCGATCGTCGGATTGGCCACCAAGGACGGATTGTCGCTGGTTGCACGAACTCGCAAGTTTTGAGTTTCGTTCGGGCCGGCGGTGATGCCGTTGATGGTGATCGATTGCTGCGGCGCGTCTTCATCAAGCGTCACGTCGGCGATCGCATTGAGCGTCGGTTCGTCGTTGGTCGGATTGATGGTCAGCGTGAACGTACGAGTTGTCGTTCGGTTGTCCGCGGCCGTCGCAAAGTCGCCGTCTAGTCCAGCGTCTTCGACCGTCACCGTGATGTTCGTCGAACCAAAGCGGTCTTGGACAGGAGCGAACGTCAGCGTGCCGCTATTCGCCGGTGAGTTGTAAGTCACCGTTGGGTTGGCCACCAAAGTTGTGTCGCCGCTGGTGGCAAGCACTCGCAGCGATTGGTCTTCGTTACCACCGGCCAGGATGCCGGTTAGCGAGACGGTTTGGCCAACGGAGTCTTCGTCGATGTCTTGATTGGCGATCGGGTCAATCAGCGGCACGTCATTGACGGCGTTGACTCGCACGATAAACGTTCGTGTCACCATCAAGTTGTCGGCGGTCGTCGCTAGGTCGTTGTCCAAGCCAGCGTCTTCGACCACAACGGTCACGACTGCAACGCCAAAGGCATTTGCATTGGGCACCAAGTCGAACGACGCGTTTGCGTCGGGCGAGTTGTAGGTGATGACCGGATTCGGCAACAACGTCAGGTTGCTGCTGGTCGCGGTGACTCGCAGGTTCTGGTTTTCGCCGCCGCCTGCGGTGATTCCGGTCAGCACCACTGGTCGCACGGTGTCTTCCAACATCGTGACGGCGTTGGGTTGATTCAATGTCGGCACGTCGTTGACGGGCGAGATGTTGATCGTGACGGTTGCCGAATCGCTAAGCGGCGTCACAGTGCCGTTCAGGTTTTCGTCTTGCTGGACGCCTTCGTCAAAGATCGTGTAGACGAACGTGTCCACACCCGATGCATCAGCCGGTGGCGTGTACTGCAAGTTGCCGCCTGGCAAGAAGGTCACCGAGCCGCCCAAGGCGGTCGTGATTTCTTGTTGCAGGATCGTCAAATCGCCGTCGTTCAGACCGGACAATTCGTCGGTGGCATTGGCGGGGCCGTTGAAGTCGTTGGCGATCAATGATGCGATCGAAATCACAAGCGGCGTGTCTTCGACAGCCGTAACGGTATCGTCGTTGGCAACCGGTGCATCGTTCAGCGAAGTGACGGTGACGGTGAACATGGTCGTGGTGGTCACGTTGTCGGCCAGTGTCGACAAGTCGCCGTCGAGTCCGCCGTCTTCGACCAAAACAGTGATGTCCGTCGTGCCGGTTTGGTTCGGGTTCGGAACCAGATCCAGCGAGCCGAATACGTTGTCGGACGTGTAGGTGACGACCGGATTATTCATCAGCGTTTGATTGCTGCTGAGCGTGGTGACGCGAATCGGCTGAGTCTCATCGCCGCCGGCATCAATGCCAGTGAAGTCAACGATGCGGCTCGGCGTGTCTTCGGGAATCACGACATTGGCAATCGGATCGATCAGGGGTGGGTCATTGACCGTCAACAGGTCGATCGTCACGGTCGAAGTCGACATCATCGGAACCAAAGTTCGCGTTCCGTCGGTCGCCTCGTCGATGCCTTGGTCAACGATCGTGTATTCGAACGAATCGATACCCGACAGGTTGGCAGGTGGCAGATAACGCAGGTCGCCGTTGGGCAGGAAGATCACATTGCCGCCGAGTGCCGTGGTGATTGGTACTTGCAGGATCGTCAATTGACCGTCGTTGGTGCCGTCGAGTTCGTCAAACGCGGTCAGCGGTCCGTTGGTATCGTTGTTCGGATTCAGATTGGTGCCGAACAAGAAGTCGCGCGGGATGTCCAGCGGAATGTCTTCGGTGGGTACCGCACCGGCACCGCCAAAGAAGTCATTCCAACGCTGTGAAGTGGCACTGATCAGGTCGTCCGCCGATAGCGGCGCGTCGTTGCGAGCGAGCAAACGAACGTCGAACGTTTGTGTGAACGTTAGATTGTCGGCCGTGGTGGCAAAATCACCGTCCAAGCCAGCATCTTCAACCGTCACGCTGATGGTGATCGTTCCAGCGGCGTTCAGGTTCGGAACCAACGTCAACGTGCCAGCCACATCGTCCGATGTATATGTGACTTGTGGATCGTTCATCAGTGCTGTGTTGCTGCTTGTTGCAGTAACTCGTAAATCTTGCACTTCGGTTGGACCACCACCCGCGTCAATGCCGGACAAGACGACCGTGATCGACGGCGTGTCTTCGATGGCAATTTGATCTGCGATTGGATCGAGCAGCGGTGTGTCGTTGACGGCCGCCAAGTTGACGGTGATCGTCGCAACATGCGAAAGCGGAGCAGCGTTTTGGTTGCCTGAACCGTCTTCGTCGATGCCAGTGTCTGTGATCGTGTACTCGAACGTGTCCAAGCCGTAAACATTGGCTGCCGGCGTGTATTGCAGGTCGCCGTTGGCCAAGAACGTCACGGTGCTGCCAAGAGCCGTCGTGATGGTCGTCTCGGTAATCGTCAAGTCAGTGCTGTCGTTCGTGCCGTCACGTTCGTCGTTGACGCCATCGATCAAGTCAGCACCGGCCAGACGTGAGTTGCGATCGTTCGCCAACACAAAGTCGCGTGGGATCACAAACGGAATGTCTTCGGTCGGCACCGGAGCCGCGACTGGAGTTGCCAATCCGGCAAAGTACGCCAACCAATCGGCGCTGGTGCCGCTGACCAAATCGTCGGTCGCCACAGGAGCGTCGTTGATTGGACGGACCAGGATTCGGGCCGTTGCAGTTGCTGATTCAGGTGCGTTGAGGACATCCGCACCGCCTTGCGGCAATGGCGAGATGCCATCATCGGTAACCTTGAACCCGAACGAATCGAGTCGTCGTGCAGTCGCGTCGAGCGGGTTGTCGGCATTGAAGTCGGCACCCGGTGTGTAGACCAAGTCGATCAGGAAACCGTCGCTACCGAAGTTCGGGACGATCGTCCCGTTTGCCGTTGCGTATGCTTGGCCGACCACGACATTGGCAGCCGTGACGATGACGCCATCGATGTCCAGTTCTGTGATCTCAAGAACTTGGTTGGTTTCGTCAAGTGGCGAGGTGGTTTGCGCCGTTGACGCATCCGCCGCTGCCGAACCGATCAACTGAGTCTTTGTGATGGTCAGCGCCGTGTCCTCGAATGTTTCCCCCGAGTAATCGACGGCGCTCGGCGCGTCGTTGACCGGTGCAACTGTCAAGTTCACCGTTGCGGTGTGGTACTTCGGATGGCTGGTGCGAGTTCCATCGATCGCGACATCGAATCCTTCGTCGACGATCGTGTATTGGAACGAGTCGACGCCATAGAAGTCTTCGTCGCGAGTGTAGATCAGCGTGTTCGTCGCCGAATCGTACGAGACCGTGCCGCCGGCTGCGGTTGTCAACGGGAACGCTTGGAAGCCAACCGGGAATTCGGCCGGCAACGTGCCTGCTGGTACTTCCGTGACCAAGGTCACAACGCCATCGTTGCCATTGACTGGTCCGTTTTCGTCGGTTGCGCCGGTGCCGTTTGCACCGGTCGGGCCGGCTGTGTCGTTGGACAACAAGAACGTGACTGGGATGACAAAGTCGACGCCTTCGACAGGTCCCGGTGTCAAACTCGCCGACGGGATCGTATCGGTGTTCGCGACCGGCGAGTCGTTTTGCGGACGCACTTGGATCGTGACATCGGCTGTTGTGATTTCCGGCGATAGTGCTGGCGAGGCTGCATTGCCGTTGGGTAGCGTCGTCTTGCCATCGTCGGCCACCGTGAAGGTGAATCCGTCAAGCGACGGTGTGCCGCCCGTTCGCGGGTTATCTTCGTTGTACTGGGCGGCCGGAACGTAGACGACCGTGACGACTTGGTTGCCAGTGACCGTCACCGTGTAAGTGCCCGATTCGACGAATCCGCCGAGTCCGTCACTGACGTAGGCCGTGCCAACGTGATTGCCATCTTGCGGTACAAACGTGCTGTCCATTGGAACGATTTCGACGCTGGTTCCGGTCGCGTCCAGGATGTTGATCTGGATGACCGACAACGTTTGTTCCATTTCGTCCCAAGGTGCCGTTCGCAACAGAGCGTCATCTTGCGGCAACGCCCCGGCCAACAATTGTGCCTTGGTGATCGTAACCGTGCTGGCCGTGTTGGTGTCACTGAATTCCGTGGTGACAAACGCATTGTCAATCGCTAGCGGAACATCGTTGACTGGCGTGACCGTCAAAGACACCGTCGCCAGTTCGCTGCGAACCGGATACATCGCTGAGCCAGCCGTTTGCAAGGCTTCGATTCGATAGGTAAACGAGTCATCACCAAAGAAGTCTGGGTCGGGCTGATACTTGAATTGTCCGGTGACCGGGTCAAGCGTCAGTGTGCCATAGATTGGCCCATCAACCACTTGGTAAACGATGTTGGTCGCACCCGCATCGTTGTCATTGATTGCAACTCCTTGGCCGCCTGCGGACTGGTCCAACAAGACGTCTTCGTCGAACGTGTAAGCATCATCGCCCGCGACTGGCAAAGCAGCCTGTGCGACCACGACTTCGTAATCTTCGACTTCACCATCGACAGCCAATCCGTTCGGTCCCAAGTTCCCATCCGTGCTCAAGCGGAACCGAGCCCTTGTGTAACCCGACAAGGCTGCGTTGTTCGCGACCTGCGCATTCGCAGGAGTGAACAATGTCACCGAATTGAATCCGCCGACTACTGCTTCGTTGGTCAGAACTTGTTCGCCGACGTCGTTGAAATCGCCGTCGCCGTTGAAGTCGACCCATGCGTCCAACAGACCTGCGCCACTGGCTTCGACGAACAGTTCGGATCCACCGGGGGCGAGTGGGTTTAAGAAACTGGTCACTTCGCCAGTGATCGGGTCCAAGAAGACACCCGTGATCGTGCCGCTGCCGGGCACGTCGAACGAACCGATGAAGACACCGTCTTCGTCTTCTTGTGCGACCAAAGTGATAACGGTAGTTCCCACGACATGGTCCGGTACCGCTTGCACGTTTCGTGCGAGCAATTCGACGGCCATCTTGTCGCTTAGCAGATCGGTGATTTCTGCAAGCGTTGCGCCAGCTGGGTATTCGACTGGAATGCGTCCGGCTGCGACCGAGCCACCCGCGACGACCAATTCGAAAGTCGCTGTGAATCCGTTGGCAGCGACCGAGATGTTGTCGCCAACGGCAGGTGCGGTCGCCAACGTGATCGTGACGTCGGAACCAGCAGGAGCGATCACGAACGGTCCATCACCCGCTTCGCGAACGTTGCCGTCGATCAACAGAATCGCTGCGGCATCGTCCGAGTCGACACCGGTTGGATCGGTTTCGCCGTCAACGTACTTGCCCAGTCGAGGCGATTCTTCGTTCACCAGCGCGTGACGGGCACCGTTGTTGTCAAACAGCGATCGGTAGGTGTCGGTCGCGGTGGTCGAGTCGCCGAAGTCCAGGTCGACGTCGGGCATTACAATCGTGAACCGAGTCTGTCCATCGGCGCGGTTTGGTTGCAAACGGTTGCCAGCCAAGTCAGCGATCGGGTTGATCGTACTGCTGTCGGGCAGGGTTAGCAGTTCGTTCAGCATCACGATTTCATAAACCGCATCTGGACGCCAAATTCCTGCCGCAGGCGTCAATCGCATGGTGCGATTGGCCACGTTGTAAGCGAACGTGTATTCGGTTCCCGCGACAAGTTCGCGACCGTTTTCGATCAATACGACTTGGTCAGGCGTGATCGTGCCCGAGTTGGGGCCCATGCCTGATCCGTCGTTGATCAAGACTTCAAAGAAGTTGAAAACACCTTCGCTCAATTGCAAGAACGTGTTGGTGCGATCGATGTCGATGAAGTCGGTGTCGTTATCGCCAGGAACGATGATCACAGCGGTTGGACCGATCGAGTCGGATCGGTCCAGTGCACCACGGTCGATGTCGACGTTGCTGCCTTGTCCGGATGTCGTTGCACCGTCGCCACGAATCTGGCCTGCCAAGTCACGCTGGGTGACAACGATCGGGCTGCGAGGGATGCCAAGCGAGTCTTTGACGTCGATGATCGACGTGCGATCCAGTTGGCTGCCGATGCTGCTGTCGATCAAGACGCTGCCTGCGGCTGGATAAAAGTTCGGGTTGCCAGCTGACAAACCAAAATTCGCGTCGCTCGGATTAACGAACAGCGGGCCGGCCGGATTGACGATCGCTTCAGTGCCTGTGCCGCCCAATCCAACTGAGTTCTGTCCGTTACCGCTATAGACCGTGGCGCGAATGACCGTCGGGCCTTCGTTGGTGCCACGAAGTCCGATGCCATTGTCGATCAACACGTTGTTCAGCAACGTCGGTGCAGCCCGGTTGCCGATGTCGATACCGACATCCGAGTTGTAGATCGTGTTGTTGAGGATTCGCGAATAGACGTTCGGTCCGCCGTCTGCTGGATTGCCGGTGAGGTTGATACCAGTACCGTTGCTGATCAGCAAGTTGTTTTGCACAACCGCGCCATGCACCAAGTCTTCATTTGAGAGCGTTGGCAGGTTCATCACTGCACCCGGTTTTGGCCGGTTGCCCTCGCCGGGAACCTTGACGCCCGGAGTCACTTCGCCGGCTGAGATGTCGACGGCCGTATCGGACGAGAAGCTAATCACGTTCGAATCGACAATGAAGACACCTTGGTCGCGAGTCCGATTTCTGTCGCCGTTATCGACGCCGCGGACGATGTTGCCACCGGTAACGACACCGGTCAGGTGGGTTTGGCCGCTCTGTGGCGATGCCAAGTTGATTCCGCCCAGTGCGGTCGCAGCCAGGTAACCGTGAATCAAGATCGTTGGGTCCGTCGGATCATTCCGTTCGCCACTGCTCGAGGTCGCCTCGGCACCTAGGACCGATTGAACCGACGAGCTGTTGATCGCGTTGCGGATTCGGTCCGCAATGTCGCCGGCGGTGTCGGACACCAGGTAATCGATCGAGACGTTCGTTGGCGAAGGCGTCGATGTCAACGCGGCGATCGTGACGTCGTTGAATTCAAACGTTAGCGTTTCGGATCCGTTGGACAGCGTGAAGGTGTCGCCATCAACAATTTCGGCACCGGTGTGCTCGACGATGATGTTGAAACCTTCGGCCAAACGTTCGTTGATTTGAACGCGAGCGTCTTTGCCTGTGTTGTCGTCGCCAAGGTATTCGCGACCAAGTCGGAATTCGATTTGGTAGGCACCTTCGGTGATTTCGACGCTGATCGGTCGCGTTTCATCACGAAGGGCGTCATAGAACAATGGTTCGAAGAACGGATCGTCGACCAGCGCGGTGCCTTGCGTGCTATTGGTGAAGCTTTCGCCTCGGTCCGCCAAGCCGATGATGATGTCGTCGATGTAGACGCCCATGTCACCGCCGAGTCCACGGGACCGTTCACCCGCGCGCAGCAAATCATTCAGACCATTGCCGCCGGTGTACACACCAAACTCGGCGCCCGGCAGATTTGAACCACCCGCGTTTTCGCCATTGATCAACGTGAATGCACGTCCGGAAACATTGGTCACCGGTGCACCGTCAAGCGATACATGCAATCGATAGAAACCGCCGTTCGGCACCGGTGATCCGGTGATTCCGCCCGCGGTGGTGCTCGATGGGAACGCAGCGACTCCGATGATGTAGGTGCCCGGCGCGGTGAACGTATGGGTTATGAACGAGTCCAGGTTGCTGGTCGAACCGCTGTCACCACCGGCGTCGTCGTTCCCGTTCAGCGGGGTGCCCGCCGCGTCGTACAAGTGCAGTTCCGTGTCGAATGCACCGGCGTCAATGTCGAACGTGGCGGTATCGCCAGCATTCTGCACCGTGAACGAGAAGTAATCGTACGTGTTGTCGCCGATTCCATTGATCGTTTGGTGAGGCCGCGTGGTGCTGTTGGTGATATCAACATTGGTCTGCAATGTCCAAGCGTTTCCGTCCAGACTTTGGGCCGTTGCAATCGTGTCGTTGCCAGGGGTCGAAACCGGATTGGTCGTCGACGTTTGTGAAATCGCTAGATCGTAAATTCGGACGGCGCTAGTGTTTCCTACAACCGGGAACGCCGCCAAACTGGCTGGTGCGTCGGCATAGTGAATCGTGTCGGCGAATGCTTGTTGGATGGCATCGCGAACTTCGATCTCGGTCATGCCAATGTTGATGGGAATGATCGTGTCGGCGGCACCCGAAACGTTGGGTGTACCGACGATTAGAGCATTGACGGTTCCGAAGTTGTATCCACCTACAGCCGCCTCGGCGGTGAAACCGACCCACGACGGATGCGATGTGCTGCGAACTGCTGTGCCGCCGATCATGTTGGCCACACGAGTCGCCACTTGTTCGGGCGAATCGGTTGCCTGGACGATTACTCCGTTGGCCTGCGCAGTTTGCGACAAGATGGCGATGCGAGTGCCATTCGGACGAGTCAACTCGATCCCGCCTGCAGCGATCACTTGCGCACCCGATGGCATTTGAACGACCAAACCTTGGTTAAATTCAAATGTGCGAATCTGGTTGGTTAACGCGTCGCCTTGGTTCGTTACCGCTGCGTCGGGCATCAACCCGGTCAGCGTTAACGAGTGACCGTCAAGGATTTGGTCGCCTGGCAACGCTTGAATTTCGCTTTGGTCCGGACGAGCTTCGCCGGCTGTCGAGAAATCGAATCGGATCTGAACGTTCTCTTGGCCCGCCCATGGTCCCAGGTCAATTCTCGCTTGGCGGAAAACGTCGCCATCGAACAATTCCTGGACGAAACGCTGGTCGGCAACGTCCGTGTAACCATTGCTGCCGACGGGATCGTATTCATGAACGTTGCCGCGGCTGTCGTCCCAGACGCGACCATTGATGTTGTCGTCCATGTTGTTGGTCGCGACCAGACGCCAGATGCCGTCTTCGCCCGCTACTGAGACTCGCAACGAATCACGCATCACGTCGTCCAAACCGTCAGCGTTGAATCCGCCGGTCGGATCATCGTCGGCGTTGACATTTTCGCTGTTAAGCAAGTAGGTGAAGTACAACGTCGGCAAATCGTCGGACGAAAATCCGGCCAAATTCAACGTGTTACTTTGCACGCTGCCGTGCGCACCACCGATGAAGTTGTATCCGCTGAATCCTTGCAGATCGTCGGCGTCCAAGTCGTTGTTGCCGTCCGAGTCACCGCTGACAATGTCGGTCGACAAGTGGTTGTAGTCGTCGTTGAGCGCGTCGAACCCGAAGCGGATCGATCCGCCACCGATAACCGACGGCCGATCGGTAAGTGCACCCATGCCGTGTCCGACCGTCGTGCGTTCGGTGTCGGTGATGTGCCACAACGATTGATCCAGCGGGCTGAAGAACAGTCCCGCGAACTCGCCTGCTGCTTGGTTGTTATCGACGGCAACCGAGTCACCCCCGAATGCTAGGATCGGCTGAGTCGTTTGGGCTGCCAAGTCAATCGCATAGAAGCGGCGCACTGCGTCAGCTTCGCCAACTTGGCGACCGACACCGTAGTACAGGCCGCTGATCCCGATTGGATCGTTGGCGGCGTCAACAAAGTTGGCTGGACCGCGAGTGATCTGTTCAAACTGAATTGCGTTGCCGCCCGAGTCCGCGATGATTTGGGCAAGCGTCGGATCGACGATCAGCGTCGGGAAACCTTCAATGTCACCCGCGTTGTATAGACCGCCCGCGTTGGTGCGAATGGTCATTTCCCAAACCGCACCGCTGTCGGTGAATGCGTACAACGTGTTGGCATCGCCGACCGCAGTGACCAGCGATGTTACATTTCCCGTCGGCAGCAAGGTGGCTGGTGAAATTTTGGGAATCTGAACCTGCGCGACAACGTTTGTACCGGCCCAAGGTGTTTCGTCGGGAAAGTACGGGTTGCCGCTGTTGTTGCCGTTGAAATCGTTCCGCAAATCAAAGTCCAGCGGATCGGACGATTCGAAACCGCCAATCATGTTCCGGTTACGGCGGCTAATTGCTTCACCGGTGGCGGCGTCAAGCAAGTAGATCATGTTGTCGGCGTCTCGCAATTCGCCGGGGCCGTTGACGTTATTGCCGTTGGCTGGGTCGGTGCCGACTGTCATGCCATCGAACGGCCCGCGATTGGCTACGCCGTAGAGAAAACGGTTTTCGTTGGTCGGGCTGTTGTAGAACGCCATGCTGACGAACTCGGTTCCCTCGTTGTCTAACCGGTTCGTGTTGGCCGGGTTTGCCCCAGTAGTTCGGAAGAACTCGTACGTTGCGATGCCAGTGCTTGCTAGCGCCGTTACCACGCCTTCTGACGAAACCGAATAGGTGTTCGACGTGTTGCCGTCGTTCTGCGTCGCCGCGTTGCCACGGTTGCCGATGGCAATGATTCGTCCGTCGGTCGACTGAGCGACTGCGCCAATGTTGGCACCAGTCGTGAAGTCTTCGATGATCGCGTCGTGGCGACCGGTCAACGGGTTGTAGATTGAGATTCGGGCTTGCCCGGTGGTATTCGCATCTTCGCGGAACGTTATCAGCGGAATGTCGCCGAATTGCCACGGAACGATATTGCTGCCGTCATCGGCAAAGCCAACTTGCAACGCTTGGGGGCCTTGGACAACTGATGGAACGGGCGTCTGGTCGGCGCCGTTACCGGGGTCATAATCGAATCGGTCATCGATGATTCGAACTGCCGAATCGATTGGCTCCAGTCGTGCCAGCGTGTTGGCCGCGTTGGCATTGAAGAATTGTGCCATGTCAGCCGGAACCTGTTCCGGTCCAGCCAGAACCAGTTGGTAGTCGCCGTCGGGTGACAATTCGATCGGTCCGATATACGCATCACGCGAACCAAAGGATCCGCGCGATCCATCGGTCGCCGTTGAAGGTTGTCCGGGAATAATCGGTGTCAAACGGTCGTCCGAGATGTTCGAATCGGTACCGATCGCGATCAACGTTGTGCCGTCAAACAAGTACGCGCTTGTGTTGGGGCGCGTTAAACCATCGGCATAGTCGACGTCGATCATCAAAGAGATATTGTTGGTCGTTGGTCGGAGGCCTTGCAGCCCATCGCGGTTGACCGTGAAGGTATAGACGTCGGGTGGCGACGTACCGTTGTTTGCAGAAAACACACCACTGGCCGAGACCGCGCCGCGGTCCGTATTGGCGAGGCTTCCCAGGTCAAGCAAACCGCCGGGGTGATTCAGTTCGCCCGCGATGGGAGAGTGGGCGGGCAAGCCTGTTGCCAGGATTGCAGTCGTGGCGTAACGCAAATCAGCGTAACGAACCACACTGCCCGAGAACTCGTCGGTTTCTCGCAAACGAAGTTGCAGTTGATATCCGCCGGACGTTTTGCCGCCCGCGATCAGGCTGCTGTTGATACCTGCCAGCGTGGTGTAGTTGGCTGTCGGATTTGCACTTCGGACGCGTACATAGAATGTGTTGCGAGTGCCGGTCGTGCCCGGCAGGATCACTCGCATTCCCGAGTCGCCGTCGTTGGTCGAATACAGATCCAAGTAGTCGCCGGTGGCGCTGGTGAACGCATCTTGGTCCTTTCGCATCGGTAGCGCGTGACCAGATCGCATCAGCGTCGTATTGGTGTACGACAGCGCGCCGTTTGCCGATTCCGTTCGCGAGTTCTGGCTCAACGCGAGCACTCGGCCGTTGCCGTCGATCAGTTCTAAAACCGTGTCAAGACTTGGGTCAGTCAAGTCAATGTCCAACCAAACTGCTGTGCCGGCGACACCTTCGAAACTGTACAGGTCCTTGTCGGTGTCGGCCGCGATTGCACCGTGAACGGTGAAGCCCAAACGAATGTTCTCGTCGCCTGACTTTTCGTCCGCGGCTAGCAGCCCTAACTCTTGATGTTCGCCAATCGCCGCGTTCGAGTCACCAAAGCCGGTGATCAAGCCTTCGCGTTCAGTCGCCGTGGCGACGTTACGGTCATTGCTGTATTCGTCGAAACGCAGTCCTTGCCAATCGCCCGCTTGTGGACCATTGGTGGTGGGAATCGTTTCGGTTTGCGGTGCACCGCTCGGCGTGAAGCCAGCGCCGATCGTATTGTCCTGAAGCGCTGTGATGACCACCGGGAAACCAGGTTGACCCAACACAATCAAACGGCCGCCAATGCGATCGTCGATGTCCAGCGATCGACCGGTCGCCAAGATTTCAGCGTTATCGGCTTTGACGACCAGCGACTCAGTCGAGCTGCTTTCCAGTCGCATCCCGCCGAAGGTGTGCAAGTCACCAATTTCGATATCGTTGCGCAGCACGTGCACAATGTCGGTGTCGTCCCAAACCACTTCGGTGGTCAACACCTCGCCGCGAACGGTCAAGCCGTTGACGTCGTTGCCCGAAAGCGTGTTGCCGCGGAAGATTGGACCGTTGTTGGCCGGTGGGATTTCGTAGAGGTCGATGTCGCCGGTTTGACGACCCGAGTCCGACTTGAAGTTTGACGTCATCGAGTTGACGTTGATGCTGATTGCCGAACCAGCGTTGTTGACGAACGTGTTGCCTACGATCGTCGGCTGAGTGCTGGTGAAGTACAGGGTGCCGGCCGCGTTCGGCGCAAAGTCGCGTCGTGCGTTGCCTTGAGTGCCACCGGCACCGTCTGCGTTGTCTTCGAAGATTGTGTTGGCGATACGTACTTCACCCTGATGAACTTGGATCGTGTTGAACGATGCAGTGCCACCGTTGACACCGGTAACGCCACCACCGAACGCGATGTACGCGTTATCGATGCTAATGCGGCTGGTCGGTGCACCGTAAATGCCTGCCCACTCACCGGGCGACGCTGTGCTGGTTCCATTGCCGTCGGTATCGAACGTGCCACCGGCACCGTAACGATCGTCGCTGCGACCGGTCATCACGATTTCGCGTCCTTCGACGCCTTCAGCAATCAAAGTCGCACCGAAACCTAGCTCGATCCGAGCACCTTGGTTCTTGATCAATGTGCCGGGATCGATCACCAATGTGCCATCGGGACGACCGTGGACCACGGCTGCGTCGGCTGTGTTCAGTTTCGCTGCCGACGGGGCTGGCGTGGTCAAATTATCGATGTGGTCACGCGAGGACTTATCGAGTTCGGCAACCAGCAAGAAGTCGCCAGCACCGACGCTGCGGTACAGACGCCGAGCAACATATTTGCCGCTGGCGACTGGGATATTTGTTAGGCTGACCTGTTGGTTCGCTGTAACCGTGGCTGTTTGTGGAAGCGAGCCTGGGCTCTCGTAACCAAATTCATCAACGTAGGTGAAGCTATATCGGTAGGTTCCCGCGGCCAATGCTCCGCCGGCCATTGGCGCAACGCCAAGGATCGGGCTGGGGCGACGCGAGTCTTCGACGGGACCACCGGCGTTGCCGTCGATTAACACATTCTCGCTCAACACGTGAACGATGTCTGTGTCATCAAAGCGAGCCGTGACGGTCAGTGTTTCGATGCCGCCACCGGCCGGCGTATCGATGCGAACGAACAGGCCGTTGGTCGAGTTGCCAATCAGCGTGTTGCCGTAGATGCTCGGCCCTTGGCGGTCATAATCCGATGCGAAACCGTTCCCCGAAACCGACGAACGTTGGAAACGTGGCTCGGTGAATGTCGTGACTTCGAACGTGTTCGGGTCGGCTGACATTGCCGCGCCGCTGCTGGTCGTGATCGTGTTGTACGAGATCTCGGGACGAGCTTCCGATAGATAAATCGGATCGATGTTTCGACCGATCGTCGATACCGTGCCACCGCCGAACGAGAACTGGGCGTGGTTGATGTAGTTCTGGAAAATGCCCTGTCGTGACAGGTCGCCACGGCCTTGGACGCGGTCAACATCGGCGCGGATTTCGATACCGCCCCAGTCACCGTTGCCAACTGCCGTGTTCAGAATGTTGCTGTTGGATCCCAGCGTGCGATCGTTATAGCTGGTGAAGTAGACCGGGATTTCGGGCGTGCCTTGGACCGAAATTGATCCTTCGCTGCGATCGTTCCCGTCATCGTCGCTGCCGACCGAAACGCGGCTGTCCAAGAACTTCATCACGACACCGGCGTCGACCACCAAATGGACACCGCCAGGCAGGATCAGGTTGCGGCCGTCATCAAGCGTTCGATTGAGCGATTGAATGATGCCGATTTCGTAAGCCAAGTTGTCCGCTGGCGTTGCAATGTCAGCGTCCGTGCCGCCGTTTGGCAACAATCGAACCACGACCCCGTCACCACCGCTAGCCGCAACAGCGACTTCGGCGGCTGCGAGTGCCGCAGGTATGTTCGTGTACGGATTCGTTAGCGACCCTAGCGCACCGCCGCCCGTGCCACCCGCCTTGTTGACATAAATCGTGGTCGAATCGATCGGTTCGAACCAGAAATCGTAGATGCCGCCTTCGGTGCCATCACGGTCACCGTCAATCAGGCTGCCATCGACGTCCGTCATCGTCGTCGCCGATTCACTCTTGAAATCGACTCGCAATTCGTAGGCACCCTCGCTGGTACCACCGGCGGCCGTCAGACCCGAATTGGGATCGTAAAGCGAGTTGCCTTCCGACGAAACGCCGACAAAGAAATTGCCGGGAGTCACCGAGAACTCGATGAACGAATCGGAGCCGAAGTAGTCTTCGTTGGACGAAACGAGTTGCAGTTTGCCCGTGGCGTCTTCGCGGTAAAGCGAAAGACGCGTGTCCAACAAACTGGCGTCCGCCAACCGTTGAGCCATCGTTTGAATCTTCAGCACACCGTTTTCGGTGACGTTGATGCGGTACAGGTCAACATCGAGCGACTCGAGTTGATGCAAGTATGCGCCGTGAATGATGTCGGATTCGCCCGGGAATTCCCATTCGGTGCCGGGGCCCGATCGAGTCGAATCAGGATAGTTTCCATTGCCGCCCTGGATGGTTCCAGGAACCAAATCGTATGCATGTCCGAGTCCGATCGCGTGACCAATTTCGTGCAATGCGACATCAAAGAAGCCTTGTCCGAATTGATTCGATTGCGAATTCGTAAAGTCGAGCGCGTCCATCGTTACTCCGCCGGGGCCGCCCAATCCGGCCGTTCCGCCGGGGCCACTGACGGTCGTCGGGTCGGCTGTCGACAAGTCGCCGACAATCAGCCGCAGTCCGGAGCTCTCGGTCTCGTAGAAATCGATGCCCAAGCGAGCGCTGTAGATGTCCAAAATCTCGAGGAAGCGTTTCTCTTGTTCCGCGTTCATCTGGTTGAACAACGCGTCGCCTTGGCTGTTCACACCGTACGAAGAGTTTCGCAGGAACGTATACGGAATCGATGTGATCGAATTGTTCGAGTCACGCGATCCGGGACTGATGTAGTGGTCTTCGACTTCGATATCGCGGTGGCCGGGTTCCAAAATGCCGCCCGCATTGTCGACCATTGGCGTGACTTGAGTCGCGCCGATGTTCGAGATCCGTTGGCCGACGATCACGGTCGACCAATTGCCCGTTGGCGAAGCCGTAACATTCGTCGCAGTCGCTTTGGTTAGGCCTGGCTCGGCGCCTGCAACCGTTTGTCGAACGACATTGATTGTGGTGAAGTCCGAATTGTCACCTACACGAAGACGCAGCGAGTCACCGTCGGCGACATACGTGTCTAAGTTGGCTGGGTATGTCAACGTGACTTTGCGAGCCACCGTATCGACGACGACGGACGACGGAATCACGATGGTGTCGTCTTCGGTTGTTACCGTGTTTTGAGTATCGATCAGTTGATAGAACGCCGCGTTACCAATCGTTGAACCGGCGCGGAACAAGTCCGCATCGTCAAAGTAGACGTCGATTTGGTTCGCACTCGCTGCGCCACCTACGATCGGTTGTGGAACAACGGCGATCACCTTGGCACCGAGTTCGACTTCGAACGCGATCACTTCACGCGTCAGCAGCGGGTCGCCGGCGACCGGTTCAGGTGAAGATGGCAAGAACGGAATGCCAGCCACGCTGGTCAGTTCCGAAGTGACCGATACCTGGAAAAAACCGTCCTTGAGGTTTTCGGCAAAGCGAACGACAGCGTTTCGTCCAGCGCTGTCCAAACCGGTGTAACCGATTTTTACTTCGACGGCGTCGACGGCAAAGTTACCCGATTCACTGTACTGAACTGAGATTGCGCCGAGCGTGGCAGGGTCGATGGCGTGCGTACCGCCGAACGTCAACGTCAACTCATTCGGCGCGGTGTGACGAACGTTGCTGAACTGGTCTGCCGGGTCCAAATCGAACAGGTCGCCACCGTTGGTCGCCACAGCGATCAGCGACGGGTCGGACAAGTCCGAACGCTGTGCGGTTAGCGTGTAGAACTGTGTTTGCGTGACATCGCCTGCGATCATGCCATTGGTCGAATTGCCAATCACCGCAATTTTGTATTTGCCGGACTGAGTGATCACGGTTGCCGCAGCAACTTCGTTTCCGCCTAAGCCGTTAACGTCGCGCGACAACAACAACGTGCCGCTTTCGTCGTACAGTTCGAAACTCAGGTCGCTGTTTCGTTTTGTGTTGCGGTTGACGTTCGTCGCGTTGTTGTCGTCATCGGGACCGACGATGTATTGTTGTCCGTCGGGCGCCACCGCCAGTGTCAGCAACTGGCCTGCTTCGATGTCAAAGCTGTACCAGTCGATATCCGAATTGCTGTCGATCGAAACATTTGACAACTGGATCGGCGTCTCGTCGAGCACGCCCAGATCGGCCGCGGTCGCACTGGTGTCATTGTTGGTGAATCGGTCGCCGTAAAGGCTGTTGATTGCCAACAAATCATCGTGCTGAGCCCCATGGTAGGCGAGCGAAACCGTTGGTTCCATCAATTTGGACTGGTTGACTGGTGCGACATGCAGCAGACCAAGCCCGTGGCCGATCTCGTGCATCAGCACATTGTGCAGAGCACGGTTCTCGCCATTTGCGCCGTTCGAATTGTTTTGGTAAAAGACGTCGGCCGTGTCGAAGACGACGTCACCATCGACACCGTTGTTGCCGTTGCCGGTCGGAATGAACGCATAGGCAAGAACGCCAAAGTTGCCGTCGATATTGGCACCGCCGATGCGAATGTCACCGCGCGTGCCGGTCACGCCGCCGCCCTGGCCGCCTTGTGCGACTCCGTCGTCATTTGGTTCGTAGACAAACGTCAAGCCAGAGTTCTGTTCCCACTCGTCAAATGCATTCTGGAACAATGGGAACCACGGTCGCGACTGGATTGTGGCACCACTACCACCGTACAGTCCGTCCAAGAACGCGATCAAATTGCTTTGAGCAGGCGATGCACTGCCCGCGACATCGGTCGAGTCCGGCACAAAACTCCACGAGATCGTCGATCCATCGCCCATGTTCGGGCTTGTGCCGACGCTGGTGTTGACCCAACGCGATGCCGACAAATTGATCGGGCTGCTCGAATCGCCAGGCGCTGGCGACGGTGAATCGTCGTGGTCCTGTTCCCATTGGTCGATGTAGTCCTGAGGCGTACCTGGCGCGAATATTGCATGTGGTTCCGCAGTGACGGTTCCCAATAATTCGGCAGCTAGCAGCTCACGCCGCTCAAGTGACTCCAACTGCAAACGTCGTTTTTCGGTACGAAGCTGGCGCCGCGTTTTCGCGGTTGGTCGAGGTTGGACCATGGGTGAGGATGCTCTGCAGGATGAAAATAAGGAAAGACGTAAACGTGAGAAGAGCCAGCCCCATAGCGGCGCAGGTCTGGACGTTCACCAGGGTCCGAGGGTAATTCCCCTGCCCCCAAAAAGCAAAAGTCGGATCGGCCAAGTATCCCGAAATTAGGGGGATTTCGCCCTCTGTTCGTTGCCCAGCAGTCGAGCCGGACGAGGCCAATGCGGGGGAAAATGCGGCCCGCAAAAGAAACGCAAACTGAGTTAACCAAACGAACGCCCGGTCTAGCAAAAACGCTTTTTGCCAATTTGGCATTCGCTTTACCCCCCCGGGTGAGTGGAAATAATGTCGGTTGTGTCAGTCTATCGGATTATTAGGAACGGCTTTGGTGGATAAAAGTTCCCTAAAAGAATCCAATCATGAGATTTTTTCCTCAAGTTGGCTCGCCTTCGGGGGGGGACGTCAAAACGCGAGCGGAGTTCTTAAAGAAGACTTCAAATTCTCATTCAGCGAGCCTCGCCGGGTGGGGTTATTGAACCACCCGGCAACCTTGGGCTGATTAAGATTTTCGTTTCGATTCCAAAACGCTCTCCAAGATCGCTATCATGCACAACCTTGATTTGCGTCGTATCGGTTCCGTGTCGCCCATTGGTTCTGTGTCACCCAATTTTCCTTTGGTAGTTGTCCCTGTGAAAACGAACCGTCGTAACTTTATCGCAACGTCTGGTTGCGCGGCCTGTGCATCGGCAATCGGATCGCTGGTTGCGGGACCTCTCGTCCTTCCGCCGGCCGCGGCCCAAGATCCGAGCGAGTCGTCGGCAGCGCGAAAACCTCGAATTGGCGTTTTCACAAAGCCGCTGAATTCTCTCTCGTTTGACGAATTGGCCGATTCAATGGCGGAAGCGGGTTTCGATGGCATCGAAGCGCCGGTTCGCGAAGGCGGTAACGTCGAACCCGAATCTGTCGAAGAAGACCTGCCGCGACTGGTCGAAGCGCTCGGCAAACGTGATTTGACGGTAATGGTGTTGACCTCGGACATCAACGACGCGTCGGACCCGCTGACTGAGCGAGTGCTGCGAACGGCCGCAACGCTGGGGATCACCAAGTATCGAATGCAGTACTTGAAATACGAATTGAACCGCGATATCGCCGCGCAGATCGAAGCGTGGCGTCCTCAGCTTCGCGACCTGGCCGCGATGAACCACGACTTCGGCGTCCAAGGTCTCTACCAGAATCACGCCGGCAATAAATACTTTGGTTCGTCGATTTGGGACCTGCACATTGGCCTTGATGGAATTGACACGGCCGACATTAGCGTCGCCTACGACATTCGTCACGCAATCGCCGAAGGTGGCATGTCGTGGCCGGTCGCACTAAATCTGATTCGCCCCAAGATTGGAGCGATCTACGTGAAAGATTTCCGCTGGGATGGCAACCGTTTGGTCAACGTGCCACTGGGTGAAGGACGCGTCGGCAAAGAAGAGGTCGGTGCGTTGCGTTTGAACACATTTGACGGCCCAGTCTCTTTGCACGAAGAGTACATTGATCACAAGGATCCCGCGTTGGTGCCAAAGCATCTGGCCGCCATGAAGTCGGATTTGAACCTATTGCGATCCTGGATCGAAAACTAGCTTTCGAAACTCGCTATCTGGCGAAGCGGCCAATGGCGAGCTGCGGCGCCGATTTGATCACTACTGTTTTTCTTGTTTCCCCACCATTTGAAAGAGCATGTTGATGTCAAAAAAGTTCTGGACCCTGATGACCGTTGCTGGCATGTTGGCCACAACCACTGCGATGCCAAGCCGAGCCGAAGACGCCGATGACGCTGCGCCGAAGTACAAGACCAAAGAAATCATGAAGAAGGCGATGAAGGGACCGCTGCTGAAGAAGGTCGCCGGTGGCGAAGCTTCCGAAGAAGAGAAGAAGGAACTTCACGCGATGATGGTCGCGCTTGCGAAAAACACACCTGAAAAAGGCGAGAAAGAGAGCTGGGACAAACTGACCGCAGCTCTAGTCAAATCAAGCCAAGCTGTCATCGACGGCAAAGAAAACGCTGGCGAGCAACTGACCAAAGCCGCCAACTGCAAAGCTTGTCACACGCCACACAAGTAGGCGGCGAGTGGCGAGTAGCGGTTAATCTTCTAACCCGCCGGTGGCACGCAGAGTTCGATCCAGTGACCGTCCGGGTCCTGGACGAACGTTTGCAGGGCGCCATCTGGCCGCGTCTTGCGAGGCAAGCGTGTCGCACCTCGCTGGTCGAGGTGCGATTCCCATTGGTCCAGGTCATCAACGATCAATGCCAAGTGCCCGCCCCGGTGATGCGAGTGAACCGGTTGGTCTCGGTCGCCGATCAGGTGCAATTCCTGGTCAACGCCCAACCGGAACCAGGCGCCGGGAAAGTCGAATGCCGGCCGAGGCATGACAGGCAGGTTCAGCGTGTCTCGGTAAAATTCTGCACTTCGCGCGACATCTGCCACATGCAAAGCGACATGGTTGAGTTGGCAAACTTTCATCGGTCTGAATTTGTTACCTCGGCACAGGTTTCTTCGCTCTCCCACAATCGAACCTTGAACGCCGTCGCGCCGCTTCCCTCAAGCACTTGGGGACATACGACGTTCAGCAGATGCAACGCCATGTTTTCGGCTGTCGGGTTGCAGTCGAGTTCGTAAATTCGATGAGGCTTTGACGAACGGATCGCGGCCAAGCCGTTTTCGTCTTGGTCCCACAGGATGAACGCATGGTCCCAATTGTCATCCAACCAACCGTTGACCGAAACCTTCAACTGCTTGAAGTCCAGAATTCGGCCAACCGAGTCTTGTTCTTGGCCAGTGACGTAGATCTCGACCACATAGTTGTGGCCATGAAGGTTTTGGCATTTGCCTTCGTGGCCGACCAAACGGTGCCCGGCACAGAAACTGAACCGACGCATGATGGAAAGTGACGACATCGAGCAGCGAACCTAAATACAGGAGTGCGAAACGTGGACATCCGAAATTGAAACTTCCAACACTTGATCCGAACGAGTGATCGAACGAGAAATCGAGAGTGGAATCGTAAGGAACCGTATCATAGCGGCTACCTCTCGACTGCCTGACGTTCTAAAACTTTGGCTGATCCCTTTCAAGTTCCTCTCGCGAACCATCGATCTCATGACTGAAACACGCCAAGCCCGTTCCTTGCGGATTCCTGACTCCGACGCTCTAAGATTCTTGCCCGAGGGACCGATTGCGATGGGCGAGGGGCAATTCAGTTGGGTTGGAATTCAGCACGGCAGCGATTCCACCGTCGGCAGCATTAACATTTACGATGTGGGCGCAAAAAAGAACCAGTCGTTCCAGTTGCCCGGTCGCCCGGGATTCGCGTTCGAATGTCAAACCGCTGGCGCATTTGTCGTCGGTTGTGAACGAACGCTTGGGATTTTTCAAACCTACACCGGTCAGTGGCAACCGTTTTGCGAAGGCATCGACGCCGATGTTACCAACACGATTATCAATGACGGTTTGGTTTACGAAGACAATTTGATCTTTGGAACCAAAGACCTGGAATTTGCGACTAAAAAGGCCGGCCTGTATCTGTATCGCGGCAGTGACGAAAAGCTGATCCGGTTGCGTGATGACCAGATCTGCAGCAACGGCAAGGCGATCCTAAAAGGCGAAGACGGCAAGCTATCACTGCTGGATATCGACTCGCCCACTCGCAAAATTGTCCGTTACGATTTGGATATTGCCGCTGGTACGTTGGGCGACCCCACCACCGTGATCGATTTCGAAGGTGACCCGGCCGTTCCCGATGGCATGATCGTGACGCCCGACGGGACTGGCATCATCGTGGCAATGTTCCATCCTGGCGTTGCCCCGTTCGGTCAGACTCGGTTGTACGATCTGAATTCCGGCGAACTTCGTTGCACTTGGCAAACCCCCGGGTCGCCTCAGAACACCTGTCCTGCCCTGATGCCCTTCGAAGGCCAGTTGAAGTTGGTGATCACCACGGCAGTAGAAAATTTCTCGCCCGCCGATTGTGATGCGTGCCCCAATGCGGGCTACATCTTCATCGGAGACACCGACATCAAAGACCTTGGCCAGGAAGTCTCGCCGCTGTTTCCTCGCTAACCGTTTTTGGGGATTGGCGATTTTTTGATTCCTATTGCTGGTTGCAGTGAAGATTTGTTAACGACGCGGGTGCGAAAGCTTTTAGTTTCTCCCTCGCGCCCGAGCCTTGCGAATGTCGAACTCCGATCCGGGGTGCGTCGAACTGTCGATTGTCGTCCCGCTGTACAACGAATCCGAATCTGTTGGACCGTTGGTTGCGCAAATCGAATCGGCTCTTGTCGGCGTCCAGAATGCTGCTGAAAAGTCCGCTGGTGAACCGTACGCTGCTGAAACATGCGAGATCGTATTGGTCGATGATGGCAGCTTGGATGGGACTTACGCCGCCGCAGTGAAGGCGTGCCAGACGTCATCCATCCCCACAAACGTCATCTCATTGCGGCGAAATTTCGGTCAGACTGCCGCCATGCAAGCCGGCATTGACGCGTCACGCGGCCGATTTGTTGCCACAATCGACGGTGACCTGCAAAACGACCCCGCCGATATTCCTCGGATGGTTCGTCATCTGAAAGACAACGACTTGGATCTATTGTGCGGTCGTCGCGAGCGACGCCAGGACGCATTCATCCTTCGTAAGATTCCGTCTTGGATTGCCAACCGTTTGATCGGTCATGTGACCGGCGTCAAGATTCACGATTACGGATGCAGCCTCAAAGTCTATCGCGGCGAAGTCATTCGCGACGTCAAGCTTGTCGGCGAGATGCATCGGTTCATCCCCGCCTGGGTTGCCAAGATCACATCGCCGGATCGCATTGGTGAGATCGGCGTTCGACATCACGCACGTCAGTTCGGTCAATCAAAGTACGGCATCTCACGCACGTTTCGCGTCGTGTTGGACTTGTTGTCGGTGCTGTTTTTCATGCGTTACCGAGCGCGACCCGGCCACTTTTTCGGCTCGATTGGTTTGGTGCTGGCTGCGATCGGAACGGCGATGTTGTCGATCGTTGGATTTGCGAAGTTTGGCTTGGGCCAAGACATTGGCAACCGACCAATGTTGATCGTGGGTGCCTTTGCGTTATGCACGGCGGTGCAGTTGATTGCGATTGGCATCTTGGCCGAAATGGTGTCTCGGATCTACATGG
Source organism: Rubripirellula reticaptiva (assembly GCF_007860175.1). NCBI lineage: Bacteria > Pseudomonadati > Planctomycetota > Planctomycetia > Pirellulales > Pirellulaceae > Rubripirellula > Rubripirellula reticaptiva. The sequence continues at coordinate 247,201 of NZ_SJPX01000005.1, read as the reverse complement.
AACTGCCGGGCCAAGGTAACTATGTGATTCATCAGTCTCAGCAAAGCGGTGCAGTCAGCCGTAACTCGTCGCCCAAAATTTTCACGTCAACCGACATTGATACGCCACGTAGAAACGCAGCATGAAACCATTGCGCTGGCTCGCCGAAAACGATATCCGTTTTCCGCTTGTATTGATCGTCTATTTTGCAATGCACGTGATCGTGCGCGGGATGTTGTCATCGTCGCTGACGTATGACGAGGCCGAACAGGTCTATTTGTCACAAGGCTGGCAGATCGGCTACAACGGTCAACCGCCGCTGTACACGTGGCTGCAAATCCCATTGCTGACGATCGTCGGAAAAGCTTCGTTCGCGCTGCCGCTGTTGAAAAACTTTTTTCTGCTTCTGACTTACGTTTGCGTTTACTTTTCCATCGCTCGCGCCACAGCGAATCGGTTCGCCGGTATTGTCGCGTCCGCTGCAATGTTGACGATGCCGCAGATCGCTTGGGAAAGTCATCGCGATCTCTCGCACACGGTTGCCGCACTGTTTGCCGCGTCATGGTTGATGTTGGCGATCGTCAACGTTTACAAACGGCCAACGCTGGCGAACTACGCCGTGATCGGATTGGCAACCGCGGCAGGATTGTTGTTTAAGTACAACTTTGCCATCGTTTTGGTTGCTTTCATTGCTGCTGCACTGTCGATCGAAGACTTTCGCAAACGCATTCTCGATCCGCGAATTCTGTTCAGCATCGTGATCGCGGCGGTTTTGGTTGGTCCCCATTTTTGGTGGGCAATCCAGAACTTGGATACGGCATCGTCGAAAGCACTGACCCAATTGTTGCCTCGCGAAGCAATGACGCTGGGTGACCGTGTCAGCACCGGATTGATACGACTGGCCGGTTCGACCTTTTCGTGTTGCAGCGTGACGATCGCGGTCTTTGCAATTGCGTTTCGTGATCATTGGTTGAAGTGGGTGTGGAAGCCGGCATCGACCACTAAACCAAACGCCTTGGTGTCCAAAGAATTGTTGGCCACTACGAAACTCGTCGAGCGGTCGATGATCGGTATCGCTGCGGTTCTGTTGATGTTGGTGATGTCGGGTAACGCCGTTGAAACAAAAAACCACTGGCTGCAACCGTTTTTATTCTTGTTGCCAGCCTACCTGGTGCTGCGATTGACACCGTTTGGTGATACGCGAATTGGCGATTCAAACCGTAGTGTCGTTTCGCAGATCGGTGGTGCGAGGATTCTGACCACGGCTGGGATTTTTGCGGCGTCGGTCTTGACCGTTCTGGTCGGACGCACGATGTCAGCGTCGGTGCGTGGCGACTATTCGTGGTTGAACATGCCATTTGATCGTGTGGCAGACCAGGTTGCGGCGCTTCCGGATGCACCGCAGTTGATTGTGGCGACGAACGTGCGGTTTGCGGGCAACTTAAAAGCCCACGTCGGCAACACGCCCGTGGCTACCATCGCCGATCTGAAAACGGATTCACGGCTACAAGAAGCCGTAGAATCTGGAATCGTGCTGTTGATCTTTGAGTCTGCGGATTACACCGCAGACGCCCGCTTGCAAATCGGGCACGCACCGATGGAATTGCAATCTTACGAAACGAGATTGCCGTATCGATACGGAAAAGAAAGCGACGGACATTCCTTTCGATTCTGTCAGTTTCGCAAATCCCACAAAGTGGCGATGGTTGCGGATGCCAACGAATCGCGGCCGCCCCAAGTTGTGGGACCGACGCGAAGTTCTGTCCACCTAAAACGATAGCGAAAGTCGCAGAGGCTTTTAGTTGCTGGCGGCGCAACAAAAGATTGCCTGCGAGTTTCGCTATGCGTAACGTCTGGAACCGTCGTGAACGTTAGTTCTTTGGCGGTTGAACGTCCTTTGTGGCGCCGGTGCCAGTTTGAGTGGCCCGGCGGTTTTCACGCTGGATCGCGTCATACACTTCTTGACGGTGTACGGGGATCGATTGTGGTGCTTCGATACCGAGACGAACTTTGTCGCCTCGAATGTCAACGATGGTCACCACGACATCGTCGCCAATCATGATGCTTTCGTCGCGGTGCCTGGAAAGGACGAGCATGTTGTCCTCGTGGTGATCTATGTGGGGATGGGGTCTAGTTCGGGAAGCGGACAATCGCCCCGAGAATGATGGTTGTTTTCGACCGCAGGCTCGCATCCGCTTTAGAGGCAAGAGCAGCAACGTCTCGACAAGGGATTCATCGACCACCTACTGTGCTAAATTGAACCACGCGTGCCAAAGTCCGCTGGTGTCGGTCGTGCGGACTAGCCTACGTTCCAATTAGTCGCACGCCGCGACCTCAGATGGGGTTCAGCGGACTAGACGGGAACGTGGGGATCGTACGGAAGCAATTTCAGATTGTCACTCTCCCGCGAGCGGGAGAGTGAGTGTATCCGTGTGTTTGCCGCAGTTCACTGTGAACTTACGCTGCCCGCAGGACTTCGGCCATCGATGCTGCGGCTTGGCTTGCCAGCGGCAGTGGGCGTTGGATCGGTTGATCGTCGCTGGTGATGACCTGGCAACCGAGTCGACGGCTAAGGTTCAAGAGCAACGGTGACCGTAAGTTGGTGGTTAATTTACCGACGTGTCCCGAGACGGTCGTCATTACGTACATCTCGGCTCCGGGTTGCATATGCAAGCATGCAAGTTCGCGGCGAGTGACGTGAACGCGGTAGTCTTCGAAGAACGCTCGCGGGCTGACCAGTGCAATGGCTCGGTCGCCGCGCGACGCACTTTGCAACCACGCCACGGACTCGTTCTGAGGATCAGGCAGTAACGCCCACTGACGAAGGGTTTCCATGCCAATTAATCCCTGCGGAAACAGGAACAGTTGATTCGCGTTGAGTCGCAATGTGCCGAAACGCTGCGTGTCGATCCGCATGGTCTTTTCCCAATCGTCTGTTAACGGACTCGCTCGAAAAACCGAAGTGATGACACTTCAGTACTTCTTTCATCGGCGGGTTGGGACGCAGAATCGACAAAATCGTTACAAGTAGTTCAGGACCGTCATTTGAGACGCTTGTCCGATGACTCGCATCGACGCTTCGAGGGCAATTTGGCGTTGGCTCAGGTCGCTGATCACGGTGGTTAGGTCGGCATCGACCTCGTCCGACAACTGGCTTTTCAATTGGATGACCCGCTGTTCGGACGCAGCTTTGAGCGAATCTAGGTTTTGCGTCCAAACGCCAACCTTGCCTCGCGTGCGGCTGGCACGGTCCAAATCGACGTCCAATTTTGCCTGCAATCGCTCGATTTCCTCACCATCGCCACTCGCCACGGCGTCCCGCATTCGCAGAAGGGTGTCCAGCGTTCCGCCGGCGTCGCGCGTGGCATAGTCGGTGCCAATGATTGTGTCGACCGAGCCAACCACGCCACCGGAATTGGTGTGCTGGCCATCCGGAATCAGTCCCAACCGATTGCCCACATTGGACACGCCGGACTGAGTCACGGTCAGCGTCCCGGCCCCCGGTGGCGCCTTCAATTGCAGCCCATTGCCGACATCGTTCAAGCTAACCAAAACCCGCCGAGTGTCCTGGTTTTGCGGGTGATTGCGGATCAAGTCGATGATGTCATTGATCGTTTCGGCACCATCAACGTCAATGGCGATGTCGCGTCCGTCCGGCCGAGTGATGGTCAGGTCGGTTCCGCCGGTGTTCGTGGTCAGACCACGGTTGCGTCCCAGTGTCGACAAGTTGGTGTCGGCATCGGCTGAGCGAATGCCAAGTGCCGCTGCGGCGTTGCCACCGTTCTCGCCAATTGAGTAGTCTACGCCGCTGCGCAGCGATCGCAGCACGATCCGGCCGCCCGATTCGTCCAGTTCGGCTTTCACGTCAGCGTCGCTGCGATTGATCGCAATCACCACATCGCTGAGGTCTTCGGCGCCGTCGAAGGTGATGTCATAGACTTGATCGCCCTGTTCAATCCGGATTCCGCCCGTCAAGTTAACGCCGGCGCCGGCGGCCAAGTCTTCAAGTTTGGTCGCGTGGGTGACGCGAGGTGAAAGGCGGTCGCCAATGACCGGTGGTGCGATGATCCCGCCCGGATTCAGAATCGATAGTTCTTCCGCCATGGTGCTGCCGATGCCATCGTCGATCGCCAGGTTACCTGCTAATCCGTCGAGGTACTCGATGCGAATTCCGTCGTCGGTGATGGTGGCAACAATTGGCCGGCCTTCCAATTTCACATCGGAAATCAGGTCGGCAACGTCACCAATGGTCGAGGCTGATCGCATGTCGAGATCAACGAAGTTACCGCCGCCTGACAATCGAATTTGGCCGGGCGTCACGCCAAGTCCTTTTCGCAGGTCGACGAGCCGAGTTTCACGGTCCAGTGACGCGTTGAGCGATTTGCCTTCGACGATGATCGAATTGGCACCTAACGAGTCTGCTGCATTGACGTTGATGTCGACGGGGCGACCGGCACCGATCTCGGTTCGCCCGACGGCCGTCTTGCCGCTGAAGACAATGTCGTTACCGTCAAAGTTGAACGAATTACCGGGATTCAGGAATCCTCCCAGTAGTTCGTGATCGCGAAACATTGAGTTACCGGCGGCAAAGACGGCACTGATTGACTGATCGAGAGTGGCGGCGAGCGCAGCTCGTTCGTCGTCCGAGATCACGTTTTGAGCACCTTGAACGGCGACGCCGCGAGCTTGGATCAGTGCGTCGTCGATGCGAGCAAGTGCGTCGTCCGCGGCGGAGTAAAAACTGGCCGTACTATTGGCGTTACGAACTAATTGGTTGTCTTGGTCAATACCACGGTGCAACGTAATGGCGCGGTTCGCCGCCGCCGGGTCGTCGCCAAGTCGAAGCACCCGTTGGCCGGTACTTAGCTGGTCGTATTGCCGCTGGATCGCCAGTTGATCGTTATTCAATTGGAACAACAATCGCTGAGTTGTCAGTGGCGTGCTGGTACGCGTCGTCGAGATTGGCAGAAGTGGCATATCGAGTTAATCGACGCTCACCATCCTGGATATTCATAAAAACTGGGTCTGCCACGACGTGACGGACCCACTTATCATGGATGCATGATTTTGATTGGCACCATGAACCTGACTCGGACTCGCGAGCGGGGTAACTTTTACTGTCCGGGATGCCGAGTCCCCCAGACCCATCGGCTGCGAGCTCGCCGCCCGTGGTTGACGTTGTATTTCATCCCCACCATTCCGATCGGCAACGCAGAAGTCTTCGTCCAATGCGACCAGTGCAAGCAGACCTGGGACCCGACGGTGCTGGACATGGACCAAGAAACACATGAGGCTGCCGAGGCAGTCAAATTCTTGGACGAAGCGCTGCGGGCGGCCATTCTGGTCACGCTGGTCGATGGTACGATCAGCGAACCCGAGATTCAGTCGCTGATTGAGATTGCTTCGTACATGCAAGATCGAGACGTCGATCGCGACGAAATCGGGCATCTCTGCAGTATCGCTCAGCAAAACAAGATCGAAGCCGTCAACTACGTTCTAACGGTCTCAATCCGGTGGAACCAAAAACAGAAACGGCAGGCATTGCAAGCGATGTTCTTGGCCGCCACGGCCGAAGGCGAAATGACCGACAAGAAGGTCAAAACGCTCGCAAAAATGCAAGAGCTGCTGGGCATGACGGACGCCGAATACCAAGACGCCATCGAGGCCGCGCTCGGCTAACTTCAACTAGCCGATCTAAAATCGCTGGCTCGTTTAACGCTGTGAACGGGTGTTTCGGGTCGCCATTTGTCCTTGCGGACGCAGCACGTACACCTTGGGATCGTCCACGATGAACGCCGTGCTCCAACGCCGTCCGTCGTCCGCACTGCACACGTTATAAAAGAACGTGCGGAACCGTTCGCACCGGTAATCGTACGGATATTGGCTGGTGATGTAGTCCTCTTCGGTCAACTCATCCACGCCGGGTGACGCGTAGTAGTGGACCATTCCGTCTGGCGTCACGCTGATGCCCATCGTCCACCAGCCGGTGGTGGTGATTTGAGGACCGCGGAAATCGCCGCCTCGCGAATTGCTGCGAATTCGCAGGTACGCAAAGTCCGAGTCCTTGCCCGAATCGCTTTTGCTTTCGAACTCGACGAACATCCCAGGCCAATAGACCTCGTTGCCCATTTCTTCCTTGGTTCGTTTGAAGATTCCGAAGCCAACTTCCTTATCGACCATCGCGGTCGTTTCCAGGGCCAAACGGAAGCCAAAGTGAGGTCCGCTGCGGTTTTCCCAGGTATCGACGGCTGGCAAATAGACGCGAGTTGTCACGTTCGGTGCTTCGGAAACGCTCAGCGTCCGTTTCAGTTTGTACTGGACGTTGGCGATGAAGTCGTCTTGGTGCATCGTGTTGGACGGCTGGCCGGGAATGCCGGTCTGCATGCTCTTTAGCAACAGTGCACCGGTGCTGCCGGGCAATCCGCCGCTCGGTGTGGCGACGCGTTTGACGATGTCGGGGTGGCCGCGTTTGATGCCCTCGTACCATCGACCGTTCGTACTGCGCCCCATCGGGGCACGTTGGTTTTCGTCGATGTCCTCGGTGCTCTTTGGATCGCGTGGGATATAGTCCCAGCTTGGATCCTCGAAGTCGTCAGCCACCCCCACGATCTCGCTACCGGTGCCGGGAACCACCGGGCGAGCACCGCGAGGAATCTGTTGAGCCTGTGCGCTTGAGAGTGCTGCCGTGCCGAATGCCAGCATGGCGGCCGCGGTTAGAATCCGAGTGATCGGTAAGCGCATGGTTCAATCCGTCGTTCGCGTTTGCAATCTTAGAGCTATGCTAAGAGAGCAATCGAATTGCCCTCCGACCGGAATAATCGGCACAATCGACGCGACCGCTCCAGCCAAAAATGGTGACAAATTGGCTGGCGTGCTAAAAGCGAAGCGAAACTGAACATTACTGCACGAGACCTTCGGTGACCTGCAGGAACACGTCTTCCAAACTTTTCTTGTGCGATTCGACTTCCGCGACCGCGTAGCCGTCATTCACTAAGTGGGCGACCAAGCCGGCTTGAGCGTCGATGTTGCCGGCGAACTCGAATTTCAGCAACTCGCCATCAACAACCAGATTCGACACCGTCTCGATCGAGCGGAGGCTCTCGCCCGCCGCCTCGGTGTTTTGCAGAACTCGGATCTTCAACTCGCGATGCGTTTCGCGTTGATGTTGGATCTGTTCGACGCTGCCTGTCGCCAACAATTTGCCTTGTTCGATGATACCGACGCTGTCACACATTTCGGCCAACTCGGTCAAAATATGGCTGCTGATCAGTACCGTCTTTCCGCGGTCTGCGAGCTCGCGAATCATCTTTCGCAATTGAATCCGCGCACGCGGATCGAGTCCCGCCGCCGGTTCGTCCAAGATCATGACGGCCGGGTCGTGAATCAGTGCTCGGCCCAAACACACTCGCTGTTTCATTCCTTTGCTCAGGCCGCGGATCGGCTTTTCTGCCATGCCTTCGGTGCCCGTAAAGTTCAGCACCCAATCGAGTCGCTTGGTGCGCTCGCGACCGACAAGCCCGTACGCGCGAGCAAAAAAGTCCAGATACTCTTTGCAGTTCACGTCGCGGTACGTACCAAACGAGTCCGGCATGAATCCCAAGCGGCGGCGGACCAGTTCCGGATCGTTGACGACCGAAAAACCATCGACGAAAGCGTCGCCATAGCTCGGCAAATCCAAGGTTGCCAAGATCCGCATCGACGTTGTTTTTCCAGCTCCGTTGGGACCGATGTAACCGAACACATGCCCGCGCCGGACAGTGAACGAAATGTCGGTGACCGCTTTGGTTTTGCCAAAGAACCGGTGCAGACGGCGCAGTTCGATGCAGTCGTCATCCGCACCGTGGACCGCCGGTACATTCATTCGGGGGACTGCTAAATCGTTGGGAATCGAGTTCATGGGGCCGAGTCCAATGCTTTCGATGCGGAACTTGTTTCTGGTTTGGGAAGCGTCCCGTACAAATACCGAACGCTGTCGATCACCTCAGCCGTTTCGACCGCCATCACGTCCGAGCTGGGAGTTGCTGTCGCGATGAAGTAACCATTAGGAAGTTCGCCGTTGGATTGTAATTGTTGCTGCAAAATCTGTTCGAACGTGCCTTCGCTGAACAGGTTGATGCCAGAGATTCCTTCAGCCGTTTCGTTGATCAAGTCGTACGCTTGATTCGAATAGTTTCGGTTTGATCGCCCGGATGAATTGGCACGACCAATTGCTGAGACCGGCCTGAAATCGTTGTACATTTTGCCAATCATTTTCGGCAGCGTTGTTGTCTTAACCTCCGTCACCGTGGACGAACCGTTGGCTGCCAAATCGTCGGTCGTCCAGTAATCACCATCGTGGTCTCGCAGCACGATCGAGAGCAGCGGAAACGCCAGCGTGCTCTCGACCTTGGCCAGTTCGGTATCAGTGGCCGGCACTAGGTTGACTCGTCCGATGCCACGCCGCGGCAGATGGACAACGAACTGACGCTGAGTCCGTGAGGGCAAAAATGACGAGTCAAATCGTTGTGATTGATCGTCAATGGTGATGTTGCCCATGATCGCGGGCTGTTTGAAATAGTGCTCTTGCCAGGATTCGTCGCCGCCTTCGGGATACTGCATCACCTCGGCCTCGGCCGGAAACTTGATCCCGCCGCTCGGTCGCACGCCGGCAAAGTAAGTGGCTCGGTACCGTTCGCCGGCATCGCCCGACGTTCCGTCGATGAACGTCAACTGGCGAATCCGCGTCATCGTTCCGAAACCGTCCGACACGATGCCGTAGGTAAACATTGCGATCGTCGTCAACATCGCCAATGCCGGCGCGATCCCGAACATCAAATAGCTGCGACCGGCCTTCGATGTCTTTCGATACGCGATCGGGCCGACCAGAATCACGAACCCGACCAGCAATCCCATGAACGTGTAAACCGGTGGCTGGGCAACGCCGGGAATCAACCAGCGGTCGAATCGTCGATCACCAAGCATCGGGTCAACGCCCCGACGCAGCATCGGCGAAATACGAAACACAAACAGCGAACGCACCGCACTCCAAGCAATCGAATTCAGACGATCGTCTGGGGATGCAGTGATCCCAATCACCATGCCAGCGCCAACCGGCTGAGCAAAGAGGTCTGGATTCGTCCCTGAAATTCTTGGCGACTTAATGTCGATGTGTTGATCGACCAATTTCTTCATCGCGGTGCGATCAAGTTGGGCGTCCTTGATGTCGGTGGGAAAGTAATAGTCTTGGCCCCTGAAACTGAACATGCTGTTCGGGATCATCCCCATCCCCATGCCCATCCCCATACCCATGCTGGTTGGATCGTTAACGATTTGGCCAGACTCGGGGGATGATGCAGTGGGTTTGGATTTTAGAGTTTTGATGTAGGCGTCAATTGCCAAGATCGACAAACGATTCTCGTTCAGCAGTTGTTTGTTTTCTGCGATCCCACTTTCAACGTAGCGGGCAACTTGCTTCTTGGTTTCCTCGTCCGCCGTCCACGCCGTATCGATCAACTTCATCGTTTCGGTTGGCGTCGTCGCTTCGTAAATGACAATCGTTCCGCCTACCAACAGCCAGTCCCGCAACGCAGCAAAGGCGTCTGCGTTCTTTCGCAATTTCTCTAGCGATTGCGGCCCAATCACAACCGCGTCGTGCTGGTTGTAGGCACGCCAGTCGGTCGGTAATTCCGATTGGCCGATCGCGGAAAACCAGTTTTGGTCGATCATCTCCTTCCAGAACTGGGGGTTCGCTTCTTGGCTCGGGAACCCGTTGGCTTCCCACAATAAGAAATTGTTACTGTTGGTCACGACTGGACGAATGTCAGGCATCGTGGCCGGATCGACGGTGGCCTGATCGCTGATGAAGATCCAATTGAGTTGTTGTTCGCCGAGGTCCAATTGCTTGAACCGATATCCGTTGGGTGGCAAGGGCTTGCCCACAATCGCTTCATAATCAGGTAACGCGCGGCCGTCCTCGATGATCGATATTTTTGCCGAATAACCGGCTGCCCACTTGGGCAAGTAGCGTTTGAACAGGGCAACCTTGTTGCCCTGCTGAGCCGTAATGGGCAAGTCGATCGAGAACCCGTTTCGTGGTGGCGCTTGGCCCGTTTTTTCGGTGACGACGCGGAGGATGAAATTGCGATCTGCCGAGAACGTGTTGAAACTGCGCAGGGCAATTTCAAACGGCACATAACCTGCGCCTTGGACTTCGCCAATGACAATGTCGCACCGGAAACCAGCGCCCTTGCCGCCCGCATTGGGCAACGAGATCGTCGGTAGCTGGCTGCCTACGACAGTGTCCGCGGCGGACGCATCAGCGGTGGTTGCGATGACGCCAAACGTCAACGCAATCAACGTCGAGAATACCAACACGATTAAGCGACGATTCACGATCGATTCTCCCGCGGCGGCAGAATTTGCGGCGGCAACTGGTCCGCCGAAAACGGGCTGCCTTGCAACGTGTCGTCTTTCGGTTGATACCACAGCGATGAAATGCACCACGAAATCAAAAACAGGATCGCAAACATGGCAAAGCAGGCGACGATGAAACCCAACGCCATCATCACCGCCATCGCGACCGCCGCACCGCTGCCGGCCGCTTTTGCGATTGCCGCAAGCACCGCACCCAGCGTCATCAACCCAAACATCCACCGAAACGAAACTCGCGGCAGCATCCGGCTTTGCTGGACCGGTTCAAATGAAGGCGTCTTCACAGGCGGGCTCGGTGTAAAAGAAAAGAACTGACAAGCCGGTTTAGCTTATGCCAAACTGAAGCGTCGTTGTCGCTGTGTCACCCGCCAACGCCTGTTTTTTATGCCAGTTTCAATTATTTTATTGCCCGGTTAGCCACGGGCAAAGAAATCTTGCTGAGATTTCGGCAGACCCTTAATCCTGCGTCGGCTGAAACAGCATGCTCGATCGCAACTTTTGGCGGTCGATCGCTGGTCCTTCGACGGCTAACTCCGGTGCAACGGTTGACCCTTTCCAGTACAACCGAAACGGGTGTTTTCCAGCGGCCAGCATCACAGTTCCCGTTCTTGGATTACTGCCAGCTTCGAATCCAGCGTCGATCACGGTTGCATCGTGGATCCGCAGGACGGCCGTCGCGTTATCCGGAACCGCGAACGTGTATCGTCCGTTGGCGGGGATGTCGATTATCCCACTGACGAGTAACGATTTCGAGACGCTCGTTTTCGGGCACGACTCGACCGTTTTGGCTTCGCCACTCTCGTCCGCAACGAGGTCGTCAAGTCGACCTAGCCAGGGTGTGTCGTTGGCGTAGGTCTGCCACTTGACGCCTGCCGCTGAATCGGAGTCCCCGATTCCGGGAATCAGCTCGTCATCGTATGGCCGCGGCGCCGATTTGTCGGGGTAACGCATCCGCAACACTTTGTCGTGCATTTGCCGCTGAACGTCCGGGAACCGTGCGGCTAGGTTCTTCATCTGTTGGGGATCGTCATCGACGTTGTAAATCTCGAACGGATCGTTGTGCGATTTCACGTTGTATCGAACTCCGACCAGGTCACCGATTTGAATCGCTTGCATTTGTTTGCGAACTTGGCCGCGACGAGACTTTTTGAACTCCGGATAATCCGGCGTCTTTTGTCCGTTGAAATACTCGACGTAAATCTGCGATGGCGTCTGTTCGCCTTTTCCCGTTAGCGTCGGAACCAACGAAGTTCCGTCGCATCGAGCCGGTGCAGCGACGCCAGCAAGTTCCGTGAAGGTAGGCATCCAGTCGTGGAATTGGCTTGGCGATTGGCTGATCCGATTGCCTGCCACGCCGCCGGGCCAGCGGGCAATTGCTCCGACACGAATGCCGCCTTCCCAAAGATCGCGTTTGATACCGTCAAAGGGGCCGAACGAATTGAAAAAATCGGGTTCATACTTCTCTGGTAAATAAGATTCCCGACTTGGGCCGTTGTCGGTCGTGAATACGACCAGCGTATTGTCGTCGATCGCCAAGTCGGCCAGCAAATTCAACAGGTCGCCAACACAGTCATCGATGCGGCGGACATCGGTGGCGTATCGTTTCTGAACATCGGGCCAAGCTTGTTCGGCAGTGCTTGGATCTTGATCATGGTCCCAGGTCTGGTCCGCATAGTCCGGGTGCATGTACGAATCTGGTTTGCCGCCGGCCGTGTTGATCATCTGGCCCGGCGTCCCGGTCCACTGGATACCGCCATCGAGTCCACCGTCCGCCGGATACGGTGCGGACGGCAACTGCAAGACGGCGTGCGGAGTATCAAAGGCGAGGTACAGAAAGAAGGGTTGGTCGGGACTCGCCGAGTGGTGATCGACGATCCATTTCTTGGATCGCGCGGTGAACAAGTCAGCCGTGTAGCAGCCGGCTAATTCGTCGGCGACTTCTTCGTCATTCGCCCAGATTTGTTTGCCATCTTCCTTGGGATAGTGGGCGTGACCGTCGCGGTGACGGACGTAGCCAAAGTAGTCATCGAAACCGCGATTCGTGGGATAGCCGGGCCACGACTTGGGACTGCCTTCATCTTTCGGTTTGGATTGTTTAGCTTGCTTGTTCGGCGTCTTTTCGCTGGCCGCCGAGTTGCCTTGCAGTCCCCACTTACCGACGGCAGCGGTGTGATAGCCCGCACCCTGCATCACGGTGCCGAGCGTGTGATTGTTGGCCAATTCTTTGTCGAATTGGTTGTCGCGAATGTTGCTGTGCCCTTGGTGAACACCCAACATCAGCGACGCACGCGATGGAGCGCAGACTGGCGCTGGGCAATAGTGGTGCGGCAGTTGAATGCCTTGGGCCGCCATCAAATCCATCTGCGGCGTCAAATGCCAAGGCTCAGCACGGTTGGCGTTTTGACGTCTTAGATTTTGGAAAAAGACACCGTAATCGCCAAACCCAAGATCGTCACAGAGGATAAAGATCACGTTCGGCTTCCTCGTTTCATCAGCATTGGCTGGGCTGGGGCCGAACATGGGTGTAGAAATCGACATGCCAACGAGGAACATCAGAGCGATCGATAGCGCGCGTGGCTGCAACATGTTTTTGGGTTTTAAAACGTGAACTGAAAACTTGACGGCTGAGAAATTGAGTGCACCGCGCGTCACGCGGTTTCCTCCTACGTTAACTGAAAACCGTGGACCGCAAACGCTGAATGTTCGAACAAAAAATCGGGACCATTTGAGGAGTCCCTGGGGATGTTCCAGCCGTGGTGTTGGTATACATTCCTCCCTCCCATGGCTTTTTTTGTGAGTCAAGCCGCCTTTCGTACGCTTGGGTAGATAGAGGCATGCCGAATTTCGTTCTGGTCGCCGAGTCGGTTTACGACCAAGGTTTTGCGATCGCAGTCGCTGGGCTGGCGATCGTGTTCTTTGCCCTTTTCGTGCTGACCCTGTTCATCTCGGCGATGCCGTGGCTAACCTCGATTCTAGACCGTTATTTCCCGGCTCATGATCATTCGCGATCGCCGTCGGTGCACCCGGAAAGCCAAGTTCCCGATGACGGACCCGTTTTGGCCGCGATCGGGTTTGTGTTGCATCACGAGTACGAAAAAAACATTCGCGAATCCAAGAACAAGACGTCGAGCTGATGGACATTCTGATCGAGTTCTTGAAAACGACCGGCTTCGCGTCGATGACGCTTGGCAACGCGATCATGATTTTGATCGGCATCGGCTTCGTCACCCTGGCGATCCGCAAGGACTACGAGCCGCTGTTGTTGGTGCCGATTGGGATGGGAGCGATCGTGGGCAACATTCCGATGATCGAAGGCATGTCGCTTAGCGTGTATGACGAAGCGAGATGGATCCTAGAAGGCAATGAAGTCAAATACGTGCCAGGCAGTGTGCTTAGCTATCTGTACTTTGGCGTGAAGCAGGGGCTTTATCCGCCGCTTATCTTCTTGGGTATCGGTGCGATGACCGATTTTTCGACCATGTTGTCGAATCCAAAGTTGGTGTTATTGGGCGCGGCGGCTCAGATCGGAGTGTTTCTGACTTTTTTTGGCGCGCTGTTTTTGGACTTCACCGTTCAAGAGGCCGGCGCGATTGGCATCATCGGTGGTGCCGACGGACCGACCGCGATTTTCTTGTCGTCGATCTTGGCGCCGCATTTATTGGGCGCGATTGCGATCGCCGCTTATTCGTACATGGCCTTGGTGCCGGTGATTCAGCCGCCGATCATGAAGCTGTTGACGACTCGCAAAGAACGTTTGATTCGAATGGCGCCGCCACGTCAAGTATCGCGGCGCGAACGAATGCTGTTCCCTGTCGTTGCGTTTTTGATCACGACCTTGATCGCGCCCGGTGCGATCGTTTTGCTTGGGATGCTGTTCTTCGGCAACTTGCTAAAAGAAAGCACGGTTACCGAACGATTGGCGAACACGGCTCGAACCGCGCTGATCGACATCATCACAATCTTGTTGGGCTTTACCGTCGGCGCCAGTACTCAGGCGGATACGTTTCTGAATCCTCAGTCGCTGTTGATCTTTGGACTTGGTGCTGCATCGTTCGCTGTTGCGACCGCGGGCGGCGTGTTGTTCGCGAAGTTCATGAACCTGTTTTTGACTGACAAAATCAATCCGCTGATCGGTGCCGCCGGCGTCTCGGCGGTCCCCGACTCTGCTCGCGTGGTCCACATGGTCGGCCAAAAAGAAGATCCGCAAAACTTTTTGCTGATGCACGCGATGGCCCCTAATGTTGCCGGCGTCGTCGGTAGTGCGATCGCGGCCGGTGTGCTGTGGTCGGTCCTGAAATAGATGTTGAAACTTGTTCGCTTAAACCTTGTATGGAAATGAGTTCGGAATTTCACCCTCCCGCGGGGCGGGCGGGTGATTTTGTGCTTGTGAATGCCGGAGTTGTTTTCAATCAAATCCTTAAACCCAATCGCTCAAGCCGACTCTCCATGAAAAAGATTCGCTTCATGTGCACCGCGTTTCGTGACGGATTTCAATCCGTTTACGGTGCCCGCGTGTTTACGAAAGACTTTCTGCCGGCGGTCGAAGCTGCTCGGGATGCGGGGATCGACTGGCTAGAAGCCGGCGGTGGTGCTCGGTTTCAATCGTTGTATTTCTATTGCAACGAAGACGCGTTCGACATGATGGACGCGTTTCGAGCAACCGCAGGGCCAGATGCAAACTTGCAAACGCTCGCTCGCGGCGTCAACGTTGTCGGTTTGGATTCACAGTCCAGCGATATCGTCAAACTGCATGCCGATCTGTTCAAGAAACACGGCATGACGACGATCCGCAACTTCGATGCGCTCAATGACGTCAACAACTTGGTCTACAGCGGTCAGTGCATCGTTGACGCTGGATTGAAGCACCAGGTTTGCGTGACGTTGATGGAGTTGCCGCCGGGATGTACCGGCGCTCATGACGCAGCGTTCTATGCAAGCACGTTGCAGCAGATTTTGGACGCAGAGATTCCGTTCGATGCAGTCTGTTTCAAAGATGCTTCGGGAACGGCGGTGCCATCGAAGGTTTACGAAACAATCCGTGCCGCGCGCAAAATGTTGCCGGCCGGAACCTTCATTCACTTTCACACTCACGAGACCGCCGGCGTGTCCGTGCTGGCCAACAAGGCCGCAATCGATGCCGGCGCCGACGCGATCGATTTGTCGATGGCGCCGTGCAGCGGCGGAACTTGCCAGCCGGACATTTTGGTGATGTGGCATGCGCTGCGAGGAACCGAGTACGAGTTGGACATTGATGTCGAAAAGGTTCGCGAGGCCGAAGAGGTCTTCAAGGATTGCATGAAAGATTATTTCCTTCCGCCCGAAGCGACGGCGGTCGAGCCGTTGATCCCATGGAGTCCGATGCCGGGTGGCGCGTTGACGGCCAACACGCAAATGTTGCGTGATAATGGGATCATGGAAAAATATCCCGAGATCATTTTGGCGATGGGCGACGTCGTTCGCAAAGGCGGTTACGGAACGTCGGTCACGCCCGTGTCGCAGTTCTATTTTCAGCAGGCGTTCAACAATGTCATGTTTGGCCCTTGGAAGAAGATCGCCGAACCGTACGGAAAAATGGTGCTCGGCTATTTTGGAAAAACGCCCGTCCCCCCGGACGCCGACGTCATCGAGTTGGCGAAGAGCCAGCTGAAATTGGAACCCACCGATCGTCCGGTGCTCGAACTCAATGATGCTGACCCAACCAAGGGAATTGAAGCGACGAAGAAAGTCTTGAAAGCCGAAGGTTTGCCGACCACTGACGAGAACATCTTCATCGCGGCGGCGTGCAAAGAGAAAGGCATCAAGTTCTTGAAGGGTGAAGCTGAAATCGGAGTCCGCAAGATCGACAAGTCGGTTGAAAAAGAAGCAGCCAGCGCGGCCGAGTCTGCTCGTTCGGCTGATACTCCGGCTGAATACACTGTGACCGTCAACGGCAAAGAAGTGTTCATGGCGTTCGAGGGAAACACGGCAACGGTCGATGGCAAGGTCTATCGAGTCGAAATGCGGCCACGTTCGAGCGGCAGTGCGTCGCCGGCCTCAGAAACGCCGAGCGCCAAAATCGACGTTACCGCTCAGATGCCTGGCGCGGTCTTCAAGCTGGTCGCCAATGTCGGAGACCAGGTGCGAGACGGCGACACGATTCTGATTTTGGAAGCGATGAAAATGGAGATCGAAATCGCTTCACCAGCCGATGGAATGATCGACGAAATCTGTGTCAAAGTCGGCGATCAAGTCGCAGGCGGTCAGTTACTGGCACGCCTGAAATAGCCCGTCACCGTTCGGGATCACCAGGAATCAAAATGTCGAGTTCGTGAAACAGGCGGCCCTTCGAGGGCTACGCCAGGAATTCTTTCCGCAGACGCTTCAAGTACTCAAGCAACGGTCGCGGATGTCCGTTAGCGTCAATCAGGCCCGAGTGGCTGTTAACGTGCGGCTGCGCGTCGCTCCATCCGTCCCAAACGATTCCGTGGACAATGTGCTTCGCTAACAGAGTGCGCACCATTGGACCCGCGATTCGCAGTTGTTCCGCCGCTGGGTCCGCGATCTGCGAGTCATACGTGATCACTTCCGACGGTGCTTGTGCTTTCGCATCAGGTCCAACGCCACCGGGCACCGTGATTTGAACCAGCATTGGCATGCCTAGCGTTGCCCAGCGATCGATCATGCCACCAAAGTCGACTGCGGATCGCGGCAAGGTCGCACCGGTTTTGTAATTCACACGGAACTCCAACCCGATCCCAGCCATCTGCAAACCTGTTCGCGCCAGTGCATCGGCAAAGTGCAGCGGCGAGATCGCATCACGGCTCTTGCCCATGTGTTCGCCGAACGGTTGATCGAAAGACATGATGGCGGGAGTGTTCGGATCGGTGCGGCGAACGGTGGCAAGAATTTCAAGTGCCAATCGCATCGCCTGTTCGTCGTCGAGTTTTAACGGACCAGCCGTATTGAGTCCGCAGGCGCAATTCCATAACTGGACCGAACCACGAAAATGACTGACCGTTTTTTCGACGTAGGAAGTGGCCGCCTGCAAGAACGATTCGAAGTTGTCTTCTAGCAAGTACAGCCAGTGTGGCATCAGTCGTTCGCGAAAATCGATCAACGGTCCGCCGATGACGCGGATGCCTTTGCTGGCCAGAAACTGAATCGATGTTTCGGCGGCTTCGAAATCGAACCGACCTGAATCCGTTTCGATATCAGCCCAACTCAACCGGACTGCTGCCGCGTTGAACGTCTCAACAAACTCGGTCGCTTCATCGCCCGTCGTCGGCGAAGGTGCGATCACGGTACCGGCCAAAAGCGTGCCGATTTGAGGTTCACGTTGTTTGCGAAATGCAATCGACTGAACCGCGTACGATTCGCCGAGTTCAGCGATTGCTGATTCCAGCAACTCGATCGCTCGCTTCGCTGCGGTCGCGCTTCGCGGCGGATCGGCTCGACGACCTGCTGATTCTAGAAATGCTTCGGTGCCCTCGGCCAACAACTTCGTGAACTGAGCCGACAGAGTTAGCCCGGCTCGTTGCCAGTTGTCCGATTGGACGCGAGCCCGATAGCAGCTTCCTCGGGCCAGTTCCAATAGCAGCATGTAGGCTTCGTCTTCGAGCGGTTTCAGGCTGCAGGTGCTGAGTGTTCGATAGCCTATTCCGGGGATCAAGCATGCCAAAAACAGTTTGCCTGAACTGTCGATGCCGGGCCGCGTGATCGTCAATCGGTTGCCGTCGAATTGGCTGCGAGACTGGAATGGAACGCCTTCGATTCCGCAAATGTACGCATCATTCCACAGCGACTTTTCGACGAAGTCGCGAGCCGAGTCGGGCACGTCGTAGTAAAACTGCCCCATGCCGGCTTGCCGAAGGAGTGTGGAAGGGGAAAAAGGGACCGGTAACATAATCGCTGGCCCCGTGATTTGCGACTGGACGCTTGCTGTGATCGGCGCGGTTTGCCACATTGGCACACACTTGGGCTGGACAATCCGCATGGGCGTGACGATCCGAATAGCCTCTAGTTCCAATCACAGCTCTGACCACAAATCAGATTGTAATCAGGCTGAACCACTGACCCCCCGCGACGACGATGCTTTACGAATTTGATGATGCCGGCGCCCTGCTGAAAACCGATTTGCCGTTCCCTCGTCGCACGGGCAAAGTCCGTGACGTTTACGACCTAGGCGAATCGTTGTTGATTGTCAGCACCGATCGAATCAGTGCATTCGACTATATCCTGCCCAGCGGCATCCCCGACAAAGGCCGGATTCTGACCAAGACCAGCAAGTTCTGGTTCGATCGGTTGGGGGTCCGTCACCACCTGATTTCCACGGACGTGCCCGAATCGTTAGCGAAGCAGTTTGATACGGCACCGTTGGTGGGGCGAGTGATGGTGACGGAAAAGGCGTCCGTGATACCGTTTGAATGTGTCGTTCGCGGCTACTTGGAAGGCAGCGGTCTACAAGAGTACAAACAAACCGGTGAAGTCTGTGGCAACAAGTTGCCAGCTGGTTTGGTTCAGTGTGCCGCTCTGCCAACACCGATTTTTACGCCCGCCACCAAGGCCGACGAAGGCCACGACGAAAACGTCTCCATCGATCGCATGATCGCCGATCTAGGCAGCGAACTAGCGACGGACCTTCGCGATAAGAGTCTGCACATTTATAAAACGGCGTCGGCCTATGCCAGCCAACAAGGCATCATCATCGCTGACACAAAGTTCGAGTTCGGCATGGTCGGCAAAGAGGTGGTACTGATCGACGAAGTGCTAACGCCGGATAGCAGCCGGTTCTGGGCGGCGGATGTTTACCAGCCCGGCCAGGCTCAGCCGTCGTTCGACAAGCAGTTCGTTCGCGAATGGTTGTCGACGTGCGGATGGGACAAGCAATCGGATCCGCCAAGTCTACCGCCAGAAATCATCGCCAAGACAAAAGCCAAATACGAAGAAGCCTACCGCCGTCTGACCGGCAAGTAGGCGAACGCTTTGCGACGAAAGCTTAGGCATTCGCAAGCACAAAAATAAACCTCTCGCTCGGAGGTCTCGCATTTTTTAAGCCGTTATTTCACAAACGTTTTCTCCACTCTCCCTCTGGGAGAGCCGAGAGCCGAGCGTCCGCGAGGACAGGGCCAGTGCTGGAATCGTCCCCTCGCTGACGCATAGGTCTTCCTTGAAAACGAGGGTGAAGCAAAACGGCATGACGTCCCAGAGGCAGTGTCGTATGCAAAACCCTCTCCGGCCGCTACCGCGTCCGACTCTCTCAAAGGGAGAGTTATTCCCGGGACGTATTCCCGTACGATCGCTTGGCGTGGTTGAGTGCTAAACCAGTTTGCAGTGCTGCAGAATTTCGGCAGCCGTGGCTCGATAGCCGACGTAGAACGGGCCGAACTCGCCGTACTTTGCGCTCGCTTCGTCGAAACGCATCTTGTAGACGATCTCTTTAAGGTACTCCGGATTGCGACCCCACAGCGTCACCATCCATTCCCAATCGTCTAGCCCGACGCCGACCGATATCAGTTGGCTGACCTTGCCGGCGAAAGCCATGCCGCTTTGCGCATGTTCGGCCATCATCGCGTTACGGTGACTAAAGGCTTCGGTGAACCAGTTCGCGCCGACCACTCGGCTCTTGTTCATCGGATAGAAGCATGCCGATGGCCACTCCGGAATATCTGGGCGCAAACGTTGCTCATTCATCATCGGCAACCGTCGCTCGTACGCCGATACTTTTGCAGCGACCGTTGGCGAGTCCGCGTCTTCACCGCCCGCGACCAAGCGACGCTTGAATTCTTCGATCGTCGGCACGTACTCGCTCACTTCACTCATCGAAACGAACGACCATTCCGGTTCGACGAATCGGCCGATTCCTGGCGCCATGATCGACTGATGAATCGCGTCGACTTTGGCCGGATCGGGATCCATCACGACGACGCCAAAGTCAGCGCGATGCCCGCTGGTCCAGTACGACGCCAATCGCTGTGGCATGTCGGCTTCGCCAGGGTGAATGGCGTCTTGAAATTGTTGCTGGATCGCAGGTGACATCGGCCCGTCCATTGTCTCGCGACGAAACCGATAAAAGAAGTGACCAACGTGCCAGCCGTTTGAAGGAATCGTTGATGGTTCCGGCAGCGGTTCGGAACCGGGGCGGCCCGTCGATGCAGGACGGCCGCCGGATGCGGGATGGCCAGAGGATTCAGGACGGCCGGAGGCGGCAGGAGCGTTCATGGCAGATTGGACTTCGACAGGATGGACGTGGCGCGTTCGAGACCGAAATCGCGATCGCAGTGACAAGCCGATATCCTATCGACTTCCCCGAACGAACCAAGCCATCAGCAATCCGCCGCCGATGGTCGACAACGATTCGCCGAGTACCCACCATGTCGGCAATCCTGCCATCGAGTTGACAATCCACTGGCCGGTACCGAACGCCACGGTGCAAAACGTCAGGACTCGGACCAGTTCAAAATAGCGATCCAAGTCCCGTGCGATCAACAAAAACATGACTCCCACGAATCCGTACATCAGCGACAGGTTGCGAGCCAAATAAAACGTCAGCGGCGAGTCGGGAAACGGATCGATGCCAAGCTCCCCGGCAATTTCGATCATCCATTTCTCGGGCATCACGGCGGCACCGAATGCAAACAGGCCTGAAACACCGACCAGTCGCAACAACCATTTCAAACGGTTCCGATTGCGTACTTGAATTTCGTTCATTCCCAAGGCATTCCCGGCGAATTCTCGCAAATTTCCATATGTTTGGTCGCCTCGGTTGGGATCGCGACCACCTTGTGCACTCGCAAATCGACGTAAACCCAGCGTGTTGAAACTCGAGCCAACATTTTCCGATCCGCCGGACGCGTGATCGCGTATTGTCGTCGAGACGAAATTCGGTCGATCTGGCTGACCCAAGTACGCACGACCACGTCATCGCCCGCCACAGCCGCAGCCTTGTAAGTCACGTCGTGGTGACGGACGACCCACCCGAATCCAGCCGCTAATGCCGATTTGCTGTCAAATCCAATCGCCGCCGTATGAGCACTCGCCGCCCACAGCGACCACTGCAAATAACGCAAGTTATGGACATGCGCCTGAGCATCGATTTCCTCGGCGGTAACGGTGTGGTAATAGTCATAGAATGGTGTCATTCGGCCTATGATAGCGAAAGCCTGTGACTGTGAAACCGAACGACATTCCGAGATGAGCTTGCGGTTTCCCCTGCCCGTTGGCTTAGAATGCACTAGCAAAAACGCCGTTCCCCCCGCCAAGTTCCCGCCCCGACGTTCCCCCCATTGGTGACGAGATGTTGAACTTCCTGAACTACCTCCGGTCAAATTCCGGACTAAAAAGCAATAGCACTCGACGACCTGTTACGGCAATCATTGCTGTCGTTGCACTCTTTTACGGTGTCGTCCACGCCTATCCCGATGGCGAGAACGCGTCGGAACCGGGGGATTCCAAAGAAGCAGTAGCGACGTTGGCCGGTGGTTGCTTCTGGTGCACCGAAGCCGTGTTTGAACGGATGGAAGGCGTCAACGACGTTGTCTCGGGCTATCTGGGCGGAAAGAGCGCCAATCCGAACTACGATCAAGTTTGCACGGGGCGGACCGGTCACGCCGAAGCGGTCGAGATCCACTACGATCCGGCCAAGGTCAAATACGAAGATCTGTTGCAAGTCTTTTTCAAGACGCACGACCCAACCACGCTGAATCGTCAGGGCGCTGATCGCGGCACTCAGTACCGAAGCGCCATCTTTGTTCACAACGCGGAACAAAAACGGATCGCGGAAGCCTACATCGAGCAACTCGATGCATCGGAGCAATTGTCGGGGCCTATCGTCACGACAATCGAAGAAGCGACCAAGTTCTATGTGGCCGAAGAGTACCACCAGGACTATTTTCGTTTAAATCCCAACGCAGGCTACTGTCAAAATGTGGTGCGGGCAAAGGTCGAAAAGTTCGACCATGAATTTGCGGACAAACGCAAAGTCAAATAGGTAGCGTCACGAAGGCGAAGCGATGAATCGTAAGAAGCTGTTGCGTTGGACGTTGGTCGTCGCGATGATCGAGTGCCTGTCCGCTTCGTCGGCAGATGCACAAGTGATCCAGCTTCCTTCTTTCCACACGTTTTCCTATTCCGGCAGCGTCCTGGTGCCTGACTCGGGATCGGCCTCCTTGGGCGGTGTCCGTCGTTCGGTATCCAATCGCAGTGGTCGCAACTTCACCGGCGCTTCGTCGCATGCGGGTGCCGCAGTCCACGTGACGATCATCGATCACCAAGCGATCGACCGAGCTATCCTTGGTCAGTCGCGTTTTGATGATCAAAAATCCGCCGACTCGCAGAACTCGCTGTCACACAAAGACGCGACCGCCGAAGGAAAGTCGCTGGTCCGTCACGCTCGTTCGATGTATCGGTCGGGCAACGCTGCGGCGGCTCGGATGAGCTACCAGATGGCGATTCAGTTATTGGACGGTCGTCTCAAACAACTCGCTAAGTCAGAATACGAACGAGTGCTTCCGTCGCCACACTGATCGAGCGAAGCCCGTTACTTTGACTCGTCCGTCTTGCGGGCGATCAAAAGCTTCATCATTTCTTCGGCGGATTGCGTTGCGATGTCTCGAATGCGTTCTCGGTCCGTTTCGTCACCAAATTCGTAAGTGATCGCGTGGATGCCTAACTCTCGGGCGACCCAGGCTTTGCTAGTCGCTCGGTGAGCATTGTGGCCTTCTTCGCGAAGCACATCGAATGACGGCATTCGCTCGTCGATCGCGGCCAGCCAGTCCTTTGTGAATCCCGCTGGGAACAAATTGTTCTGAATCGGCGCGGTATAGAAGACTTCGTTGAACGTGCTGTGGAAATCTAAGAACAGCCACATTCGACCGTCTTCGCGATCACGCAGGCTGATCAGTTCGTCGTGGATCGCTTTGGTTTCGGGCTGAGTGAAGTGCAGCCAATCGCGATTCAAGTCGACGCCGTTTGCGTTCGCACGCCAGTAACCTTTGGCGACCCCATCGGGATTGGCGATCGGCACAACCGACGTTTGAAAAAGTTTGCGAAACTGATTTGCCAAGGGAGTATCGGCACATAACGTTTCGACAAAGTGCATCATCCCAATCGTACCGGTCACTTCGGGTGGGTGCTGGCGCGACAGAATGAAGATGGAATCCGATGCGTCCGGATCGCCGATCGTCATGCTGTGAATCGGTCTGCCGTTGACCGATGTGCCGATCTCTTTGTTGCTGATGAATGGCTTGGAATCAAAATCGTTGATCCAGCTCGCGATGTCTTTGTTGTTGACCAGTTCCTGGCTCGCGACCCACAACGGTTTATCGCTGACCGGCAACTTCAGTGTCACTTCGCGGCCACCGGGATGGCGGCTGACGATCAAGTGGTTCGCCGGTGTCCACTCGACTCGGTCATGACTAATCTTGGGAGCGTATCGGTGCGAGCCGCCCTCGTAACGAATCCGAACTTTGATTTCGAGACTCGTTTTCGAGTGGACTCGAAAAGCGTACCACGCGCTGTCGTTGCTAGTGTCGGTTTCAGGACGAATCACGATCTCGAAATTGTCGCTGCCGTTTTCGATCAAGCGATCAATTTTACCGCCCGGAAAATCGACTTCGAACCTGATGTTCTTATCGATCGAATCAAACGATGTCGAAACCAGTGACAATGCATTGGGATCGGCATGGGCGATTGAGATACTCGCGTATCCGATCCAAATGGCCGTCAAAATCTTGCGAGCGAACGATCGCGCGCATTTGCGACCTGGCATGATGGCGTTTAACATCGCGGGCGTTGCCGGGGCGGGAGGTGAGGCCACCGCAAACGCGTCCGACGCACGTGCGAGGTAAGGGGGGGGAGTTTGGTGGGCGTCCTGCGTCTGTCTTTTTTATGCCGGATTCAACCGGACATCTCGTGATCACAAATCTACACCATGTTTGACCCTCAAGCGACAAAAAACACCCGCCGGGAACGCAAAAACACGTTCGGCGCGCCGGTTGTGGCTTGCACCCTCATCGATGGTGGACGATTTTCACGTACGGTTGGTGTATCTTGGTCCGTCTGCCTGCGGGGCCGTGCAAATCATTCCCACCTTTTTCTCACCTTCCCACCAACGCACCGAACATGATTGATCGCCGCGACTTATTTCTTGCTGCGACTGCCGCCACGGCCGCCGCCGCAATGCCTTTGACAAAGTTGGTCGCGGTCGAGCGCGCCACCGATGCTTTTCCTGTCAAGTTTTCGCTGAACATGAGCACGCTGCGCGGTCAGAATTTGACGCTGCCCGAACAGGTCAAGGTCGCAGCAACGGCTGGGTATGATTCGATCGAGCCATGGGTTCGCGACATCCAAAAATTCGTCGACGATGGCGGCAGCCTTCCTGACCTGAAAAAACAAATCGCCGATACCGGGATGGGTGTCGCCAGCGCGATCGGTTTTGCTAACTGGATCGTCGACGACGATGCTGCTCGCGCCGAAGGGCTTGAAAACGCCAAGAAAGAAATGGCGTTGGTTCGTTCCATCGGCGGTGCTCACATCGCCGCGCCGCCCGTCGGCGCTCACCAAGCCGGACACGTGTCGCCGCCCTTGCAAGTGATCGCTGATCGCTATCGGGCACTGTTAGAAGTCGGTCACGAAATGGGCGTGACGCCACAGCTGGAACTTTGGGGTTTTTCACCGACAATTTCGAAACTGGCCGAACTTGCGTACGTTGCGACCGGCTCGGCACACCCCGATGCTTGCGTACTGCCCGACTTTTATCACATTTACAAAGGCGGCAACGATTTCGAGTCGCTAAAGATGATCGAAGCCTCGCGAATGCACTGCTTTCACATCAATGACTATCCCGCTACGCCAGGCGTCGACAAGATTGCCGACAAGGATCGCGTGTTCCCCGGCGACGGTGTTTGCGATTTGCCGGTGATCATCCGAGGGTTGATCGACCGCGGATTCACCGGCACGTTTTCGCTTGAATTGTTCAATCCCGAGTACTGGAAACGCGACGCCGGCGACGTCGCAACCGAGGGGCTTGAAAAGTCGAAGCAAGTGGTTGCAAAAGCGATTTCGCTGTAGCCAGTCTACGGCTGGACCCAACCCAATTCGGTCAAGAAATTGACCGACTTGGCCAGCGTGTCGCGATAGTACTCGTCCTTGCCGCCCTTCTTGGCATTGAAGAATCCATGCGGCTGCTTCTCGTACAAATGCAACTCGCTGTTCACGCCAACTCGCTTGCAGTCGTCGCGAAACTTTTCGGCCGTGGCGACGGGAATCAGCTTGTCATTGGTTCCCAGAAATACAATTGATGGCGGATCATCGGCAGTGATGTTGTGGGCGGGCGAGTACTTCGCGTACTGGTCGCCGACGCGTGCGGTGCCCCATCCGCCCGGCCCGTTGTCATAGACAGGATTGAACAGCAACAGTGCCGCCGGTTTGCGTGATACGTCGGACTTGGTGTCGTCCATCATCCCCAAGTATGCAGCCAAGTGACCGCCCGCGGATCCGCCGCCGGCCGCGATGCGTTCCGGATCGATTCCGAACTCGGATGCATGACTGCGGACGTATTCAAACGCGTCGGAAGCATCTTCGACACAGATGTCTGGTGCGTCTTTGTTCTTCTTGTCCAGCAATCGGTACTGGCCACGGAAGCAAACCATGCCCAGCTTTGCCAGTTCGATACTGTGTTCGGCAAACTGGCCCGGCGCTCCGCCCGTCCAACCGCCACCGTGAAAGAACACAACCGCCGGTCGCGAATCAGTCGCCTTCCAATCGGCAGGTCGAGTCCAATCGATCTTCAATTCAACGTCTTTGCCTTTGACCGACACCGTCTTGTAATTCAAGGTGTGTTCGGTGGGAGCGGCTTCTTCGGCCGACACGGAACCAGCAAACGCGATGCAAACACAAACGGACACTGCGAAGGTACAAGCTAAAGATTTAACGCTGGCCATCAGGTCGAACTCCCAAGGAATCGTCGTTGTTCGCCCCATCGGAAAGGACGCAACCAAAAGTACAAGGGACGTATTCTAACCTCATGACTCACACAGTGGGACGATCGGGTTGGTCGACCCGATCATCGATTCGACCGTGACGCCGCGGAATGCCTTTTCGGTCGCCGCGTACGCTTTGTCGAGTTCGGCATGCAGCGGACAAAGTTTCGTGTGGGATTTCAGTCCGAGCGGGCATGATCGAATGCGCTGCAGCGGCGAGACGGCGTTAACGATGTCCAAAATCGTCAACTTCGATACGGGCTGAATCAGTTCGTAACCGCCACCGGGACCAGGACGCGATTGAACCAATCCAGCCGAGGCAAGGTCTTGTAAAACTCGTGTCAAATAGCGACGCGGTACCTGAGTCGTTTCCGCTAGTGCGTCCGCCGAGGCGGGTTGGCCCATCTGGGCACCCATGCAAACCACGGATCGAAGTGCGTACTCAGCAGTCTTGGAAAGCATCGTCGTGGCTCGCGAAATTTAGAGTCAGTGTTACTGCTGATGCACTGATGGATTCGGTCGTCCGGACGCACCGCGCAGTTGAACGTATGTCATGATAGCGACTTAGGATCTTTCGTCACCAACCGGCCTGGACCAATCATCGTGCCCCCCGGGTGCGATGGGCGTTTTGAATGTGAACCAACTCGACATCAACTATTTTGAAAGAACTCGTGACACAGTCCATTTTCCGACGACCGACTGCCTGGCGAAGCCACTGGCAACTTGACCCGAATCTCGACTTTCTAAATCATGGGTCGTTCGGTGCCACGCCCACAGTCGTGCTAGAAGAGCAACGCCGAATCCGTGATCAGTTGGAACGAGATCCGATCGAGTTTCTGGCACCCGAACGCAGCCTATTACCAAGGTTAGATGCGGTCCGGGCACAGGTTGCCCGCCTCGTCGGCGCCGACGAGGCGGACATCGCATGGGTGCGAAACGCAACCGATGGCGTCAACGCCGTCGTGCGTTCATTCCCATTTCGAAGCGGCGACAACGTTGTGGTGACCAACCATGGTTACAACGCTTGCACGAACGCGATCCGGTATGTGGCCGATCGATCGGGCGTCGAAGTGAGAGTTGTCGAAGTACCCTTTCCGATTTCCGGTCCCACCGAGGTCGTCGATGCGATCGATCAGGTGATTGATTCGTCGACTCGGTTGTTACTGGTCGATCACGTCACTAGCCCCACAGGATTGGTCTTTCCGGTCAAAGACATCGTGGACCTAGCGCATTGCCGCGGCGCTCGAGTGCTGATTGACGGTGCCCACGCACCGGGAATGGTACCAGTGGATCTTCGCGAGATCGACGCGGACTACTACACCGCCAACCATCACAAGTGGTTGTGCGGTCCCAAGGTTTCCGGTTTTTTATGGACACGTCCCGAATGGCAAAGCGAGGTTCGTCCGACCGTGATCAGCCATGCGGCGAATCGCCCGGTCGACGGACGTTCGCGATACACCAGCGAGTTCGATTGGACTGGCACGTTCGATCCATCGCCGCTGCTAGCCACGGCGGCCGCGATCAACTTTCTCGACAGTCTATTGCCTGGTGGAATCGTTTCGCTGATGCAGTCCAATCGCGAGTTGGCGATCGAGTCGCGTGGCGTGTTGTGCGAAGCGCTGCATGTTGATGCACCGGCGCCCGATTCGATGATCGGCAGCTTGATCGCACTGCCAATCCAATCGTCCGACGAAAAGCTGCAACAAGTGTTTCGCACCAAGCACCGATTCGAGTTTCCGATCTATCCCAGCCTCAAGTCTGGCACGCAATTGATGCGAATCGCTTTGCAGGCTTACAACGATTTAGACCAAGTGCAAAGGTTGGCCGGCCTGTTGCGATCGATGGGAATCGTCGGCGTCCGTTAAGCTTCGGTCGATGCAAACGCTTTTCGCAACATCGCCAAGCTCTTCGGAATCGCAGTTTCGTGAGACTCTTTGCCTTCGAATTCCAGCGAGATGTATCCGCGATAATCAACGTCGCGAAGAATCTTGGCGACACGGTCGTAGTCGATATCCAGCGTGTACCAAGTGCCTCCTCCGTAATACGTTTTCGCTTGAACGTAGGCCGCATGCGGTGCCATCTTCTCGTACTGGCCGTATTGGTTTTCTAAGAAGTTGCCCGTGTCCAGCGTCGCCTTTAGCCAAGGCGACTTGACTTCATCGAGCACACGAAGCACTCCGGCGGCGGTTCGCCCGAGTCCCCAGTGGTTTTCCAGACCGAGCACGACGCCGCATTTTTCCGCGATCGGCAAACACTTTTCGATGCCTTCTTTGACCCACGCGAATCCGTCGTCGTCGGTGTAGCCTTCCAAGTTCGGTTCGATGCCTTTGTTGGCCATCAGCGTGTCAAAGTCGCCGGACGTTCCCCATCGGCCTGTGTTGACTCGGATCGTCGGAATGCCCATCGAGTACGCCAGTTCGATGCACTCGATCGTGTGGTCGACGTTGTCTTGGCGAAACTTTGCGTCTGGTGAGACAAACGATTGGTGCGTCGAGAGTCCACACAAACTCATTCCGTTGCGGAACGCTCGCTGCTTGATCCGCTGTGCGGCGACATTGGATTTGTCTTCCATTTGCACATGCAAAACTTCGACTGCATCAAAGCCCGCCTCGGCTGCCAAGTCGACACACTTTTCAATCGTCAGCTTGCTGTCGTCTCGGTAACGCCAATACGAATAAGTCGAGATCGCGATCGGATTGGGACGGCGATCAATCTTTGCGGATGACGCGGTTTCGGCGGCATTGGTTGTTCGGGGCATCCCAAGCACCGCGATCGAACTGGCCGCCGCCGCGATCGCCGAACGCCGTGTCAATGAAGTGCCCGGTTGTGGCGCCGAAGTGTTTGGTTTGGTCGACATGCGGAACAGGTCCATTGGCAAGAGTTTGGGAAGGCCAGACCGCTACCGCGGTGCCAGCACCGTTTCGTTAACTTGAGGCAACTCATTAAAGCGTTGGTGGACGATCGTTTGAGTTCATTTAGATCGCTTGCAGCAACCGAACCCAATTCAGTAAACCGTTCTGGTCCAACTTTCCGCCAACAATGACGGGATAGCCAGCAGCCTCGATCGCTTTCGACCAATCCGGCAGATCGGTCGCCGACTCGACCGGGATCATCAGTTGCAGTGACGCCGCCGGTTCGTTTTCACGCAGTCGAACTGCGGGTGGCTTCGCATCGGGCGATACCGCGACACCGAAAAACGTCTTGCTTTGCGAGATTGCAGCGGCCAAAGCCATGGTGTCAGCGGCTGTCGCGTCGGCGTCATCGATGCTACCGGCCGAAGCAACGGCGACTGCGGTCGCGTTGATATTTGCCTTTTTAATGATCGCCGCCGCAAAGTTCGCCGTCACTTCTAGTTCCTTGGGTTGCCATTTCGTAGCATCTTCCGGAGCGATTACACAAACGACTACGCCACATTCTTCGGCCGCTTTCTTCCATTTTTCAGCGGTCGATTCCGGTGTGCCCTCACCAGGCCCAAGCAGCAGTACCAGCAAACCAAGGTCTTGCCACGCTTCGTCACTTGCGACATTGTCTTTCGCGTTGGGGGCAACATAGAATGCAATGTTGGGAGATTCAGGAAGCTTGATTTCAGTGGTCGTCCAAGGTTCGGCTTTGTCGCGGCGCCAGCTTTTTGGAACCTGATTCGTGAACTTGCCTGCGATCGTCTCGGGAGTGATCTTCGCTTGTTGTTCCTCTTCACCGCGGCGATAGGAAATCAGCAGTTCTTTATCCGGCTGGGCCGCGATCAGTTGCCGGCGCAGTGCATCCGCGCCATCGACTTCCGTTTCGTTGATCTTCAAGACCACGTCGCCCGTCTTTAGCGATTCGCTAGCCGGTGATTCGGGAATGATCTCCGACACAACCGCTTGTTCGTTTTCGTCGCTGACGACCAAACCAATTCTCTGAGGTTGAAGCGGTGGGATGGTTTCGGCCAGCGTCACGTCGATGTCCAAGGGGGTTCCATCACGTTCGATTTTGACGTTCACGACTTCGCCAGCATCAAAGCTGCCCAGAACTTGTCGGATCTCTTGATGACGTTTTACCGGAACGCCGTCGACCGCAAGAACTTGGTCGCCCGCTTTGATTCCGGCTTCTTCGGCAGGCGATCGCGATCGCACGGCTGCGATTTCGGTGTTCGCGTCGTTCAAATCCTTGCTCTTGCCGACGATGCCCAACAGGCCTTTTTTGATATCCTTGCCAGCCTTCAGTCGGTCCAGTTTTTTGGCGATCACGTCCGCAGGGATCGCGAATGCAACGCCCGAGTCGTACCAGTCGGTCGACGTTTCAGCGCCGCCTTCGGCGACTGCGGGGATCAGAATCCCCAGGACATTGCCGTACAAATCGATCAGCGGCGCGCCATAATGAGACGCCGATACTCGGGCGTCGGTTTGCAGGGCGATGCCATCAAGACGGCCTTCGCCGCTAAGGATTCCAGTGCTAACGATCGGTGCCGCGTTGCTGCCGTAACGCCCGATTGCGATTGTGGTTTGTCCCACTTGGCGGCGAGCATCCGAAGTCAGCGAAACGGCAGAAATTGCTTGGTCCGTCTTGAATTCAAGCAGTACCAAATCGCGGTGATCGTCTTTGGCGACGACCTTCGCCGAGTTGCGTGTACCATCGCCCATCACAACCAGAATGCTGGCCGCCGGTTTCGCCACGACCAAGCTGGCGGCGATCACATAGGCTTTTCGCGATTCGTTCTCGTTGTTTCCCGACGCGTTTTCGGGCTCGACCGCTACGATTACGCCCGACGTCGGCGCATCCTGTTCGACTTCCCCTTGGCTGCCCTGGCTCGTTCCGATGATTTCGATCATCACCACCGACGGCAACACGTGTTCTGCGGCGGCACGAACCGCTTGCGCTAACGCGTGTTGGTGCGCGGCGCGTTGCTGATCGAGATCATCCGCCAGTGCTTGCGTCGCGAACGCGATCGTCAACATCAGCGCGATGATAGTTTTACACACACTCATGGTTTCAGCACCAAGTTCAAAATTTCGCTGTTGCGTTGCACAGTCAGGTTTAGGTTGTCGCGCCGATCGATTGTTCTGAGAATGCGGCGAAAGCTGCGTTGACTTTCGATTCGCTGGCCATCGACTAGCAAAATCAAGTCATCCGGCCGCATGCCTGCACGATCCGCTGCCGACGCGTGCATCACTTCATCGATGTACGCGGGCGTCGTTTCCAGAACATCAGGAACCATGATGACGCCCATGGTTGTGAAGTTATGCGAATCGTTCCTCGGCAGCATTGGCGTCGATTCAACCGGAGCCGTCGTCTTGCGGCCTGCGATGATGTCGCCGATGGTTGCTCGCAGAGCCGACGCGGGCAACGCGTAATTGAGCCAAACGCCGGTGGCGGTGTCGCGAAGTTCTTTGCCCAACATGCCGACCAAATTACCGTTGGCGTCGACGACCGCGCCGCCGGCTGCGCCGGGATTGTTGGCGATCAAATCCAAAATCAGGACATCACCACGGTAGGGCGTTTTGAATGTTCCACGTCGAGCGTCTAGCTGAGTCACCGCAGCGACACTGCCTTGCATCACGCTAGCCGGTTCGTCGCCGGTCGCGATATTGAACAGATTACTGATCGCGATGACTGGGTCACCCCACTGAACCGACGTATCCGCGGGGACTGGAAAGTACGGCAGATC
The DNA here is from genome assembly GCF_007860175.1 of Rubripirellula reticaptiva. NCBI lineage: Bacteria > Pseudomonadati > Planctomycetota > Planctomycetia > Pirellulales > Pirellulaceae > Rubripirellula > Rubripirellula reticaptiva. The sequence goes on along the minus strand of NZ_SJPX01000005.1, from coordinate 215,209 downwards.
CGATGCGTCAATCTTTAGCACCGCTAATTCAAGTGCCGGTTCGAAGCCAACGATCTTCGATTCGAATCGACGGCCGTCATCAAGCTGCACGATCGGATCCACGTCCAATACGTAACTCCAAGCCGTTGCGATGTGTCCGTCCGGCGAAACCAGGAACCCGCTTTGATAGGCTTCCAGTCCTTTCAGTCCGCCGGCGCCGTAAACCTTGGCCACACGACGCTGGGCATCACGAGACGACGGGGCAAGTGAGTCTTGTGCCGCTGTGATGTTCATCGCTGCGAGATTCATTGCCGCGCACGCAACAACCAGCACGGCTAGTTTTTGAATGTTCATCATTGGTTTTCGGCGTCCAGTTCCGATTCGGGGACTAACTTCCACGACTTCACTTTCACCTTCAACAGCGATTCAGTGCCGTATCGCAGATCCAAGAACGTGGGCATCGCTTTGGCGTCAGCACCATCACGCAACAGCCAAAGTTCGGCTGGGTCTTCGTCGCGATCGGCAAAGACTTCGACGGCTTCGAGTGCATGAGAATCAGGGTGCGACAGCCACCGTGTTTCCATCTCACCGTCGATGCCCACGACACAGTCTCGCAAGGGCCGCTGGCCACCTAGCGGCATGGTGCCCCAGTAAAACGTTTCGCCGAACTGCTTTGGTCCCGTCGCCAGCATGCGTCGCCAAGCATCCAATGCCGCTAACATTCCGACAGGCGATCGACGCGTGACGGCTTCGTAGAGTTCACCTTTGGTTTCGATCTGGACCGGGCGTTCACCAACGATCATTGCCATCTTGCCAGATGTGACGCGGATCATCACCGGACTCGCGTCTCCATCGGCCGTTTCACCCTCGATGATCCATCCGGTCGGTTCATTGCTTTCGCTGGATTCTTGTGCCGGGTATTGGTTCCGCACTTCGGCGATGAAGTCGTCTTGTTCTCGTTCGTTGAAATGGTAGTTCGCATAACCCTTTCGCTCGATCAACTGGTCCGTCACCGACTTGGGAATCGGGCTCTTGCCGTGCGGCGAATCCGGCTCTTGGTCCTCCGGTGCCGATTCTTGTTCGCCGTCGCTATCATCGCCTTCGTTGTCCTCATTGTCCTCTGGCTTTGGTTCTTCGCGAGGCGGTGGCGGCGGCAAGGCACCGGCCATCTTTTCAAGCAATTCGTCCGGCCCGTGGACGCTTGCAAGTCGTACTAGCGTGTCGCGACTGTTGCCGTCGATGCGAAAGCGAATCGGGATTCGCCAGCCGGCCGGGAAAGTTGCCAGCACGTTCTGCAAATCGTTGGCGGTTTGAACCACTCGGCCGTCAATTTCAAGAATCTCGGCACCGTATCGCAAACCGCGACGGTAGGCGTCGCTGGATTCCAAGATGTTGGTGACTCGAACGCCGCCGTCGGGATCCGTGGCAACCGTCGCACCTAATGTCGCATGGTCGACGATGCGCCCGGACCGCAGCACACCTAGGAAATTTTCAGCTTGATTGATCGAGATCGCATAGCCGACACCGACGTTGACTCGGCCGCGTTTTTCGAACGAGCAGCGTCCGACGATACCCAGCAGTTTGCCTTCGGCGTCATAGATCGGTCCGCCTGAGTTGCCGGGATTGATCGATGCATCGGTTTGCAAACAATCGCCGTATTCAAGCAGTGTTCCCGACGGATACTGATACCGGCCGACGCCGCTGAGGATGCCGTAAGTCACCGTGGGTTGCAGGTTGGTTGCCAACAAGAACGGATTGCCGATCACCATGCACCAGTCGCCTGGTTGGGCGGTCCGGCTGCTGCCGAATGTCGCAACGGGGAAGTCATTCTTGGTTTTGCCGTCCAGTCCGATCAAGCGGATCATTGCCAAGTCGCCGACCGGGTCGATGCCGACAATCACGGCGTCGTAAACATTGCCGTCCGATAGCCCGCATCGCATGAACGTGCCGGCTGGACTGGTGACGTGAAAGTTGGTCAGCGCGAAACCGTCGGGCGAGATCAGCATGCCGCTGCCACCTCCGCCTCCGCCCGGCACAAAGACGCAGACCGCCGAAGGCATCGCTCGCGCGATCGCATCAATGCGAGACTGTTCGGCCGCCTGCAACGAGGCCGGAATCTGGACCGGTCCTTCGGCGTGTGTCACGATACAGGCGATCAACGTCATCGCCGACGCGACGCAACGAGCAATCATTGTCATCAAATACAGATTCCCAAGACGGAGTACCCACGACCTACGCTTTCTACACACTCGCAAAACCAAACTCCGGTTACTTCAACAGCCGCGGTCTCAGAATTGTGACCATGTCACCCAAGTCGCCGTCGTCTTGACAGTCCACTTCGATCGCAACTCGGCGTGCCGACGCGATCGGGATTTCGAAACCACGCGGCTCGGTATCAGTCAGCGATTCTTCCCAAACGGTTTTGCCATCAAGCGTGACTCGTACCGTCACACCGCTGGCAATCTTTGTCTTGTTCGAACGGACAACCGTTCCGCTGATCGTTTCGAATCCTTCGGCCACTCGGTACTCGATTTTGCCGCCGCCGTTGATCGCCAAGTCAGCATCGCCGGACGCGGCTGGACCCAAAAACGCATCGATCAAACCTGCGTCGACGTTGGTTTCAATGTAGGTCGTCATCGAAGCCGCAGCCGGCTTCTCGGTGGCCAGCATCATCATGCCGCTGCTAAGTTTCATCGACGCGATCTGGCCGAGTGGAAGCTCGTGTTGCAGTCCCGATGACAACGTCAACTTCAGCGGTTGACCGGGCTCGCTGGGCGACAATGATTGGACCGACCACTGTGAACCGTAAACGTCAACGATCCGAATTTCGGCATCATCGGAAACGCTGGCAGTGGACCCGAAGATGACGCCTTCAAGTTTGTCCATCGGCGCCGCCACCGTGTCACCGTCCAAGTTAAACGTCACCTTCGCATCTGCGATCGCCTCTACGATGCCTGATGTCGGATCCAGTTTGTCGCCCGGGCGTCGAATCACCATCACGTCACCGCGAGACTCTTTTTCAAGCAGTCCCAACCACTGGGCATCTGTTGTCGTTGCGGAAGCACGGAACCGGATCGCTTTGACCTTCCGCAAGTCGGCTCGAATGGTCCGTTGCCGGCGCGGCTCGATCACAACGCCGGACTCGTCAAGCGAAATATCCTGAGCGGCGATCCGGGAACCATCGACCAACGTGACTCGAAACGCCGGACCGGTTTCGGATGCCACGTCGTCGGGCGTCAAGCTTTGCAGTTCGCTAAACGGAATCGCGCGTTCGGCACCATCGACGATGATCAACATCGAATCGTCACCGATGCCAGCAAAGTCGCCGCCGAACGACTCGCCCGATTGAGTCGTCACCGTCATGGCATTTCCAGCCGTCACGACATTGGCCGTCAAGGCATGGGCAAGCAACAGCACGGTGCAGGCCGCGATCGCTTTGGGAATGACAAGGTAGCGTGGCGTCACGGTCAATTTCAAAATCCTGCGCAGCGGTTCGAAGCGGTCAGTTCTGTCAGCAATGTGTCATAACGCCGACTCTATTATTCTAACGCAAGCCGGCCAGACTCGTTAGCGTCCTGATTCTTCCGCCAGCACGCGTTCGTAGTGGTCGACCATCGTGGGCCAGCCGAAGTGGGTCAGGACGTCGCGGCCGGCCTCGCCGATTTCTTCACGCATGGTCGAGTCCACAATCATTCGCTCGATTCCAGCCGTGATTCCGGCCAAGTCATTGGGCACCAATAACCCGTTCAGGGTGTCGCAGATGATTTGGCGGGGCCCGCTGGGGCAATCCACGCTAACGCTTGGGACGCCCGCCGCCATCGCTTCCATCAGCGCCGACGGGAATCCTTCGTAGTGGCTGGACGATACGAAAATGGTGGCCGCGGCAAGCGGTTGCCAGACGGGCTGGATCCAACCCGCCAGCGAAACCGACGATGTCAGTCCCAGTTGCCGGATCTGATTTTCCAGCGGGCCGCGCTGTGAGCCTTCGCCGATGATTTGCAATTTCCAGTCCGGGTATCGCTTCACGACCGGCGCGAACGCATCGATCAATCGGTCGAATCCCTTTTCGATCTCAAGTCGTCCAACCGACACGACCTGGCGATTGGCAACAGCCACACTTCGGTCGGACGTTGCACATGGTGTATCAACCGCCGACGGGATCACGTCGACCGGGCCAGTCACTCGGCGGCGGCCAGCCGATATCAGTAGCGTCTCGATATACTCGGCCGAGTCCACGGTCTGCGCGATGATGCGATTGGCTTTTGGATACATCCGATTTCTTAGCCAACCGTACGCTCGGCCAAGCGACTGGGCCGACGGATCGCTGCGTTCGCTGATCACGATCGGGATGCCGGTCGGACGCGCCGCCATCACAGCCAAAATGTTGGTGCGGTCACAAAACGACAGCACCACGTCGGGCGATGAGTCCACCATCGCCGCGCGGATCACGCGAACGCGCCGGCGCAGATTTGCCACCGCCGAGATCAATGACCGGGTCTCGCCCATCACGCCAAGCATTCGCCGACTGACGGACGGATCGACCAAGTGGCGGTCGGATTCTCCTCTGTCCAGCGTCAACAGCGTCACCGCATGCCCGCGACCTGCCAAGCGAGACGACAAACCCGCCATGACGCGTTCGGCTCCCCCGCCGTCGAGAGAATGAATCAGACAGGTGATGTTCAAAACTGAATATTTCGATCGAGATTGTGCGGCGAGCGGCGGTGTGGCAGCGATGGCGACGAAAACAACGGATTCTCGGCCAGTGATGGTTGAAACAGTTAGAGGGGGTAACTAGCCTTAATTGTGGTTAGTCGCATTCTGATCAGTCGCGTGGGGACGTGAACGTCAAAAACGGTTTTGGCCAAACGTGATCGCTCCATCCCATTTTGGTACGCAAAAGGTTTTTTGATGAACAAGCATTTCGTGGCAGCACTTGCGGTGGTTGCCGCTTCTCTTTTGGGCTCAAGCGTCCTGCAGTCAGGAACCGCATCGGCTCAAGGTTTCGGCGAGTTCGGATTCGCTCCCTATGGATTCTATCAACCATTCGGAGCTCGGTACTCCACTTCGATCCGTACACCACCCTACTTTGCCACCAACCCCCCCGTCTATTATGGCGCCCGTCACGCTCGTCCGTACGGCCTGAGCCCGTTCGCCTCGCCGCCAATGGTCCAAGCTGGCCCGAACTACAACAGCCGCTTGCGTACCGAGTTCGCTGAACCGATCGTGCCAACGCCGAGCCCATCGTTCAGCCAGCCATGCGGCAACCCGTGCGTGCACCACAGTGGTGCCAAGCCAAATCCCGCAAAGCTCGGCGCGATCCAGTCGAACCCCTTCGTCGATTCAACCGACCGAATTGCCAGCGCTCAAAAGACCGAAGCCTAATCCGCCCGGGGCGAACCAAACAAACGTCGTCAACGCAAAAGCCCGCAAGCATCCAGCTCGCGGGCTTTTTTTATGGCCATGCGGCGGTTTCCGTAGCCAATGACAGCCTGCGCAACGCCGGTGTGCCCACGGTAAGCTTGGCTTCATGACCGATCTCATCGACTTATTGGTTCAGCGAACTTGGTGGCGTTACCCACCTAGCGGCAACAATCTTTTTAACGAGCTTTACCACTGGTTCAACATTGCCGAAGGGACGGTCTGGTTTGTGCTTTCGTGGCTGGTGATCCGGCGCTATTGGATGCACCGCAACAGTCGGCTTGAAATCGCATACTCGATCCTCTTCCTTGCCTTCGGTGTGACCGATTTTCTGGAATCATATGCGTTGACCTCGTGGTTGATTTGGCTGAAGATTTTCAACGTTTTGCAACTATTCGTTGTTCGCCGGATCGTTATTCGACGCTACTACTGTGGATCGACGCTGTACTAGCCGTTTCGCGAGCAGGCAATTGAATCATCGTGAATCCTTACTCACCGCCAACCACGTGTGCCGAATCGCCTGACGCAAAATGCCGTGGTGGATGCCCAATATGCGAAGACCGTGTTTCGATGTTGCGTTATTGGTCTGGGCTGCGAGCATGCGAGACCTGCGGTAACACGCTCGGTGTAAAGTGGCCACTGCGGTCTCGGATAACGCTGATCGTTATGTACTTCATTGGCGTTCCGCTGGTGCTGTGGGCTTCGGCCGGACCTGCGAGTGTTATTGCGCTATCTCTCGTCGTGACGGCGGTTGGGCTATTGGCAATGTTAGCGTTGCTGTTTCGGGACGGGCATCTTGTCGTTTGTCGCCGTTTCATGCCGGTTTCGGAAGCCGAAACCTTGCGTTTGCGTCGTGACTATCACGAAACAACTCACCGACAGCAGATGACGCAATGAACCGATTCGCATTTGCACCGTTCGTTGATTTACCTTTGGTCGCCGTTGCGCTGGCGTTGTTCATTTGGCATTTCAATCGTTGGGCTTCCCGCAGCGACCTTGAAACCAATCTGGACGTCGCCGCTCGGCTTCCGTCTGCTCGCCGCCGAGTGTTGGCGTTGATGGCTGGCGTACTGTTGCTTTGCTGGTACTTCAATTTTGCGGTTTGGGGAGTTTTTGCGTTGCTGCTTGGGGCTGGTTTAGCACTCGCTCTCGTCATTGGTGGCGAGTTAGATGGCGGGGTGTCTGGGCTTTGGGCTGCCGCCTATTTGGTACGTGAATGGTCATTCGGTTTTCCTCAAATCGTTCTTCATCCGCTTGTTGACGATGGACCGACTTCGTTTGGCGTGCCAAAACACCAGCTCGTCGGCAAGACTGGCACAACATCCTCTCCGCTGCGTCCAATCGGTGATGCGATCATCGACGGAAATCTCGTTTCGGTGACTTCGGATGATGGAAGTTTGCTAGTTGCAGGTACGGATGTGATCGTGACTTCCTATCGAAATGGGTTGCCGTGTGTCCGCGTTTGCGTTGCAGCGGAAAACGACGGGTAGCAATTCGCTGCACGCGTGTTGAGGAACAGACGAAGGGGAGGTCGTGTTCGGATCCACGGTTGCGATTTCCGTTTCGCCGTGAATTAGATGATGCGATCGTCATCGATTTCGATTGACTGCGAGATTCTGTTACACTCCGGCGACCAATCATTCGCCGCGGACGATCGTGTGACTGGAGATGCTCGTCGATTTCACTACCATGCCAGAGACTGCAATGATCCTGTCCAAGCTGCGTTGGCTTCCAATTGCGACGTTGCTAATTGCGACGTTGCTAATCGGAGCGTTCGGTAGTTGCATCGAAGCCGGCGCCCAAGAAGCAACCGAGTCGATCGTTGTCTCAGAAAAGGTTGGCGAACCTGTCGTCTTGCGAGTTGGCACCAAGCAAAGTCCTCCGTTTGCGATCAAGAACTCTGACGGTTCGTGGGCTGGAATCAGCATCGAACTTTGGGAACACTTGGCCCATGAACTGAAACTGGAATACGAGTTTCAGGAGCTGACGCTTGGCGAAATGTTGCAGGGATTGGAAGAGGGGCAATTGGATGCTGCCGTCGCAGCGATTAGCGTCACGTCGGAACGACTCGAACACGTCGATTTTTGCCATCCGCATTACTCGACCGGGCTGGGGATCGCGATCAGCACGCGCGATCATTCGAGCCCTTGGAACGTGCTCAAACGCATTGTCTCAAGTCGCTTGTTGAAGATTGTCGCCGCAATGGTTTTGACCGTTGCGGTTTGCGGATTTCTGTTTTGGGTGTTCGAACGCAAGTCCAACACGTCGATGTTCGGTGGCAAGCGCCGACAAGGCCTAAGCATGGGCATTTGGTGGTCGATCATTTTGCTGCTCGGAAACAAGAGCATCATTCCAGTTAGCATGATGGGGCGTTTGCTGGCGACGCTGGCGATGTTCGCCAGTTTGATCGTGCTATCGATTCTGACGGGCGTGATCACATCTGTGCTGACGGTCGGGCAGCTCGATGTTGGAATCAATCGGTCGACGGACCTGCATCATGTGCGAGTGGCGACGGTCGATGCGAGCACGAGTGCTGATTATCTTCGTCAACGTCGCATCTTCTTTCGTGCTTACGAGTCACCTCGTGCTGCAATCGGTGCGGTCGATTCTGGCAACGCCGATGCCGTGGTTTATGACGCCGCGCTGTTAAAGTATTTGGCAAGTGACGAGTTCGCAAACCGAATCGACGTTTTGCCCGTCTTATTCAATGTCCAGGAGTATGCGATCGCGCTGCCGAGGGATAGCGAGCTGCGGAAACGCTTCAACGAAGAGTTGCTGCGTTTTCGCGAGAGCGATTCATGGGATGAACTTGTCTATCGCTATCTAGGAGAATGAATCGATGCGAGGCAGTCCAATCGAGGCGAACACCGTAAGCGTCTGTATTACGTTTTTAGGCGTAGTCCTTTTTGCGCAGGCGATCGGGCTGGCTCAGGATAACATTCGCGACAACGGTCCTACTGATGATCCGGTCCGGTTGGGAGTACCAGAAACGCTACGTGTCGCTGTCCGCGAGGTCCCTCCGTTTGCGATGCTTAGCGACGACGGTCAATGGACCGGCATCAGCGTCGATTTGATGCGTGAGGTCAAAGCCGAACTGGAAATCGAATCTGGCCACACCATTGAAATCGACTTCCGGCCATTGTCGCTTGGCGAGATGCTTGACGCCGTCGAGGCGGCGGAAGTCGACTTGGCCGCCGCTGCGATCACGGTCAACTATGAACGTGAAAAACGCATGGACTTCACGCACTCGTTTCACACCTCGGGTTTGGGCATTGCGGTCGGTGCGAAGCAACGCAGATCCGGATGGTTCGGAATCCTAGACGCAGTCTTCTCACCGACGTTCATCCGCATTGTTGCTGGGTTGGTTTTGGCAATGTTTGTCAGCGCGGTGGGAATCTACCTGTTCGAGCGTAAGGCGAATCGCGAGCAGTTCGACAAAGGTTGGGTTCGAGGTATCGCTGCCGGCATGTGGTGGGCGGCGGTGACGATCACGACCGTCGGCTATGGTGACAAAGTACCCAGGACGCTGGGCGGTCGATTGATCGGATTGATTTGGATGTTCGCCGGTCTGTTCATCATCGCTGGTTTCACCGCGGCGGTCACGTCGGCACTGACGTTGACGGAGTTGAGATCACGCATCAGCGGCCCCGCCGATTTGTCGCGAGTGAAAGTCGCAACAGTCAACGGTTCCACGTCGGCCGATTATCTGCGGTCTCGGCATATCTTGTTCGCCGGATTTCCCAACGTTGACTCGGCACTGACCAGTCTGGTGGCCAACCAATGTGACGCCGTCGTTTACGACGCGCCGATCTTGCAGCACGAGACCTATCGAAAATGGTCGGGCGACGCCTACGTGTTGCCAACCACATTCGAGCGGCAGAGTTACGCGTTCGCATTGCCGAGCGACAGTCCGCTGCGCGAACCCATCAATCAAGTCTTGCTGCGTCAAACGTCCAGCCCCAAATGGAACGACGTGCTGGCAACTTATTTCGGCGAAAGCCAGCAGTAAAGTTTTTTACGCGACAGTTCTTTTCTTTAACGAGATCCCCGGTGATGCTCGGTTGATTAAGCATCGGAACACTCGATTTAAAACTGTCACTGCCATTGTTCGAAATGCAGCAGTTGTAGCGAGCTTCTGTTCGAGTTGGCGATTTTACACGCCCATCGTTTAGGTAAATCCAGCCTATTTCGAAGCGTCTCATGTTTGGCGTTTTCCAAGGCTGCGCTGTTTTCCTTCCACCGGTGTACTTGTTATGCAAAATCCGTATCGCCCGTTCGGATCGAACGTTCAAGGAACTGTTTCCGCAGCGATTTCTATTCCTGCGGTGCTGTTCGCACCTGTCGCCACGCTGGCGATTTCCTTGGTTCTCGCGGCAATGGCGGGCCTGTTTATTTTTATTTATTGGATGTTGCTGTTTGATCGCAACGAAGGCTCGACGATCTTGTTCAACGCCATTTTCTTTCCTGCATTTGTGTGGCCGCCGTTTCTGTTGTGCGGCTATCTTGCCGGGCGCTTGGCTGGATACAGGTGCATCGCCCACGCGTTCTATGCCGGTTGCATTTATCTGGTCGCTGATGTTGCAATGTCAGTTCCTTGGCTGGTCGATGCCCCATATTTTTGGACTCACGTGATGAGCTGTGTTCTAATCGTGCCACTGGCGTTGCTGGGCGGAAAGCTAGCCGAACGCGGACGGCTCTATCATCCCATGGCGGACGGCACAGACTTTGAAAGCCTACGTTCTTGGTCAGGACGACCGCCTACCATCTGAAACACTTCTATGAATCGAAACCAAACGCAAGCTGCAGTACTGATCGTTGCCGATACGCCGCTCGTAAAGAAACACTTTTCGATTCGGTCGCTGTTGTTGCTGATCGCATTTGCGGCACTCGTTTTTGTTTCGTTGAACCAGCACCAACAGAATCGGGAGTTGAAGCGTCGAATGGAAACGCTTAGATTGCAAATTAAACACCTGAACGCCTGGAACGAGCAGACGAGCGAGAGACTTGAGGAAGTTGTTGAATTTGTGCGGACTGAGCCTGTGCTGAAATTACCGGTCACTTCGGACTAGCGCGGTTGATGGGGAAGACGATCGCGAGTTCCTTGAACCGATCGGCCGCGGATGGCTGGCGGGATCCATAAAGGCAGAATTGGCAAAGGACGCATTTCCGATGCTATTTCAGGCTTGTTGGCAACGCCGCTAATAAGCCTGAACTGCTCTTTACTTCCGTAAAAACCGCGTCAAATGAACGAATTTGCGTAGTTGCTTTTACCGGCAGTCCGGTGCATATTATCGCTCCGCATCTTGCCTAGCACGCACTTTCTTCGCTGCTGACACGACCGGTGCGTCTTACTTGGCTTTCGCCAAGGCTCCCGTTTTTAAATGGCTTTTTCTCAGGGTCAAATGATGTGTCATAAGAAGGCAGTTGTTTCAAAATTGCGCAAGCGGCTTTTCATGCTGATTGCCGCTGGGTTTCTGATGAATACGCCGGAACCGGCGCAAGCTGAAGTCATTTTTGACTTCAACTTCACTGATGCTTTGGGCGTGGGATTCAACGCGAATGGACAGACGGGCAGCGATCGTCGCCAGGGGCTGACCAATGCGGGGAACTATCTAGCCGGTTTTTTCAAAAACTACACCGCAACCATCAACATGGACGTCAACGGCAGCGAAACAGGGCCGAATACACTCGCCTCGGCGGGCTCGAACTTTAGCGCGTCGGTTGCTACCAACGGATTCGTCTCGTCTGGCGATGTTAGGACCAAGATTCTTGGTGGTGATGCAGCGGACCCATCGCCAGCGTTGGCCGACGGAACGGTCAATTGGAACTTTGCCAACTTTCAGTGGGAGCCGTTTGATGATTTTCAGCCCGGCGAGTTGGACTTGTTTTCGACAGCCGTCCACGAATTGCTGCACGCCGTCGGCTTTGCGTCCAGCATCGGGCAAGACGGCAGCAGTGGGTTCAGCGATCCTATCGGCGCACCAACCGCTTGGACAACGTTTGATCAATTTGTTGCCGACTCCACGGGCGCGTTGATCGATGGAACGTTTGCACTGGACACTGCCCGTTGGAACGCTGCGTCGGTAGGCGGCGCAGGGCCCGTTGACGGGCTGTTGTTCAACGGCCCCAACGCTGTACTGGCTAACGGTGGAAACCCGGTGCCGCTTTATTCGCCAGCGACGTGGTTGGGCGGATCGTCGGGCTCGCACCTTGATACGGATTTCTTCAACGGTACCAATGGCAATGCGTTGAAAATGATGAATCACGAGGGCGCCGTTGCTTCGGGCTTAGATACTCGTGTGATCAGTGCCATCGAAGTCGGCATCCTTAGGGACATCGGATACACGAATATCAGTGCGGTTCCTGAACCCGGTTCACTGGCATTTGTTCTGGCAAGCGGCGTTGCGGTGTTTGTCCGTCGTCGTCGCAAGGCGTAACGCTGATCGCTAAGCGAGGTTGATTGCTTCGTTAGAAAGGCGAAGAGACGCTGTTTCGTTTTCGCAATGGCGGAATTGAATTGCGTTCGGTCACAAGTTCGCCGACACCATTCATGTTGATGCACGGGCTATGGTTGGCCGATCCCTGTGGGCTGGCATCCGGCCAAGCCGAGCGGAGCTTTCGAGGATTTGACCTCGGGAATTCCGTTTGGCTGGCTAAGCGATTGCAGAGTCATTCGTCGAACGAGCAAACTGAGTCCATGGCATCGATGTCAATGGAATTCAAATCAGACACCTTGCGGTTGCTCGCAGCACACGCCGACTACTTGCTGGTGGTGGGGCTTTGTTCGGCCGACAAATCAACACCTTCGGGTGTGATGTACTGGTCCATTTCTGCTGGATCAGCGACAACGCCGGCTTTCGGTTCCGAGCATCCGGTGATTGATGCGAACATGACCACGAACAGGGCGTTTAGCAATACTAACTTTTTCACGTTTAAACTACTTGCAGGTTGATGTTAACGAAGAAGCATGCCCCGACGACCAAGTGATCGGCGGGGCATGCGGATTGGCGAAGTGATGAACGGTCGTCCGAGACTATAGTTCTTCTGAGATCGTTTCTTTGCTTGCTCGAGTACCCAAAGCACCCCACAAGCCGTAGGGGCTTTGAGCACCAGGTACAGGAGCTGGTGCAACGTTGCCCAACTTGACCGGTTGTGAGCTTTGGTTGCCTGCTTCGATCGAGTCGGTCAGGAACTTGACAGCACCGTCAGCGAACAAAACGTGGCAGCCACCTTGGTGATAGCTTGATGGTGGCAAAGCACCCGTTTCACGCAGTCCACGCCATCCCAAGCAAGTTGCTTTGTTTGGTGGACGCATTGTGTTGAAGCCGGTTGTTACTGGACCACCATAGGCCCACATGTAACCGCGAGCGCTACGTGAACGCCAAGTTTCGGTTCCGGCGGCGTTGATCGAAAGAGTGTCGACGGTCGAGACCCAGAAATTTGGACGCAGCGGGTCGATGCTGACGTCACAGGCGAGCAGGTTTCCTAGTTCACCAGCTTGTCCGCTTCGGTTGCGAACACCGGTGTTCACAACAGGGTCGGTTCGAACGTCTCGGTCACCCAAGTTGGTTGCGATTTCGGCACAGGCCAACGTGTTCGACAGTCCGTCAAGGATGTCGCGGAACTTGGTGTTTTGGTAGGGGATGAACACACCACGGCAAGCAGCACGAGCTTGTTCAGCAGTGGTCGCGTTGAGTGGCCAAACGCCGTTTGCTTGCTGAACGCCGGCACCTTCGTGAGTCTTGTCGATTGCATCACCAAGACAGGCGGCGTAGTTCGTACGACCTTGGGCCGGCAGACCGACGCCTGGGTCGCTTGGGCAGCGAAGCGTTGGCAGCTCGTTGAACCAAGGCGTGTAGTTGCGGCCACCGGTGTTGTTCGCACCTGGGTCGGTGTCGGGCGACGGTCCCATTGCTGGGAACAAGCCAGTGAGGTTTCCGTTTAACGCCAAGCCAATGCCGCCGGGATTCGAGATTTGTTCCCAAATGGCTTGTTGTTCAAGGAACGGGGTCAAGCCAACCAAAAAGCTAAGCTTGTTGTTGGCAGCCAAGACGCTATCAGAAGTGTAGGCAAGACCAGCGACGTGCGGGCCAGCACATTGCGCAGGAAGCTGGTTGAATGCCGAGTGGTAGTTGTGAAGACCAAGCCCGATTTGCTTGAAATTGTTACTGCAGCTCATGCGGCGTGCAGCTTCACGAGCGGCCTGAACCGCAGGCAACAGGAGACCAACCAAGACGCCAATGATGGCGATGACCACTAGTAGCTCGACCAGGGTAAAACCGCCGTGCGAACGGCGGCGCGCAGTTTGAACCATACACTTCTCCAAAATAGTAAAAGATGAAACAGAAACTTAACCAGAAGAGCCCGACAACCGGGATCGTTTTATTTGGCTAATCGCGAACGGAATCTACAGAGTGAGCAAGGCGACAACCGGAAAGTCTCATTGCTGTTTCAGCAAAAGGCAGAAAGAGACTTCATCGAATGATTGTCCGCGCTCTGGGCATTCACTATTGTAAGATTGTTCCAAGTGAGACCCGTTCAGCGTGATCGAGTCGTCATTCATGAATAGTAAACAGCAGTCTGCTTTCTAGGTAGCGGCTCGTTTGACGGAATCTTCAAATATATTTGAAATAAAATCCGCCGACCAAATATCCTTCCATGCGGCGTGAACAAAGCGATTGCGCGTTCGGAGCATCCCACTTGCCGAAGCTCATTCAAGCTAAGTCAAAAACGATCAGCGTAGGTGGTCGGCCCATGGTTCGGATTGCCCTTCGACGATCAAGTATCGCGTGTCGGGGCGCAAGCTTGGCAAATAACTTTCCACTCCCGACGGCCATATAACCTTGACTCCAACCGGCGCCTCGGACGAGCCAAGGCCGAACGGTACAACGGCCTCGCTGCGTCCCTGGTACCCGTCGCCGGTTGCCGTGACGGCAACTTGTTTTTCGGTTCCCTGCGACACTTCGATTCGTGTGCCGATCGCCCCACGTTCGCTTTCGACGCCGACAATCACGAACTGGATCCAGTGGTTGTTGGTTTGTGTTTGGTTTTCTAACAAGGCGACCGGCGCCAGCAGGTCGACCACCGCGATGTCCATTTGTCCGTCGCGATTGTGGTCGGCGGTGATCGCAGCCCGTCCCACATGGTTTTGCTGCCAAAACGTTTCGGCCGACTGCTCGGCTAACAAGAATCGATCACCAAGGTTTTGGATCAATTGAGCAGGCATCGCCAACGCAGTTTTAGCGCCCGCGACGTTGTCGATATGACCATTGGCGACAAAGACATCAACGGTCGCGTCGTTGTCAAAGTCGATTGCCTGGCAACCAAACCCGAGTAAGTTTTCGCTTAGTTTGTCTAAGCCGAATCGCGGTGCGACATCACGAAAGTTGCCGCTTGAGTCACCCAGGTAGAAATTCAGCCATTCGTCGAACCAATTGGTGATGATCATGTCTGGCGATCCGTTGCGATCAAAGTCGGCCCACGCCACACCCATGCAGGCACACGCCTCGCCTCGCGAACTGACGGCACAACCGCGGGCAACGGCGATGTCTTCGAAGGACAACTCGTTGTCGTCAGCACTTAGCTGCTTCGCCGATTGCTGCTGCTTCCACAATTGGTTGGGCCGCGCGTCATTGGCGACGAAAATTTCATTGGCTGGATCGTCGTCAAAGTTGCTGATGATCATTCCCAGTCCTGGATTCGCAGAGTCACCAAACTCGGCCGCTCGTGCGTGGCCGGCCGACGTAGCGGTCTCGCCCAAATTCATTGGCTCAAACTTGCCATCGTGTGTTTGAATCCAAAGACGGTCCACCTCGGCGGGAAAGTGCAGTGGCCCTGGTATTTTAACGAGCCCACCATCAGGCCCGACTGGCGACGGTTCGTACATCAACGGCGAATTGACGTAGTTGACTTCGACTACATCGGCAATCGCATCGCCTGTGATGTCCGCGATTGCTAGCCCCATCGTGCAATGGGCCGTATCGGGGTTTGTCCAGCCAACCGACTCGCTGATGTCGCGAAAGGTGCCGTCACCTTGGTTGATCAACATGCGATTGAAACCCAAATTTCCAACAAGCACGTCATCAAAACCGTCTTGGTTGATGTCGCCCGTCGTTACGCACTGGGTGTAGTTTCGGTCGACGAGTGAGGCGATTTCGGTGGCATTGCGGAAGTGTCCGTCAAGGTTTCGGTAGAGTTGATTGGACTCGCTGCTAAGACCTAACGGCGGCTCGCAACCGGCCTGGCTGCAATAGAAATCGACGCGTCCGTCGCGGTCAAAGTCAAACGCTGCGATGCCGCCACCCAAGCCTTCGAAGATGCGGAAGTTGTAGAGGCGTTTTGGATTGGCGTTCTTATACTCATGAACTAAACCGGTGCTTTCAGCAACATCGACGAAGGTGGCGAGCGTTGGTTGCCGAACGAATGGACGTTTGTCGGTATTTGCCAAAGACTCTTTCGTTGCAGAGCCATCGTTTGTAGGTAGCTTGATCGCCGACGGTTCTGGATAGGCCTTCGGCGAGATTCCGACAAACCGCTGCGTCTCGATAGTGTTGGCATCGATACTCCTCAACCGCAGGATCTCGCGATCGAACGCAGCCGAATTCACCAACTCGGGATACTCAGTGCGAAACCACGACAACCAAGCGGCCGCCTGGTCTGGTTGGCCTGCTTGTTCCAACTTGTCCGCCAATTCAACGGCAAGGCTGTCGTCGCTTGGTGTTTGAGTCACGATCGCTTCGGCAACTTGTGAAATCGACAGCAACAATTCGCGATGTCCGTCGATGCGTCGCGCGGACGGATCGTCGCCCAGTCGCAGCATTGCGGCCGTCAGGCGTTCGTAGACAATCGGGTTGGTACAGTCGCCATCGATCGATTTCAGATAGCACGCAACGGCCTCGTCAGCGCGGCCGTCAAAGAAACGCTGGTCGCCGATCGTTCGCCAGTACATCGGATTGTTGGTGACGTCCGGTGACGAGTCGTCGAGCCATTGTGCCATTTCGTCAAACTGTTGAAGCTCGGCAAACCCGGCTGCGATTGCCGCGTCGGTTGTCGATTCGCGATCCATCAACCCTTGCTTCAACATCGCTTGCAGAATCTCAATGGCGATCCGAGGCTGGCGATGGCTTAGCCGTCCGAGTGATTCGCTGAGCGGCCCCTCGCGGTTGGCGGTTCCGCTCGTGCTAGTCGCCTGGGTCGCGGCAAACGAATTCGAAACGTCCAAAAGAGACCGAAGTTCGGCCGTGTTAGCTTGCCCGGACTTCACAAGCGGCTCGAGCACGTCGCGGGCACGGTATCGCCAGCCGACAAAGTTCAGGAACGCAGCGTACTGGTGACGCAGGAAGTCGACATCGGGTGCTAACTCGAGCGTTTTTTCGTACATGTTTCTGGCTTCGGTCGCGCGTCCTGCAGATGCCAACCACTGTGCCGCTTGCCCCAGGGAGGCGATGCCAAAATCGGGATCGCTATTGTCAATCGAAGCCAGAATCGCGATCGCTTCGTCAAGGTTTCCGTCGTTCGCCTCGGCTTGAGCAGACAAGAATCGTAGCCGCGAACTGTCCGGTTGGATCAGTAGTCCGCGCCGCAGCGATTCTCTGGCCTTGTCCCACTGGCCGGCGGCCAAAGCTTCTTCCGCCGATTGGATCAGTACGTCGATTGATGGGGGCTGATCGCCGAGTGGCGGGGCAACGGATTCCGACTTTTCGATAGTCGGCGTTTTGACTTTTGCAGCAGCGGAGTCCTTGTCGGGCGTTGGTACGGTAGATGTTGAGCAACCGATCACTCCCAACCACAGTCCGAAACCAACGGCGCTTCGAATCAAACACTTCGGGATTGGCATCAATTTCTCGGTCTTCCTAGGGTCCACCACATCCGAAAATTTTCGGCGAAGCGATCAATATACCCATCAGTTCGCCAAGCCACGATTGTCTGATCTTTGCTTTACACTTTGAATTGTCCCATTTGAGTTCACTTGTCGGTTAAAGTTCCGTGGTATCGTCGCTCGCTTCGGTCGGGCGAACACAAGCGTCGTTTGTTCACTTTTTTAAGGGCATCACAACCATGAAGCGCCGCAGTTTTTCCATCGCATGCACGGTGATGGCCGTGATTGTTGCTGCCACGATGACCTACGGGGTTCGCTTGAATGCCGCAGTCGCAGACCCGATTCTCGCTCCGTTTACGTTCGATCGCGAAGGCGCGTCCAGCCCCGAAGATGCTGCCTCCGCTCTGTTTCGTGGCTGTGCAATGGAATCACCCAAAGACTTTGTTCGACATCTGCTTTTGGGTGTATGTGACGGTTCGGTCGACACGCTGCAGAAGTTTGCCCAGTGTCTGCATGAAACCAAATTCAGTCACGGCGAGGAATCGTTTACGGTCTACGAATTGCCAAAGCGAATGAATCCGAATCGACCTGTGCGCGTCGTCGCAAGTGAAGCCTTTGATCCCGACGACAGACGAGTTGTCGCTTTGCGTTTGGAAATGGTGAGCACTTACTACGCTGAAAAGTTTATGTGCGTTGCTGTGGTGGCAGAAGGATACGACGGTCGCGAGTACGGATCTCGAATCGTTGTGGGACAGTTGGGTGATCAGTGGTACGCGATCCCACGATGCCGCAGCGCGAACCGTTTTTATGGAATCGCTGATACGATGCAAATGACGTCTGTGCAGGATTGACGTTTCAATGATGCGGTGTTAACCGAATCATTCGGCGAGCTTTGTGGTTCCTGCTATTCAGGCACTCGCTGCGCGAAAGCGGTTCGCGGATGCGTTAGACTGTTGGGCTGGGTTCTTCGGTTCACCGGTAGAGTGAGGCACGGTTTTGGTGATTGGCAATCTCGTTCGAAGTCGACGCGTGGGATTCACTCTGATCGAATTGCTGGTGGTGATTGCGATCATCGCAGTGCTCATTGGGCTGTTGTTGCCGGCTGTTCAGGCGGCCCGTGAAGCTACGCGTCGCATGTCATGTTCGAACAACATGCGACAGATCGGCCTTGCCGCCCAGAACTACCATTCGCTGTACAAGATGTTTCCGCGTCAAGCCTTGCCCAATCGCGGCCATACTTGGGCTGTTGCCATCATGCCGTTTCTTGAACGTGTTGACCTTTTTAGTAGCTATGATTTCAGTGTCGATTGGAATAACAGTCGCAACCATGACACGATTGATAAAAAGGTGTCGACGTACACGTGCCCGAGTACGCCGATTAGTGGGCTGCTCGATCGTGCGGGTGGCGGAGTCATGACTGCCACAACGGATTATGTTCCCCATGGTGTGGTCACGTCGACGATCATGAACGCGGGGTTCGTCAAACGGAGAAAGAAACCATTTGGTTTGATCAACCGAAGTGTCACGCGAATGCGTGATGTTTTCGACGGATTGTCAAACACGATGCTGTTGACCGAGGATGCCGGTCGACCCCAGTTCTATGTCAATGGCCGGTTAGGACCGTCGACGAACGACAACGGTTGCGGCAATCTGAACGTCGCCAATGGGCGAGCGAAGGGTGGCGGTTGGGCTGACCCTCAGAACTTTATCCCACTGCATGGATTCAGCGACGATGGTTTGAGCTGTTCGGGACCATGGGCAATCAACAAAACCAACAACAACGAAGCGTACTCGTTTCACCCCGGCGGGTTGCAAATCAATCTGGCCGACGGCAGCACTCACTTCATCTCGGAACAAATCGACATCGAAGTCTATGCGTCGTTGATTACTAAAGCCGAACTTGAAGTGATCTCGGCGTTTTAGGAACTTGCAGTGACGGATCTCGTAAAAGCAGCCTGCGAGTTTGCGTTGCAACGACTATTTTCTTAGCGTGTTGTCAGTTTCCATGCTTTCACGCTTCTTACCTTCACTTCGTCACGGCCTTGTTTGATCAGGTCGCGATTGGCTGGCGTGGCAACGTTGCGACCATACAGGCCGGCATCGATGGGGATTTTGTCACCATCGGCTTTCAAGTTTTGTGCGTCGCCGGATTGTCCGGCACCCGTGTTCGCCTCGCGTGAGAGAATCAAGTACATCGGCACTTGCGGTACTAACTTGCGATCTCGCACGACAGCTTGTCCATCGATGAACCACATCACCACCTCGTTGGTCCACAGAAATCCGATTTTGTGCCAACCTCGATTGATCCCCGGCGAATGAATCGATGTTTTTCCGTCGGGGTGCAGTTCATTGAAGGTCGAAGGCGGTGTGGTTTTTCCGCCGATGCACTTCATCAGCATCACTTCGTTGGGATTGTCGCCGCCGGCCGGAACTTGGTCTTTCGCCACGACCATTTCGTGTTCGTAAATGTCGATTTCCAGTCCGTTTGCTGGATCGTTGTCGTAGGCGAGTCCCTGTTCGCTCGCCGGCATCAGCCAAAACGAATGACGGTGAGCGAGTGCTTCCATGTCTTCGAAATTGACTGTGATTTCGAAGAACGTCCCTGGCTCGAAAGTGATGTTGGGCGACAGAGTGTCTGTCTTTCCGTCTTGTCCCCAGAACTTGTCTTTCGGCAGCAGTTCGTCAGTGCGTAGGACGGGAACTTGCTTTCCATCGACTGACTTGGCGGCGAACGTATCGAACCAGGAAGTGTGGATTTCGAAGTCCGCGAAATTCACTTCCCCGAGCGCCGCGTCTTTCGGATCGGGATCGGTGTAGAGATGGTTGCGAGGTTTTGCACCGGAATCGCGGCTGGTGAAATTGTCTAGTTCCGAATCGGCAACGAACCCGCGTTGGACCAGGACACCGTCTTCAACCGATGCCGTTTCGTCCGCGAACTTGTCATA
Organism: Rubripirellula reticaptiva; assembly: GCF_007860175.1. NCBI lineage: Bacteria > Pseudomonadati > Planctomycetota > Planctomycetia > Pirellulales > Pirellulaceae > Rubripirellula > Rubripirellula reticaptiva. Next base: position 195,049 of record NZ_SJPX01000005.1, on the reverse strand, counting down.
CCAAGCAGCGTGTCGACGACCTTCCCCTTGACGATGTTGGCCGGAATTGTTGCTGTCCCGCATCGTCTCGCGGCGCCATTGTCCTACTTTGGGATCGATCGACTGTGGCTTCGAAAAGTCGCTGTCGAAAATCAACTCGTAATCAAACCGAGCCTTCGCGGATCGATTTGAAATGGTGGGTGTTTCGTCAGCGATGACGAGCGACGAGGCACCAAAAAGAAAGGGCATCACCGCGGTCGCGATGATGCCCGATAGCAAAGATTTCATGAGGGTCCGGCGCTGGAGCGGATTCAGGACTGTATTCAGTTAGCTGATTAAACGGACGCTTTGACTGACTTGCGACGACGGGCAGCGACTGCGACGCCACCGATGGCAACCAGAGCAAGCGATGAAGGTTCGGGCACGGCGACGGCATTCGCCGAGACTGTAAAGTTGTCGATCGAGAAGGTTGCAGTCGTTATAAAGTCGCCTTGATCTTTGAGGCCGATGTATAGAGAACCCGGACTCGTATTGAAGTTGATGCTGTCGTTGGTGCCGTTGAACTGCTGGCCGATTCCAGGAACGATATTCGCGGAAAAAGTTCTCGTTGTTGTTCCGCCAACGGAAGGAACGGATAACAACTCCACTTCCGTATCGCGACCAGGACTGTCGAGGGTAAGTTGCATTTCCAGCAGGCCAGGGCGTCCAGCTCCGGCCCAAGTGATGTCGCTTTCGGCAATGGAGATATCGAATGAAATCGTTCCACCATTGGCTGCCGCGGCATTGAGCTCGACCCCCAGCGGTGAAGCAAACGAAAAATCAAGTCTCGTTGCTCGGGAAGAGTCTTCGAAGAACTCACCACCGCCCGGCGCGTCGACGACTTGCAATACACCGCCGGCAAAACCGACAGATGCAGCGCTGCTTGCCGTAAAGCCCTCCGTCGAGGATGTGAAATCCAAAACAAACGCAGCGGATGCTTGAGTCGAAGCAAAACAAGCGAGCAAGCCAAAGCAAATCAAAGTCCGAAGCATTACTGAATTCCACGAAGGGGCCGTGAGGTGGGCAGATGTCAATCGACGACAGAGCTCCCAGTCTACGTAGGCTGCGTGAGTTAACAACGATATTGGCATCGATTTACGACAATAATCGCGTGTTGCGTCACTTCTGGGGGGGGGCTTGGAAGGCCTGTTTAGGCTGTTTTGAGTGCGATCTTGTAGGTCGCTGCTAATTAGGTGGGGGGCATGCCAAGGACGCGGACCGTGTCTAATGAGCCAAGGCGGATAGCAGGTTCGTGACTACAAGAGTGACGATAAGAGTAGAGTCGATGTCATGGGCGGTCGTGATTGCACTTGCGGGATTGTTGGTGCCGGCCGACTCTAGGGGGCCTGAGACATGGCGATTTCGCGTGTCTGATGCTGAGCGATGCCCTGACTGGAAAGACGTTCGATGAAGCGAGACATGGTTTTGGTTTACAAGTTGCTGTTGTTTGTCGAGAGCAAGGGCCACCGTATGTTTAAAGGAACGATTCCGATCGAAGGGTACGAACGTGATGCGGTTGTCGATCACGTCTATCTGCTAGCCGATGCAGGCTTCGTCGAACTTGGTTCCCAAACGCTCGCCGACAAAGGCCCGTTGGTTCTGACCTGGAAGGGCTGTGATTACTTGGAACAACTGCGAGCGAAGAACGCCCGATAGGCTCTAGTTCGGCAGCCCGATGTCTTCGTTCCACAGTTCCGGTCGCTCGGCGATGAAAGACTGCATCATGGCGATGCAGTCAGGATCGTCGAGGATCTCTAGGTCCACGCCTCGGCTGCGGACGTAGGATTCGGGGCCTTGGAAAGTTCGGTTTTCGCCGACCACGATTTTGGGGATCTTGTACAGCAGGGCGGCGCCGCTGCACATGTCGCACGGCGACAGCGTCGAGTACAGGATGGACCGCGAGTAATCCGCAGCGGTTCGTCGACCGGCTTTTTCCAGACAGTCCATTTCGGCGTGCAAGATCACGCTGCCTTTTTGGATGCGTCGGTTGTGGCCGCGGGCGACGATTTCGCCATCGATGACGAGCACCGAGCCGATAGGGATGCCTTCTTCGCTAAGTCCTTGGCGGGCTTCGTCGATGGCGGCTTCTAAAAACGGATCCATGCGGCAGTTTCCTTGGTGGAGATTCATTGTTTGGGGTGCCGCGAAACGGCTAACCAAGACGGGCTGGTTTTACTAAACTACGGAGCCCGAAACCACAGAGCTTGAAATCGATCGAGCCGAGTGTTTTCAAGTCTCCCACCATTTTCGCCCAGCGCCGAAAAGGCTTTGACCATGAAATTGTTCCGTTTTGCTTGTGCAGCTACCGCCGTTGCCGTGGCTGCGTCGTTCGCCAGAGCCGAAGATTGGCATCAGTATCGTGGTAACCAAGGCGATGGAAAATCAACAGAGTCGATCGGTGATTCGTTGAACGTCGTTTGGACCGTGCCGGCTCCGTTGGGGTTCAGTTCGTTTGCGATCGCTGACGGTCGTGCGTTCACGGTCATCGGACGCGACGAAAAAGAAACGCTGGTGGCGATGGACGCCAGCAACGGGAAAGAGTTGTGGGCTGTGCCGATGGGTAGCAGTGCTTACGAGCAGGGCGGCGGCGGTGCGGGCACGAAAGACAACCGTGGCGGCGACGGACCTCGCTCGACACCTTTGGTCGATGACGGCCGAGTCTATGTTTACGATTCGTACATGTTGTTGCAGTGTTTTGATGCCGCGACAGGCAAGCTCGTTTGGAAACGCGACGTCATCAAGGAATATGATGGCCGAAACATTTCGTGGTTGAACGCGACATCACCGGTGATCGCTGGCGACTTGGTGATTGTAGGCGGCGGCGGAGCGGGTAAGTCGTTTCTAGCGTTTGAAAAGACGACCGGAAAGAATGTCTGGGAATCGGGTGACGAAACGATCACGCACGCAACTCCCACGGTTGCTAAAGGTGATGGCGGTGATGAGGTGATCTTCTTTGCTAAATCGGGTTTGGTGTCGGTCGACGCCAATTCGGGCAAAGAACTGTGGCGGGCGCAGTTCCCGTTCAGTACATCGACAGCAGCTTCGCCGGTAACCGATGGTGATCTTGTCTACTGCTCAGCCGGTTACGGCGTCGGCGCAGGCGTTTTCAAGAAAAACGGCACCGCGATTGCGGACGAAGTCTGGTTCAAGTCAAACGAGTTGATGAATCACTGGAGCACGCCGGTCGTTCACGACGGTCACCTGTACGGTCTCTTTGAATTCAAGAAGTACGGGACCGCTCCGCTGCAATGTGTTGAATTGGCAACCGGCGAAATCAAGTGGGCCGAGCGTGGGTTTGGACCGGGCAACTGTATCCTGGCAGGCGACAAGTTGGTGGTGCTTTCAGACGCCGGCGAAGTCGCGATTGTCAAAGCAGATCCATCGGGATACCACGAACTCGCTCGCAAGGACGTTTTGACCGGCAAGTGCTGGTCGATGCCAGCGATCAGTGATGGAAAGGTGTTTGTGCGCAGCACCGAACAAGCCGCTTGCATCGCTGTCGACTGATTGTCTAATTCGTTGGCCAGATGCAGGCGAACGGGCTCCTACGAGATCATGCGGAAGTAGTGTTGGGAATCTACCCTCCCGCGGGGCGGGAAGGTGATCTTGGGCTTGCGAATGCCGGAGTTATTCCCGAACTTGCCGCTACGCGTTCTTTGCCGCGTATGCGCGGACGTCTTTTTCGAGCGTTTGGATCCGGGATCCTAGGACAGAATCGGCGGCGTCTAAATCTTGCGACTTGGCTGGTTCCAAACGCGTGAAGACGTAAAGTTTGATCTTCGGTTCGGTACCGCTAGGCCGGACGGCGACGTAATTTCCTTCTTCGGCCAGATCCAGAATGATCAGGTCACCGGTCGGGCCATCCAGTTTTTCGGACTTGCCGGTTGCCGTGTCTGTGATCGTTCCCGCTGCATAATCGCGTACTTTCGCGATCTTGATCCCGGCGACCGATTCGGGCGGCGAGGTTCGGAACGACTTCATCAGACGCTGCATCGCGGCCATGCCTTCGCTGCCTTCCATCACCAAGTTGATCAGCGTTTCGCGGTGATAGCCATGCTTGCGAAACAGATCGCACAGGTAGTCGTGCATCGAAATGTTCTGTGCCTTCAATTCGGCAGCCAATTCGAACATCAACATCGCCGCCACCGCACCGTCCTTGTCGCGGCAATACTGGCCGACCAAGTATCCGTGCGATTCTTCGGTGCCGTAGACAAACTGGTCCGGACCTTCGCGGTCGATCACTTCGGCGATGTACTTGAATCCGACCAACAGGTCGCCGACGCATCGAACGCCGTACTCTTCGGCGATCCGGCGGGTCAGTTCGGTTGTTACCAACGTCTTGACGATGTAGTGCTGTGGCGACAGCGTGCCGGCGGCCTTTCGTTTGCTGAGCACGTACTCGGCCAGAATTGCGCCGATTTCGTTGCCGTTAAATGTTCGCCACGGGCCCGCCGTGTCCATCGTTTTGGGCGCGGCAACACCGATGCGGTCACAGTCGGGGTCGGTTGCCAGAATCAAGTTTTGGCCGTGGGCTTGGGCGTGCTTGATCGGTTCGTCAAAGATCGCAGCGTTCTCGGGGTTCGAGACATGGCCAGGAACGTTCGGAAAGTCACCGCTCTTTTCGGCGTGCGGTCCATAGATTTCGATGTCGGTGAATCCATCGCGTTTCGCTAGCGGAACAACGGCTGCGGCGCCGACACCGTGCAGCGGTGTGTACAGCAACTTGACGTCGCGAGGACCTTCGAATGCACACTTGCTGGCGGCATCGAAGTACGCCTTGTCGACTTCTTCGGTGACGACTTCGACCATCCCCTTGGCAACGGCTTCGTCGAACGGCATCGACCGAATTTGTTGACAGTTCATGACTTTGCCGATGATGGCTTTGTCGTGCGGCGGCAAGACTTGGGCACCGCTGGACCAGTAAACCTTGACGGCATTGTCGCTGGGCGGATTGTGGCTGGCCGTGACCATGATGCCACAGTCGCATTTTTTATAACGGACAGCGAACGACAATTGCGGCGTCGCGCGATAGTCGTCAAGCAAGTACACCTTGATGCCAGCGGCGGCCATGATGCCGGCGCACAATTCGGTGAAGTGACGTGACTTGTGCCGAGTGTCATAAGCGATCGCGCAGGAAAGGTCTTTCTTGCCTTTGTGGAATTCGACCACGTAGTCGGCCAATCCTTGTGCACTTTCCCCGATCGTTCGATCGTTGATCGCGTTGGACCCGATCGAATACATCCGGCCTCGGCGACCACCGGTCCCGAACGGGATGATCGTCCAGAAAACGTCGTCCAGTTTTTGCCATTTGCCGGCGACAATGTGCTCGATCACTTCGTCGCGATATTCGGCATAGCGGTCTTCGGTCAGCCAGGCTTCGATATTTTTGGCGGCGGCGGCAGTCAGCTTGCCATCGGTGACGGCTTGTTGGACGGCGGACAGAGAGGAGGGCACGGTTGCGTCAATACTCATAGAATCTTCAAGATTGGGGGATGCTGCGCTGACCTTGTTACGTTGCAGTGATGCGATTCTATTTGCAGTCTGCCGGTCGTCGCAACCAAGGCACCCAAAGTGACTCGAAAGTATCGAAAACATGAGCGAATTGATCATCAGCGTTAGCGGTCTGCGTGGAATCGTTGGCGAAACCTTGACTCCCGAAGTCGCGATGCGGTTCGTCGCCGCTTTCGCCAGCAAATTGCCTGACGGCCCGATCATCGTCGGCCGCGACGGGCGTAATACCGGGCCGATGCTTAGCCGCGCGATCATCGCGGCACTTTCGGCGTGTGGGCGCGACTGTATTGATGTCGACGTTGCGGCGACGCCAACGATCGGAGTTTTGGTGCGACAACGGGGGGCCGCCGGTGCCGTACAGATCTCGGCCAGCCACAATCCACCGCCTTACAATGGGATCAAGTTGTTTGGTTCGACCGGACGAGTGCTCGATGCGGTCACCGGGGCGGCGATTCGTGATGCCTACTTTGCTGGCGAAGCAGATTACAAACCGTTCAACCAGATTGGCCGGATCTCAGAAGAATCCGATCCGCACGAACCTCATCTTTGCGCGGTTCTAGAGACCGTCGATACGCTGGCGATCCGAGCAGCCGGCCATCGAGTGCTGATCGACAGCAATCACGGTGCGGGCAGTCTGCTGGGCGTGCGGTTGTTGAAAGCACTCGGTTGCCAAATCGTCGCAGTCGGTGACACGCCCGATGGCAAGTTCTCGCACGAGCCCGAGCCGACGGCCGCCAATTTGACTGCGATTGCCAAGCGAGTGCGTGACGAGAAATGCGTCGTTGGGTTCTGCCAAGATCCGGATGCAGACCGATTGGCGCTGGTTGACGCGGACGGGCGGTACGTGGGCGAAGAGTACACGTTGGCGCTATGTGTGTTGCGAGCGATGTCGGACGAGGCGACTCGGGGGCCGATCGTGATCAATGGAGCCACCAGCGGGATGAGCGAACGGATCGCTCGCGACGCGGGTGTCGAATCCTATCGAAGTTCGGTTGGCGAAGCGAACGTCGCCGACATGATGATCGACAAGAAAGCAGCGTACGGCGGCGAGGGCAACGGCGGTCCGATTGACCCGCGAGTCGGTTATGTCCGCGACAGCTTTGTCGGGATGGCGCAAATCTTGGATTTGATGACCGCGACGGGCAAATCGGTCGCGACGCTTGCCGATGGACTGCCCAAGCTGCACATCCACAAAGACAAAGCGACGGTTTCGGCCGATCGACTGCCCGACTTGTTCAAGAAACTGACCGATCAATACCCGGACGCGAAAGTGCAAACCGGGGACGGGCTGCGGCTTGCTTGGGACGACAAGTGGTTATTGGTCCGCGGCAGCAATACCGAGCCGATCGTCCGGTTCATCGCCGAAGCGGAATCGCAGGCCGAGGCCGAGGGCATGTGTGCGGCGGCAAAGCTACTCGCCTAGCCACCACCCCCAAGCCACCAGCCACCAGCCACCACCACGGCGTCACCACCACGTTTCACCCGCCAAGGCGAGTCGCTGCTTTGCAATTCGCTCGAGAATCCGAGCGATAACACATTGCGGTTCGCTGGGAACCTATACAATGGGGGGGTGCACAGGTCCAAGAGATGCGATGACAAAGTGTCGTCTGTTTGAGTGGTCAGCTTTGGGCCTGCTATACTCAATGCCTTCAACATTGTGGCATTTCAGGCCAGGGGCTTTGCCCGTATGCCTTTAATTATTTATTGTTTCGAACGTTGGCCTGGCGGTTGCCCATGAATTCGATCACTGATCTCCTGTCGAAAAGCACGAAGGGTGAATCGGGTAAAACCGACCAGCTCTTCACGTTGATGTACGAAGATCTTTGTCGTTTGGCGGGGCGTTTTTTGCAAAATGAGCCTCTGCGGAATCGATTGAGTTCGTCATCGTTGGTCCACCAAGCGTACGTTCGAATGGTCGACCAATCGCGGATCAATTGGCAGGGCAAGACGCACTTCTTTGCGATCGGTGCGACTGTGATGCGACGGATTCTGGTCGATCATGCTCGCAAGGTTCGTTCACTAAAACGCGGTGGTGGCTGGGAACGGCGCCAACTGACCGACGATGTCACTTTCAAGCTGAGCGACGACGACGACGTGGTTGCGTTGGACGATTTGTTGAAAACACTCGCCGAACTGAATCCTCGGCAAGCCAAGATCGTCGAACTGCGGTTCTTCGGCGGCATGACGATGCGAGAGATCGCAACCGAAATGAATTTGGGTCTCCGCACGGTCGAGAAAGAATGGGCAATGTCGCGGGCTTGGATGCGTCGTGAATTGCGGAGCGAAGACTTTTCGGACGACGCTGCTTCCGACGAAGCTGTTGACGAACAAGCTGGCGTGATCGAAACCGAAGAAGGCTCAGGTGCGATATCACCTGGAGACGTTTGACGAATGGATGCGGCTCGGTATGCCAGAATTCGAGATCTGTTTCTGGCCGCGGAAGAATTGCCTGCCGACCAGCAGCAGAAATTCGTGCGTTCGCATTGCAATGGTGATGATTCGCTGTTCGACGAAGTGATGTCGTTGTTGGCCGAACATGATGCCGAGTTTGCCAAGATCGAAGGCGAATCGGCAACGCCGGTGTCAGCGCCGATCTCGAGTCCCACCCAGATCGGCAGCGCGTTTGGTGAGATCACAAAGACCGGCCCTGCAGGTTCTGATTTAACGCGCGAAACCGACCCTGGTACGAAAAGTGGGCCTGGCACCAAAAGCGGACCTGTTTCCAAACGAAGCGGCGATACGACGCGACGCGGTGATTCACAGAATCAGACTCGCCGCGGTGAGATCGAGGCATTGCCGGGGCGCGGTCGTTCGGGCGGATCGGCAGCGGTCACCCGACACGGCGCCAACCGGACTCACGCTTCGCCACGCGTCAAACAAGAAGAACGCCGAAAGCACCAATCGACCAGCAATCAGATTTGGGCCCGGCGGACTCGCAACAGTCGCCGCCGGAACTCGGGTTGGTTGTGGTTGGCGGCGTTATTGCCAACTGCCTTGATTGGTTGGTGGACTTACCGCGAAGTCGAGTCGATGATCGAGCAATCGATTCGAACCGAACTGCGAGGCGTGATCAACAGCGTCGCGATTTCGGCGGATCGTTTCCTTGGCGATAAAGCCACGTTGGTGGAATCGTGGTCTCGCGAGCCGAACCTTCGTGCTGCTGTGATTGAACTGAACGAACTTGCTGAAACCGGTCAATCGATCGACGAACTTCGCAGTTCGAAACAGATTGGCAGAATCCATCAGCAGCTCAAGCAGCTATCGGGCGTCGAAGACGTCAAGTTCATCGTTTGGAATGACTCGTTTCGCACTCTGGCCAGCTGGTCCGAGGATCGCGCCGACATCGGAAAACCCGTGCATCCGTCCGGTGCCGCCAATTTGGCGCGAGTGATGGCGGGCGAAACGGTCATCTATGGCCCCGAGCGACCGGCTGCGGATTTGCCCGGCTTTGATCCCAGTGCGGAACAGCCAGTGATGGCTGTGATCGTTCCGATTCACGACAGCGATGGACGCATCATCGCGTCATTGATGGTGCGTGGGATTGGTATTTACGAAGCGTTCAACGCCGTTTTTTCCGACGTCATCGAAGTCGGTCAACTGGACGCATTTGCTATCAATCGTGATGGCGTCATGCTCAACGCAAGTGGTCGGGCGCTCGGTTTGGCGACGCGGGGGTTGTTGGACGTTGGGCCGAATGACATCGCCGCGAATTTGCGAGTCAGCGATCCGGGATACTTGTTGTCCCGAACAAACCAGGGAGCGTTTCAGCGCCAATTTCGGCCAGTCACGGTCGCGGTTGCTGGTGCGGTTGGAATCCGGCCTGATATCCAAACTGCACCCTACTCGACTTACTATGGCGGATCGGTCGTCGGCGCTTGGCGTTGGCTGGACAAATGGAACATGGGCGTGATTGTCGAACAGGAAGCTGACCAAGCGTTCGCGCCGGTGCGAGTGGTTCGGTTTGCCTTTTTGCTGCTGGGCAGCCTGTTGTCACTGACTGCGTTTTTGGCCGCAACCAAACTCGCTCGCACATCGACGGCCGAACATGCGGCAAATCATCCTCTTTCGCGCTACGATATCCAGGAACAATTGGGCAGCGGCGGGATGGGAGTCGTCTTCAAAGCGGTCCACAAACAACTGGGGCGTGACGCGGCATTGAAAGTATTGCGAGGTGACAGGCACTCGGCCGAAGACGGATTGCGGTTTGACCGCGAAGCCCGTTTGGCGGCCAGCCTTAGCAATCCGCACAGCGTCCAAATTTACGACTACGGCCGCAGCGAAGAAGGCGAAGCGTATTGCGTGATGGAGTTCCTGAGAGGGCTGACGCTAAATGAAGTGGTCGCCCGCAGCGGCTATCAGGCGATCGGCCGAATGTTGACGGTCATGCGTCAGGTCTGCGATGCGCTCGCCGAAGCACACTCGATGAATCTGTTGCACCGCGACATCAAGCCGCAAAATATCATGTTGTCGCTCGACCCATCGGTTGGCGATTGGGCGGTGGTGTTCGACTATGGATTGGCCAAGCCCCTTGAACCCGATGCGGGCGTCTATCAAACCAGCGAGACGATTTGGGCCGGCACACCGATGTACATGGCGCCCGAACGATTCCGGCAACCCGGTGTGATGGATCCGCGCAGCGATATCTATTCGGTCGGCTGCGTCGCATACTATTTATTGTCAGGACGACCGCCGTTCATTGAATCGGATCCGGAATCGCTGTTTGCGTTGATCTTGTCCGAGCATCCGATCGGGATTGCAATTCACCGCGGCGAAGAAGTGCCGAAAGAGATTTCAGAACTGGTTTTCCGCTGCATGTCAAAACGTCCGGAAGATCGGTTCGGAACGATTGGCGAACTGTGCCAAGTCATCGACCAGTTGCGAATGAAGTATCCCTGGTCGATCGACGAAGCAAAAGTGTGGTGGGGTCACCACGGCGGCAATTGAGAAACGCGTGTGTTCGATCACAGCGATTTCCGTTAGCGAAAGTTATTCGCTGTGAAGTTATCCGCCTATTTAGGCTGCCTTGCGGTCTTGGTGGATGCGTCGGCTGACCGCTTCGATGCGCTCGCGTGGGATTGCATGCGGACCGACCTCGGTCGTTCGGCAGTCTGTGTACCACTGGCGTTGCTGAACTGCTTCCAAGATTCGGTTTGCAATCGTGACTGCTCGTGCGCCTGCTACGCCATCCACTGTTGGTGCGATTCCGGTTTGAATGCTGATGACAAAGTCATGCAGTTCGTCAAGGATCGCGTTTCGTGGTTCAAGTTCCAGCGTTTCGCACTGCAGTTTGCCACTGAACAGGGTGGCCGAGTATCCGAGCGGATTCTCGGTTTCCATCGACAGATCAAACGATCGGTTGACCACCGACTCGCAGGGGCGAACGACCGATAATGACGGAGCACCGAAGTCGATTTCGGCAAACCCATTGGCGCCAAACACCTGCATGCTGCGCGCTGGCGTTGGGCTGATCCGTGACGCCTTCAGGTTTGCGACCAGTCCGCACTCAAACTCCAATCGTGTTTCGACCAAGTCGTCATGATTGCTGATCACGGCCATTCCGGACGCGCTAACGGATTTCAGCGGAGCGTTTGTCATCGACAAAACCAAGTCGATGTCATGGATCATCAAGTCCATCACCACGCCCACATCCAGACAACGTCCTGGAAAACTAGACGCACGGACGGCTTCGACGTACTTGACGTCAACCGCAAGATCACCGAGTGCGGTGAACGCAGGGTTGAATCGTTCAACATGGCCGACTTGCAACGTGACTTGACGTTTGGCGGCCAGAGCGGCGAGTCGGTCAGCATCTGTGGACTCGATCGTGACTGGCTTTTCGACCATCACGTGCTTGCCAGCCGAGATCAGCGTGCCAGCGATTTCGGCGTGAAGATCGGTCGGCGCTGCGATGATGGCTGCGTCGATGTTCGGAATCAGATCGCGATAGTCAGCGAACGTCGGAACCGAAAACAGCTCGGCTGCGTTGGTTCGTGCCGATTCAAAAGGGTCGCTGACGCCGACCAGAGATGCGCCGTCGACTTGGCCGATCAGCTTGCTGTGGATTCGTCCCAAGTGACCGGCGCCGATGACGGCGATGCGTAGCTTGCTCACGCTGCTTTCTTTCGTTGTTGTCGGCCGCGGCCGTGTTTGCCGGTTCCGGCAATGTCAATGAAGTCGAAAAACTGTTTCATCACTGGGCGGATGGGGCCCGATTCCATGATCTGTTTGCGAGTCGCTTCGACGCCGATTCGGGATCGGTACATCATGCGATAGATCCGCGATAGAACTTCGATGTCTTCGGCGGGATAGTCGTGTCGTTTCAGTCCGACGCTATTGACCGCGCGTGGCTTGGCCGGTTGGCCGTCGACGATCATGAAGGGTGGGACATCGTGCAAGACGCGGCTCATCGCGCTGACGAAACTCATCTGTCCGATTGATGCAAAGTGGTTCACCCCGACTCCGCCGGCGATCGTCACGTCATTGAACACATGAACGTGTCCGCCCAGCATGCCGTTGTTGGCAATCACAATCCGATCGCCCAACTTGCAATCGTGTGCGACGTGAACGTTGGTCATCAAATAGTTGTTGTCGCCAACGCGAGTGATGCCGTCTTCCTTTTCAGTCGCGCGGTTGACGGTGCAATGTTCGCGGAAGGTGTTTCCGTCGCCGATCTCGACACACGTTGGTGTTTCGCGATATCCGGTGTCTTGGGGATGAGTGCCGATCACACAGCCGCTAAAGAAGTGGTTCTCTTCGCCGATTCGTGTGTTGCCGCTGATGACGCAGTGCGAATCGATGATGGTGTCATCACCAATCGTGACGTCGGGACCGATCACACAGAAATGGCCAATGCGAACGTTGTTCCCCAGTTTGGCACGGGGGTCAACGACGGCGGTTTGCGCGATCATGCTGCTCATGTGGATTCCTGCAATCGACGCGGGTGTCGGTCTTTGGTGTCTCGAAGAGTCACTGGTTTACAAAAACCAGCGAGGCAGTCACTAGGCTGCTTCTCGACTCTCGATGGTGTTGGGGTTATAGGGATTGTTTCGGTCGTTTGTACTGAACGCATCAGTGATTTGACCAGACTGATTTGTTGCTCGGGATTGACTGACGGATTCACAACTGGCGAGCTTGGCTAGCTGCATTGCCATTCGTCCGTTCAGGTTGTGCCCGCCACGAAACGAGGTGAATCGACCGATCAATTCAAGACCCGAAAGTGCTAGGTCGCCAATCAAATCAAGTGTTTTGTGGCGTGCGCATTCGTTGGTGTATCGGAACGCGTTGTCGATCGGGCCGGCGGGGCCGACGACGACAAGATCTTGGTTGGTCACGTGCGAAGCCATTCCGCTTGCCCGGATCTGTTCGGCTTGGGCGGACGTGACAAAGGTACGAGCCGACGCGATTTCGCGAATGAATCGATCGGGCGTCAGCTCGACGCTGAACGCTTGTGGGGCGATCGGCGTCTCGTCGTCAAAGCTAAGTTGGTACTCAAAGTACGATTCGCCATTTTTCGCTGGCATCGCTTCTAGCCAGCCACCGGCTGAACCCACACGATAGCGATCGCGGATGATCAGTTGACGGCGCGGCTGTGCTTGAATGACCAATCCAGCGTGTGAAAGGGCTTCGACAAACGCAAGACTACTGCCATCGAGAGCCGGTAGTTCTTCCGCGTTGATTTCGACAAACGCATTGTCGATTTCAAGAGCAGCAAGGGCTGCGATCAGGTGTTCGACCATCTGGAAACGGGCTTCGCCGCAGACCAAGTTGGTCCGCAGGTTGGCGTCTTCGCGATGGTGGACCGATGCGACACAACGAGGTGCAGATGCTAGATCCGTGCGGATCATGCAGATGCCGGTTCCCATTGGCGCCGGGTGAACAGTCACAATGACTGCTTTGCCGGACCAGTAGCCGCGTCCGTGTATTTCGCACGTGACGGCGGTCGTGTGTTCATTGCGTGGTCGATGCACGCGACGGCCCTCCTTGGACGAGTTAGCCCGCCATCCTTGGCGAGCGTTCTACTTTCGATCGTAGGCCAGGTCGTTTCCTGGCTTTTCGTGCGACGGCAACCCATTTGCCTGGACAAGTCCTGGACAAGTCCTGTCCGTGTGCTGGACGAGTCCTGGCTGATGGGTGTCGACGGAACTAGCGAGTTGCGGCAGGCTTGCCGGCGACGCTGAACTTGTCCAAGTACTGCATCACGCCCTTGGTCATGTCCAAATCATCGTCGTGATAAACGATGTTTTTCATGACGCCACGGATGACCGACTGGCCTTCTTCCAAGTCCATGTTTTCGCTGTTGTAACGCAAGACCAAGTTGATCTTGTAGTGGTTGGCCAGGAACTTGACGCCGTCGGCAATGCGAGTGTAGTTCTCGAAATAGATTCGAGCTTCCGCATCGGCGAGTTCTTTTTTCTTGCGAGCCATGTCCAAACGCAGCTTCGACTCGAGGCTAGCGACACGCTCTTCTTGCTGCGAATACTCGGGCGAACCCGGTTTGAATGCCTTGATTTGCTCGGCCGCAGCCTTCAGCTCGTCTTGGCGCTTTTGCATCTCGCCACCGAAGGCCTTCAGCTCATTTTCAACCGCAGCAACTTGATCCTTGATGCCAGGGTGATTTTTGAAGATGTACGCAACGTCGACCACGGCAACGCGGTGTCCTGCGTCTTGGGCGGATGCCATTTGAGGGGCCATCGCAGCCAGGAATCCTAAAGCCATAGCAATGGCTGCTTTACCAAAAAATCGCACGTCCGCTCTCCTTGCGTGTGTGGTGCGTACTGAAACTGACGTTCTCTGTTTTGCTCGATTCCACGCAAAGGTTTCCGTCACCCGCGCCGAGTCATCAACGTCAGCCGATCTTGAAATTCGAAGATCGATCTCGGCGATTGTGTCACCAGTTCTTGTGGGCGTAAAGGCGAGTTTTTCGCTCACCAGCCCTGAATCGTTTTTTTTCGGCTTTTTCTTTTTGTCGTTTCGTTTAGCCGGTCACTCGTTAGCCGTCGGGACGAGCTTGCAGTTTTGGCTTGACCGTAAACCGACGGCTTTCACGGGCGACTTCAATGCTGACCTCGTCCCCAGGTGATTGGTTGCGAAGCAGCGCTAAGACGTCCGAAGTCTGAGCGATCGGTTTGCCGGACATCGAAATCAATCGATCGCCAACACGAATTCCACTGGTTTCTGCTGGTCCGCCTGGCGTCAGGCCCGTAATTGCGACTTGGTCGCTGCGAATCGAAAGAGTAACGCCCAGGAATGCCGTCATTTGACGACGAATTTGGACATCTCTTCCGGTTGCCGCATAAGTGGGGCGCTGGCGACGAACGGCTAGCTCGAACGCAGAGTTAGAAGTTATATCGGTTATCCGGGTCATGCCACCGAACTCGATTTTGTCAAAATCGTCAGAAGGTCGGTGATAATCGTTGTGCAAGCCTGTAAAGAAAAACAAAACTGGAACGCCGACTTCGCAAAACGATTGGTGATCGCTCGGTCCGTACCCCGACGGAACTTTGAACAAATCAAACTTGGTTTCGCGGTTGGCTTGTTCGACGATCCCGTCCATCGCCTCCGATGTGCCCGTTCCATAAACCGTCAACTCGTTGTCTCGCAGTCGTCCGACCATGTCCAAGTTGATCATGGCGACGGTCGATTCGATCGGAAATCGCGGATACCGCACATAGTGCAGACTGCCGAGCAACCCGCGTTCTTCGCCCGTAAACCCGATGAACACAATCCGTCGGTGCGACGCCACATCTTTCAAGCGTCGAACCATTTGGTCGGCCGTCGCTAACATTGTCGCGGTGCCGGATGCGTTGTCATCGGCGCCGTTGTGAATCGCGACCGTTCCCGGTGCCAGCGATCCGATGCCGCCCATGCCGACGTGGTCAAAGTGAGCGCCCACCACGACCGTTTCATTGGCAAGTTCGCCGCGTCCGGGCAGCACACCGATTACGTTGGGCGATTCGCGAAGCGACTCTTTCAAATCAACGCCAAGCGTCGCCGACACATTCGCCAACACTTGGCTGTCGGGACGCAGCGTCGCGTCGATCGACGATTCAATTTGAGCGAGTGACTTGCCTTTGCTGCGTTTTAGGATCGCGTCGATGATGTCGCGAGCAACCGAGGCCACTGGAATAGCAGTCACCGGGTCGCCCGGGATCACTTCGGGGCGATCGCCGGCCTCGGAGATCGACATGACGCCGCGCCGGGCTCGATTTTGCTCGACTTCCATCGATCCGATCATCGCTTCGATGCCGGCCGCTTTTTCGCTGAGCGTTTCGCGGTTATTGACGGCGCCCTCTGGCAGTGCAGCGATTTGCTCATCAATCGCAACCTTGCGTTTGCGTTCAGCGTCGATGCGATTGGATTGTTCTTGGACGCCAATTTCGATGCTTGCTGGATCGTTGACGAAGATGACGGCGCTGGCTCCGTGGCGAATCGCGTTCTTGATCTTGGTGTTGAAAAACGCGTGGCGTGTATGCCGCGTGCCGTCGAACCGGCTGTTCGGATCAGCCGATTGAGGTTCCTTGCGGATCACGACGACGATCGCACCTTGGGCGTTGATGCCGGCGTAATCGTCGTAGCCGAGCTTTGGTGCTGTGATCCCATATCCGACGAAGACCAGCGGGCCAGTCAATTGGCCGCGAGTCGAGCCGACGGCAAGCGGCATCAAATCATTGCCAAGTTCGGCGATGATTCGTTCTTGTTCGTTGGCAAAGCGGACCACCAGTCGGTTGCTTTCCGCCGGACCAGCCTCAGCACCCAAGCGAATCGAGACCGGTTGGAACGGTTTGCCATCGAACGATGTCGTGTCCAAGCCGATTTGCGACATTCGTTTGGCGACATAGTCGGCGGCCAACAAAATCGTTTCGTCGGCCACGCTGCGTCCACGCAGCGGCTCGCTGGCCAGATAGGCAACGTCCTCGCGTAAGTGTTTTAGCTGCGTCGCGGCGATCGTTTCAGATGGCGTTTCGGCCGGTGATTCAGCGATCGCCGGACAGCAAAGCAGGCAAACGAGCAGCAACGTTGTCGACGTCTCGCGACTGATAGGCAACGTGAACTCAGGCAAATGGGCTCGCGAGAAAATTCCGTTCAATTCATCCATCCTACAAACGCGAGCGACTGTGTGTTCAACGGATGTAAGGATAGAGAATTCAGGCAAGCGTTTACAGAGGACAGGCGTATTTGCGATGGCCTCTCACTCGCTGGCTTCTCGCGCCACCAGAAAACTTCGCTCGCCGCGAGTCACGTAGATCGCTTCCTCCGACAGCCGCTTGCAGAGAGTGACCAGGAACTCGATCAACTGATCAAAGTCCGTTTCGTTAGCAAACGAGACTTCGAATCGTTCCATCACGTCATGCACCAACACGCCAGCGGGATCGACCCAGAATCCTTTGACCGGCGTTGGCGTTTGCGTGTACGCCCGGTAATGGTGCATCAAGAATTCGTGGATCGACGAACGAGCGGTGTGGTTGTCGTCGTAGAACCGCGAGTCGTCGAGTTTGTGCGACGGAACGTAGAAGCTGGTGACCTTTCCCAGCGGCATTAAGTGTTTTGAATCGCTCATTCTAAGATTCTAGCGATGCTTTGACTTGATCATCTGGCTGATCGCTTTGAATTCTGGCCGAGCTGCGGTACCGCACCACTGAAACAGCACGGACTCGGCCGACACGATCGTCGCGCCACATTCGGCCATCTGTTCGATCGCCGTTTCGTGTTCGCGGCCGCCGCGAGCTGCGACGGCTTCGGCGACAACGTAAACACGCATGCCTTCGGCCAACAAATCGAGCACCGTTTGCAGCACGCAAATGTGAGTCTCGATGCCGACCACGACAATCTGGTCACGTCCAGCACTGGCCCAGGCATCCAGCGCACCGCGGCAAACGGCGGCGCTGAAGTCGAGTTTTTCTTCGGGCGGCGGCAATCGATCCGCCAGTTCACGAACCAGCCCACCGAGTCCCTTGGGATACTGGACCGTCGCGGCCGTCGGAATGTCCAACAGTTCGGTTGCGTCGATCAACCTCAACGTTTCGGCAATCACGTTGTCCGCCGATCGAATCGCCGGAACCAACTTCTCTTGGATGTCGATGACCAGCAAGCCGGATCGGTCGGCGGCCAGCAGGTTGGCTGAACGAACGTGAGGCATCGTTATTCGCCCGACTTTTTCTTTGGCTTGGCGGCTGGCTTGTCCGCCGACTTGGACTTACTGTCCGATTTGGATTCAGACTTCGAGTCGCTCTTTGTCTCGCTCTTCGAATCGGCCGCGGCCGCTTTCTTGTAACCTTCGCTGCGGTAGTCGGTTTGATAGAAGCCGCTGCCTTTGAACACAATTGCCGCCCCAGTGCCGAATAACCGTTTGAGCTTCAGCTTTTTGCACTCGGGACACTTTTTCATCACCGGGTCATTGATGCCTTGAAAAACTTCCATCGCGTGACCGCACGCGTCGCATTCGTAATCGTAGGTGGGCATAAAGGCTCGAGTCCGCAAAGGTGAATTCTCAAAAACGCCAGTATTCTCCGGCATTACGCAAGATTACCCCGGCCCCGGCCGACTGCCTAGTAACCCAGCACTGCGACCTACGCCAGGCAAACTCCAGCGGGGTTTTGCAAACCGGTTTGGCCTAACTCCTATGCGGAGAAGATCAACGCGTGGAAAATCGCAGAAGATTGAATTGAACGTCGTGGGCGTTCTGGCTTGCGATTGAAGAAGAAATGCGGATGAGAGGACTTGAACCTCCACGCCCTTGCGGGCACAAGAACCTGAATCTTGCGCGTCTGCCAATTTCGCCACATCCGCATGTGGAATCGGTGCCTTGTCGGACACCGCGAGGACAAAGAATATCGGCTGACCGTTTCGCTGGCAAGCGGCGTTGGTTGCGAAAGGAATGGGGCGTTCGGCTGGCATCAACGCCGGAATGTTCAGCGCGGTTCTTGAGCCCGCCGTTGGCTTCAGTCAGACTGATACGCTCGGCGAAACTCTCGATGGCCAAATTAAGGTGCCCGTCCGATGCGACTTCATTGTTTAGGGACCGTTGGATATCACCCCAATCGTGCTCGTCACACGTCGTGCTATTTCTTGCCGGAATCAGGCATCGTGCTTGATGCGGGCAGCGGAGCGTTTCGGTTGGGCGAGTTGGTCGAAACCGATCACCTGGACATTCTGATCAGCCACGCCCACCTGGACCACACCTTCGGGCTGACGTTTTTGTTGGACGTGCTTTATCAAGTTGAAAAACGCCGCGGCCGACCGCTCGAGAAACTCAGGATTCACGGCGAAGCAAATAAGTTGGCAGCGATCCAGTCGCATGTATTCAACGAGCTGATCTTTCCCGTTGCCTTGGACGCCGATTGGATCGCGATCGACGATCGGCCGACCTTCTCGATCGGTGAAGTCGACGTTGCCTGGCGAGCACAGGATCACCCCGGTGGTTCAGTCGCCTATCGACTCGATTGGAAACCACTGGGCAAACGCCCAGCCAAACGTTTGGTTTACGCAACTGACACGACGGGCGACACGACCGCCCAGCACTCTGAGTGGTCGGCCGGTGCCGACGTGCTGATGCACGAGTGTTATTTTCGTGACGCGGCAGCCGATTGGGCCGTCAAGACAGGTCACAGCTATGCCGGTCGCGTGGCGGAAGTAGCCTCGCTGTCGCGACCAAAGCACCTGTTGCTAACGCACATCAACCCGATCGAAGAGGCCGAGGATGCGGTCGGGATGGAATCGATACGCAAAAAAGTTGCTTGCACCGTGACGCTGGCGACGGACGAGATGACGTTAGATTTTTAGTCCAGCGTCTGTCTCACTCGTGTTCGAACATCACGCAGATTGCTGACGGCGCGACAACGATCGATTGGTTGTAGGTCAATTCACCCGTTGAACCGTCAACATTGAATGACGCCAAAGTGTGTGAATCCTGTCCCGCGGCTAGCAACCAGTTTCCGGTTGGGTCCAAGTTGATGTTTCGCGGTGTGACGGCGCGAGCGTTTTCGACTTCGATGACCGACAACTGCCCCGACGACTGGTTGACTCGGAAAACCGTGACCGTGTCGTGACCGCGGTTGGCGGCAAAGACAAACTGGCCCGACGGGTGAACGCGAATTTCCGAACAACTCTTGAACTTCTCTTTCGCCAACAGTTGTTTCGAAACCGTCGGGATCGTTTGCTTGGGAGTCATCGTGCCGGTTTCGGCGTTGTAGTCGAACACCGTCACGCTAAGCGACAATTCGTTCAGCACGAAAACGAACTTTCCGGACGGGTGGAACTTCATGTGCCGAGGCCCGCCGCCGGACGGGACTTTGCCGTATCCGTGCGGCGTGAGCGTTGCATTTTCGAGGTCGACCTTGTAGATGACCACTTTGTCCAGGCCAAGGTCCGGCACAAACGCGAATCGATTGTCTGGCGAGAACCCGGTCCAGTGAGCGTGCGACGCGTCTTGACGACCGGGCACTACGCCGGATCCGCCTTCGTGTTTGATCAGGGCGGTACGTTCTTTTAGCGATCCGTCTTCGTTCAACGAAAACGCCGCCACGCTGCCGCCACCGTACTGGGCGGTCAGTAACATTTTGCCGGTCGGGTCGACCGAGACGTGTGCCGCACCGCCATCGCCGATTTCAAGCGAGTTGATCAGCGACAGTTTCTCGCCGTCGATCGTGTAAGCAGCAACGACTTGTTTGCCTTCGAGACCGCCAACGGCGTAAACCACCTTTTCGCTCGGGTGCATCGCCAGGAAACCAGGACCACTCATTTCGGCCGCAAGCGTCGGATTGGTCAACTTGCCTGTGTGAGTGTTCAGCATGCAGTGGTAGACGCCCTTCGACTGTGGGCTCGACCCGGTGCCGATCCAGACGTCGACGTTTACTTTTTCCGAAGCGTTGTCGGCAGCGGTCGTGGATGGTTGGGACATGATGAATGCCAGGATGCAGCAGGTGACGAAGCAGAAACGCATGATCAGGTAGGCTCGCAGTTAGGTGTGGGCGGGCCTTGATCATCGTCGAGCAACGCGGACGATGCAAGCGTCCGGCAGGCGGGCGGCAGGTTTGCCCCGCGATCGCCATTTACGCCAAAGGCGTACCCCAGCGATCGATACGCGGTTCGTCGCGTTACTGCGGCAGTTCGATTCGATCGATCTGCGTGAACTTGCCGATTTCCATGTTCGCGCCGCCAATCATCAGCAGTTCCCTTTCGTTGGTCGGCAGCATGCGATGGAAGAATCGTGCTGGGTCACTTTTGGCGACGGTGGTCCACGATTGCTCGTCGCCAGCGAGCTGGTGTACGAATCCGTCCATCGTGCTGACGTACAGTCGGCCGCCGGTGGCGAACGATGCCGAACCGAAACCAGACATGCCGCTGCCAGGAAGCGATGGGCCGGCGATCCACGAGTTGCTGCTGGGGTCATAGACGTTGACCTCGGTGGTTGGTTTTCCGTCGGAGTTCATGCCGCCGATCACAAACAGCTTGCCATCGTGAGCCGCAACGCTCATCGCGCGCCGCTGCAGCGGTGGGGTGGCGATTGGTTGCCAAGTGGCGGACGCATCGGCGAGGTCGAGTGACCAAGCTGTTTTGCGCCACTGGCTGTCGTCGCTTTCGCCGCTGAGTTGCCAGCCGCCGAAGACGTAGACCGTATCGCCCAGGACCGCAGCATCGAGCGACGATCGTGGTTCCGGCAGCGATGGCAGATCTGTCCAAGCGTTGGTCGCGGAGTCGTAGGCGGCTACGTCATCTTGCGATTGCAGGTTGTGATCTTCGCCCGCCGCGTTGACGGCTGTGAATCCGCCGATGCGAATCATGCGGCCTGCATGTGCCACCAGTGCCAGGCCTTGCAGGGCTGGTCCGCTGGGCAGCGGTTGCCAACTGCCGTTTTCGCCTTTGGTCGTGTCCAAGCACCAACCGCGATTGGACTGTTCGTCGATCGAATACGAATGAGCGCTGCCGGTATGGCCGCCGTAAATGTAAACCTTGCCATCCGCGATCGCGGCACCGAAGCTGGTCAGAGGCTCGGGAAGTTCGGGTAAGTTGGTCGGCACGATTGACACTCCGCTGTTCGTGTCCAGCTTAGGAAGGTTGCTGTTTCGTTTTGACTCGGGCTTCGGTGTCGCTTCGCCTGAGCTTTTTGCTTTATCACTTGCGATACGGAACGTGGCCGTTAAATAGTCGGTCGTGCTGGTGTAGGCGACGCCATCAAGCAAGCCTTTCGCATCGTCGTCGGTCAGCCCAACGACGATCGCGTTGAGGCCCGGTTCCACGGCCGATTTTTTGAACGTCACGATTCCTGCGATGTCGGTCTTGGCCGACGCTTCTTCGTGGCCTTCTTCGCAGTAAAGTTTCACTTCGACGTCTTTGGCAGGCTTGCCGTCGCGAAGGATCGTGACACTGGCGCCACCGGATGGCAATGCGGCAATGATCGATTGCAGCGGTGCGTCCGGGCGAGGCTGGGATGGCCAGAGGCTTGAATCGGTTTGCGGCAAGTGCTCGACGTGGTACGTCAACTTGGTGCCGTGGTACAGGCCGTAAGTGACCACGCCGGAAACTTCGTCCGCCGAATTAACGGGGGCCTGGCTGCGGATGCCACGCAGCGAATCCGTTTCGACTGGCTGTGTGTCGACGGCCAACTTGGCTGTGGTCAGTTCGATCGCCGCGACTTTTTCGGGCATGGGGTAAGTGCGATCGGCCGGTGATTCACCGAACCACATCACGGCGTGACCTTGGTCGTCGGTGGCCAGCCACGGCATGTGGGCAGCGGCGGTGTGGGAGAAAGTCGTGCAGGTGATCGCGAGCAATGCGATCCGGTAGATCGGTAAAGGTTTCATGGTTTCTTTCAGGATTGAATGGGTGGGTGCGATAGTCGCATTGTCGGGCTATAGGAACTCAACTTCAAATTTCAGCGAGTTCGAGTGATCTGGTTTTAGTTCGCAAACCAGTTGGCTGTTGGCGTCAAACGCCGGGTCAATCATGGTGTCGGCGGGCGGCAGCAGCGCGGCCTGTTCGGCGGGCAGTCCTTTGCACAATTCACGCGGAATCATCGCAACGCGTACGCGGTAGGTTCCGCCGTGCAGGTCGGCGGTTGCTGGTACACTGAATTTGCCGCCGAAAACCGGAACGGAGGCGTTTGGGCCAGTCGTGCCGGACATCGGTTCCAGTGTTATGACGGCTCCCGATAGTGGTTTGCCGCGGACACTTAGAATTCCATTGGCCGTAACGGTTGACTCGTGGCCGCTACTGCAGCCGACCAGGCTAACCAGGCAAACAATCAGCAGCATTAGGCTTATGACGCGAATGTTTACCATGGTTCTTGGTCGATCACTTCGCCGTCGTTACGTGCGGTCAAACGCTGCAGGGTGACAGCGTCGACTGATTCCGTCAGGAAACGTACGCTGCCGTCACTGAGTACGAACTGTACGCCGGCGGCATGAGGGCCGCGAAATGATTCGTACGAAGGAATGTCGAACAGCGAAATTTCTTTTGCATTGAACTTGCCAAACGTCGAAGCGGCCGAGTGATACGGATAGCTGATGGCCCACTTGCCCGCGCTCTCGCCTCCGGAACCCGGATACGGGAACGGCAAGGACGATGTTTCGCGAACCTGAACGCCAAATTCACCGACCATCAGTGTGTTGGTCGTTCCGTCGGCGTTAGAGATGTCGTCCACGGTTACCCAGGGCAACCACGATACCGAGTCGGCCAGTCCAGCCGTTACTCGTTCGCCACGAAACACGTTCATCGAATCGACAATCGCACCGTTGTGGATTTGGTTGCGGTACTTTTTTGTGCCCGTCGAAAGTGCATAGCTGGAATAGCCGTCCGGCGTTCCACCGCTGTCGGGCAGCGACATGGATGGGCACCGATAAACTGGCGGCGTTCGTTTGGCGGTTGCTTCGTTTTGAGGCGACCAAGCATCGGCACTGATGTCGAATTGTTCGAACAGGTCCGCCTGTTCGACATAGGGCAGAATCGACACGAATGCCGTCAGGCCAGCGCGTTGCACGGGTTGTCGGGTGGTGCCGCTGACGCGAATGCCCATCGCGCTGGGCGGCAATCTTCGATTGACATCGTTGTAGTTGTGCATCGCCAACCCGATCTGTTTCAGATTGTTGCTGCACGACATTCGACGTGCGGCTTCGCGAGCCGCTTGCACGCCTGGCAGCAGCAAGCCAATCAGAATGCCAATGATCGCAATCACCACAAGCAGTTCGATCAACGTGAATGCGGTACGGGGATGTGATGAACGTCGAGTGGTTCGTTGACGTTTGCGACGCATGGCAAATCCGCCGGCGATTAAACCTAGGACTGCCAAGCTGCTCGGTTCGGGAACGGCCGACGGAGTGATGAACGACGTGTTTTGCGTGAACGTGTCGATGCGAAACTGATCGAGCGACATGCTGCTGGATTGAGCCGCGAAATCGAACCGGTATTCAGCTTGCGACGAATCCAAGTCCCAAAGAGCCAGATAGCTGACGCCTTCGCCGCCAAATGTGCCGCCGAGCGAAACTCGTTCTGTTTCGATCGCAAAGCTTGGTGCGATGGTGCCTTCGGTAAGCGCCGACGAGCTGAGCAAGATCGACGAATAATCGAGTTCCGAGCCGAGCGTTTCGAACTGAGCGACGATGCGAGTGAATCCGCCGCCGGTGGTTCCCGATCGAACAGTGGCGAAAGCGTCGGTGACGAAAGTCGAATCATCGCCGGGACCGAATAAGCCGCCGTATGCGTTTCCGCTGGACGCTAGAGATTGGTTTGAATCGAACGTCAGTAAGCTGGGTAATCCGGCGCCGGCGAAATTGCTGTCAGCCGATGGAGAAGTTCCCGCCGGTAGGAAACCGGGAGCCGATCCACCGGCGAATCCATCGAAGCGATCCCAAAACGCAAAACTGCTGTCGGTCGACGACGGCGACCAGCCGAACACTTCGCCGGTAATATCCGGCACTGATTCACCGGGGACATAGATAGCCGCGTTTGCGACCGAGGTGGGGATCAACCAGGCGAAACTAATCGCCAAAGGCACCCACAGAAAACGACACCACTGCATAGCACAGGCCTCTGCAAAACAAGTCACGAAAAACGCCCGATTCGTTGCCCAATGCAACTCGGTGCGATGCTTCTGTCTTGCTCGCTGGGTCAGATGGCGAACGTCGGTCGTAAAGCGGAGAAGTCTCGCTTCGCACCGGACGTCGCTTTGCCTGGCTTGCTACCTTGGAAGGCTGTTGAGAATGAGTCTCAACAAGCGGGATTCTAGTCTGGATCGCTCTGGCCGAAAAGCCCGTCGGGACCGAATTTCGGCAGAGGAAATTTCACGGGCACCTTTTCGTCCCGCAAATTACGGCGATATTTTTTTCGCAATGAATGTTGACAAAAATCGCTGGAGCCAGTTTCTTATTGAGAGCGGTTCGCAACAACGCGGCCAGGGCAACTTTTTCCAACCCTTTGACTGTTCCCATGTCATCCCAGCGCGACGCCAATCCGAACGAACCGACCGCGTCTGGAAAGGCGCCAGGGATAAAACCTGCGACACCTTCCGGAGCCGAAAATTCGGCTCGCAAGATCCTGCGTTTCAGCGACCTAGCACGCTGTGGCGACGAGGTTTGGATCGAGTACGAGAACAAGCTCTATCGCCTGCAAAGCACCCGCCAAGGCAAGCTGATTTTGACGAAGTGAAGGCCGCGTTTTAGGCTGCCCGTTGGTACACGACGCCTTTGATGTTGCGGCTGGTTTGGTCGATCGCGCCGGTTTTTCTTAGCACGTACGCGATCTGTTGGGCGTGCCATCTTGGGCGGTCGATTGCAGAGGCGAGTTCGGCCGTATTGAACGACGTGATGTCGTCGGGAAGATCCAGTAGCGACAGTAGGTCCGCTGGTTTTTTCAGTTCGATCACACTGGCGATTGATTCAAGTTTGACGTCGGCGACGGTGTAGTCTTTGTGCCAACTTCGTCGCCGTTTTTTGGTGCTCGGCACACGGTGTTCTTCGACGTGAATCAGCGGCACTTCGATGGTCAAGTTTGTGTGCGGGAACACTCGAGTGAAGTAGATCAGTTCGTCAAAAACGTTTAGCACGCTGCCGCGTTTCGGGCTCAGTCGTCGCGACTTGATCGGGCCATCACGCTTGGCCAACTTGATGATTCGAGTTCGGATGACGATGGGTTTGACGACGCGCAGAGTGTGTCGTTTCAGCAGGTCGCGGCACTTGTCGCGAATCGCGGAGAGCGACGCGCACTGGACTTCGATCAGTTCATCGCCGGAATTTCCACAGCGCCGGATCGCGTCGATGCGGTAGCTGCCCAAGACGACTTCGGTTTGCGAAGGATCGTCGGCGTAACCGAGTTTCAGTTGATGATGGAGCGTCGTTTCCATTTCTCAATCGTTTCCTCGTCGTGCGACGTTCATTTGGGGCAGATCGTTGTTCACGTTACTTCTTTACCAGCTTTGCGAATGCACTGGCAAGCTCGTCCCAGCGGTCCGGCGGGATCATCAGTGCTCGGTGGTCCAGCACCATTAGTCGCTCGCCGAGCATTTGTGACCGATCCAGCGGCACCGGTTTGCGGCATCGCCGCGTGCTGGTGCCGGCCAGCGACCTGAATCCAACGCCGATTGGCAAGCCGACTTGCCCGGCCTTGGCGATGATCGTTTCTCGCCGCTCAGTCGATTCGACAGTGAAGGCGACTTTGTAGAACGCCGATTTGTCTCGGTCGCCGCTTTCCCAGGTCCAGTTTGTTTGTTCAGGCAATACGTGGTCGCGAATGAAGACCGCCGTTTCGCTGCGACGCCCGTTCATTTCGTCCAGCCGATCGAGTTGCGGCAAGACCATCGCGGCGGCCAGCGGCGGCATCGCGAACGCGTCGCTGGGCCGATCGAGGATCGGATTCAGGCGAGCCGCTGACCGATCATCGCTAGCAAAGATGACTCCGCCGCTGCCACAGGTGATCAGTTTGCTGCCGCCGGTCGACCAGGTTCCGAAATGACCGATCGAGCCGGCGGCGCGACCTTCGATCTGCATCGCTCCGATCTGCATCCCCGCGACCTGACAAGCGTCCTCGATCAGGAACCAGCCGCGGTCTTCGCAGATACGTTTCAGTTCGACCACGTCGGCTGGCACGCCAAACAGGTGGGATGCGACGACGGCTTTGACCAAAGGGGACGCCGCTGCTTCGACGCTGGTAAGGTCCAGGCATGGTGTACCGCTGGCCACGTCCGCTAGCACTGGTTTTCCGCCGATCAGTTCGATGGCGCGGACATTGCCGGGGTAGTCGAAGGCCGCCGTGATGACTTCGTCGCCCGGTCCAACACCGGCGGCGCGCAACGCCAGTTCGACCGCCGCCGACCCGCTGCAGCAGGTTCGAGCGGTCGCGGAACCGGTCATTTGGGTCAGTCGAGACTGCAATTGAGTGACGGCGGCCGAGTCGTATCGTCCCCAGTCGCCTGAATTGACACAGTCGAACGCGGCTGCCGAGATCGAGGGCCACAGGGGCGGCCAGGCCGGAAGGTCAAGCATTATCGGTGAATCCTAACTCCCTTTGTTGTGCTGGGGTTGTGACGATTTTTGCGTATCCATATCATGCCGCATCCTCTAATCCCTTTGCCCGGCAACTTTCTAGCAATTTCGTACTCGAAAGTTGCGTTCAAAGGACCACTCAATGCAAGGCGTTGTCGTTTGTTGATCGTTCGCATCATGAATCGGTATGCACTGGACCTGCAACTACTGGCGCAAGACGCAGGTGGTGGTGCCGGTGCTGCTCCGGCGGGTGCGGCGCCGTCCGGCGGACCTGGTGATTTTCTGTCGCCGTTCCTTTTGCCTGCCGGGCTTCTGTTCCTGTTCTACTTCATCGTCATTGCACCGGAGCGCCGACGCAAATCGGACGAAGCAAAGTTGATGTCGGCGATCAAAAAGAACGACCGAGTCGTCACGATTGGCGGCATTCACGCGGTTGTCGCGGCGGTTTCACCTGACAGCGACGTGGTAACATTGCGAATCGACGAAAACGCCAACACACGAATCAAAGTCAACCGATCAGCGATTTCGCGGATCGTGACCGACAAAGAAACATCCGGCAAAGAAAACAATTCCGACCAATCCAAGGAAGACGGCTCGAACGCGAAATAGCAGCGTATGAGGTCTCCGCTGTGATGCGATTGACCTGACGCCGCGAAGGACACGACGAGCCCTCCCCCCACCGATCCCGATACAAGAAAACGATGGACTGCTCTTTCATGACCAATCTGGTCTCTGCCGACTCGGCCCTCAACTTTTTTAACTTGGCCCAAACGGATCCAGCTACGGCTGCTTCGGCTGCTCAGGATTTGGCAGCGTCGGCGGCAAGCAAAGCCGCCACCAGCGCTGCCGAGCAGGGCATTTCGTGGGAGCAGTACGGTGCCGTCGCGATCGCTTTGGCGGTTCTGATCTTACCATTTGTGATTGGCAACTATCTGGCCAAGTCGATCAAGATGCCGTCCTACGGCACTCGTTTCGGCTGGATTCTGTTGGCAATCATCGCCAGCGGAGTCGTGCTGGCGCGGTCGCGTCCAGGTTTGGGCGTTGACCTTCGCGGGGGCACGATCCTTGTCTACGAAATGGACCCGAATAAGTTGAATGCGGGCGGCGACGATGACATTCAGCAGATTACGTCGGAAGACTTGGTCGAGCCACTGACACGCCGAATCAACCCGTCGGGCACTCAAGAAATCGTGATCCGCCCCTACGGTGAATCGCAAATCGAAATCATTGTTCCCGAAGTCGATCAGCGTGAAGTTGACCGTATCAAGGGATTGGTCGAAGAAGCCGGTATTTTGCGTTTCGCGATCCTTGCCAATCAATCCGACCACCAACCACAAATCAATCTGGCAATGGAGCAGGCGGCGTCAAAAGAGCGCGCCGCTCGATTGGAAGAAGTCGTTCGCGATCCTGGACTCGACAACTCGGTCGTCGGCATCTGGGCGAACGTCGATCGCGAAAAGCAAGACGGCAAGCTTGGACCGCTGCGAGTTGACGTAGGCGACGCGATTTTGCGGAACCCTGACACGGGCGACATTCTGAATTTGCCAGCCCAATTGCGTGGTGAGAACGGTGCGGCAGCGATCGCTGCGTTCATTGACCAGCAAGGCATGTCGGGCATCGAAGCGCTGATGATTATTGATCCTTTGATCGACATCACTGGCGAAGACCTAGCGTTTGCGGCCAGTACCTTTGACGAAAAGGGTTCGCCTGCCGTCGCGTTCAATCTGACCGATTCGGGATCCAACCGATTCTTCGTGTTGACAACCAACAACGCACCGATCGGTCAACGGACTCGCCGTTTGGGCATCGTGCTGGATGATAACTTGTTGTCGGCACCAAGCATCCAGTCGCCGATCCGCAAGGAAGGTCGCATCACGGGCAAGTTCACTCGCCAAGAAGTCGAATCGCTGGTTCAGATCTTGAAGGCGGGGCAGTTGCCTGCCGCACTGACAAAGAAACCGATTGCTGAAAATCAAATCGACGCAACGCTTGGTAAGGACACGATCACTAAGGGCGTCTGGGCGATTTCGGCATCGCTGATTCTGGTTTTGATCTTCATCCTGGTTTATTACCGTTTTGCAGGCGTGGTCGCATGCATCGCGTTGGTCATGAACTTGGGAATGATCTTGGCAACGATGGTGTTGATCAACCAACCGTTGACCCTGCCTGGTTTAGCCGGTTTGGTTTTGACGGTCGGTATGTCGGTTGACGCGAACGTGCTGATTTTTGAACGGATCCGCGAAGAACTGAAAAAGGGCGCTGCCGCTCGGATGGCAATTCGAAATGGTTTCGCCAAGGCGACTGTCACGATTGTCGATGCTAACTTGACGACGTTGATCACCGCGATCGTGTTGTATGCGATTGGTACGGATCAAATTCGCGGTTTTGCTGTGACTCTGATCTTGGGCATCGTGTTCTCGATGTTCACTGCGATTTACGTTTCTCGAACCCTGTTCGACCTTGCCGAACGCCGTGGCTTCCTGTCGCTGAGTATGTCGGACGGCGTGAACTCGCTTAAATCGTCGTTGTCGGGTGAAGCCGGGATCGATTTCATGGGCAAGGGCCGCTTCGCACTGGCTTGCTCGGCAATCCTCGTTTGCATCGGGCTGGCGTCACTGTTCGCTCGTGGCGAGAGTATTTTCGACATCGACTTTGCTGGTGGTTCGTCGGTCCAGTTCCGATTGGACACACCAACAAAGACGGATGAAGTTCGTAATATCGTGAAGCCTGAAATGGTGAAGGTCACCGATAAGGGTTCCGAAGACGTGCCCTACACCGTCAACGGTGTGACGATGGAAGGTGTCGCCGATCGAACGGTCTACAAAGTCGACTCGTCATTCGAAACGGTCGAAGAGTTGAAGGCGGCTGTCGCGAAAGCGTTCAAGGCGGCCGAAGGCGTCAAGCTGGTCACCTACAGCGTTTCGATCAGCCCCGGTGCTGCGAAGACCGGTACGGTAAAGCCTGCCGGCAATGAGAACAGCTTCTTCAAAGCTTCCGACGACAACGGCGTCATGTTCGCGGTCGCTCGTGCACAAGACGAAGCTGAAACCGATGTCGCTGCACCTGCGGACGCAGCCGCTGATGAAACGGTTTACAACAGCAGTGCGATCATCGAGTTGGGTGTCGAAGGCGAAACCAATGGCGGACTGCTGAACGGTTCGACGTTGAAAGAGTCGCTGATTGCGGCAGCCAAAACGGCCGGCGTTTCGTTGGCCGAGCGGTCAATCGAACTCATTCCGATTGGCGAAGGCAGCGACGAGTGGTCAGCCGATTCGTCGTTGACGTTCCAGAAATGGCAAGTTGACATGCCGATCAACGCGGCTGACGCTGACAAGGTTCTTGAAACATTCAAGTCCACACTGGACGCCGATCCGGTTTGGATCAGCAGCAGCAGCGTGGGTGCTCGAGTCGCCGGTGACATGATCGGTCGAGCATTGGGTGCTCTGTTCGCCAGCTTGCTTTGCATCATCGGATACATCTGGTTCCGATTCCAACGAGTGATCTACGGATTCGCTGCTGTGGTTGCGTTGCTGCACGACGTGCTGATCACGCTCGGTGCGATCGCCATCAGCTATTGGTTGGCGGATGCACTCGGTTTCTTGCTGATTGACCCGTTCAAAATCAGTCTGACCGTTGTCGCTGCGATCTTGACGATCATCGGTTACTCGCTCAACGATACGATCGTGGTGTTTGACCGGATTCGTGAAACGAAGGGCAAGGCACCTCGACTGACCAGCGATATGATCAACACGTCGATCAATCAAACGCTCAGCCGAACGTTGCTGACTTCGTTGACCACGTTCATCGTGGTCATTCTGTTGTACTGGTTCGGTGGTGACGGGATTCACGCGTTCGCGTTCTCGTTAGTCGTCGGTGTGATCGTCGGTACTTACAGTTCCGTTTTCGTGGCCAGCCCGATCTTGTTGTGGTTGGTTGAGCGAAGCGAAAAGAAAGCGTTGGCTGCTTAATCACGTACGGACGTAAGTTCGGAACGTCACTCTCCCACTGGGAGAGTCGGACGCTGGGAGAGTCGGGCGCTGCAGCGGCCGGAGAGGGTTTTGCACGCGGCCCTCGCCGACCGCTGCAGCGTCCGACCCTCACGCGAGCGGAAGAGTGAATTTTTGCTTGTAAATGCCGAGTAATTTGGGCGGATTCAAGAAGATGACGCGACCGAAAATCTTTCTCACTCGCGAGCTTCCACCCGAATCGATGGCGATTCTTCGCCAGCAATCGGATCTGACCTTCAATCCCGATGATCGGGTTTTGACCAAGGCCGAGATCATTGCTGGTGTTCAGGATGTCGACGGTTTGCTGTGTTTGCTGACCGATCTGATCGACGACGAAATCCTGGCCGCAAATTCGAATTTAAAGGTCGTGGCCAACTTTGCTGTCGGGTTCAACAACATTGATGTCGACGCTGCCACGGATCGCAAGATCTTGGTCACCAACACGCCAGGCGTATTGACTGACACGACTGCCGACATGGCGTTCGCGTTGTTGCTTTCTGCGGCGCGACGGGTGGTCGAGGGCGACCAATTTGTGCGAGCCGGGAATTGGCATGGTTGGGGACCGTTGCAGTTCCTTGGCAACGATGTCAGCGGCAGCACGCTAGGTTTGATCGGGTTCGGTCGGATTGCGCAAGCGGTTGCTCGCCGGGCACGCGGTTTCGACATGAAGATCGTCTACTGGAACCGAACGCGTCTGTCGCCCGAGCAAGAATCGAGTCTGGGTGTTGTCTACGCAGAAATGGACGAAGTGCTGCGACAATCGGATTATGTGTCTGTCCACGTAGCGCTCAACGACGAGACGAAGCACTTGATTGGTGCTCGCGAGTTGTCTTTGATGAAGCCGATTGCCACGATCGTCAACACCGCACGTGGCCCGATCATTGACGAGGCTGCTTTGGTCGCGGCACTTCAAGACGGGACGATTGCGTCCGCCGGTTTGGACGTTTACGAACGCGAACCGGAACTTCATCCGGATCTGTACCAGATGCCCAACGCCGTCATCGCGCCGCACCTTGGCAGCGCCACGATCGGCACACGGACGAAAATGGGCAACATGGCCGCCGAGAACTGCTTGGCAGCCTGCCGAGGCGAAGTGCCGCCCAATCTGGTTAACCCGGAATCGATTGGCTGATTAGCGATTCGCGGATTGCTGTGGTCGGCCACCAGTCGCCCCCTCGGATCAGTTACAGTGCGGTTGTTTCGCTACCATTCCGCATTGAAAGAACCATAGGTTGGATGTGACGATCACCAGAGCAGATGACCGAGTGATGGATTTGGGGAAACTGTTTCCCGCTGATCGTTTCGTTTGCGATGCGGCGTCTCGGTCGGCGTTCGAATCGGATGGACTGGCTGCGTTTCGTGCTAAGCCGTTGGCGGTGGTCATCCCTGAAACGGCTGACGAGATTGTTGCGGCAGTTCGGTGGTGTTTCGAAAACGACGTTCCGTTTGTGGCACGCGGTTCGGGGACCAGTCTGTCGGGCGGCTCGCTGCCGGTCGCCGATGGGATCGTGATCGCGCTGAACCGAATGAACCGGATTCTGGACTTGAACCCGGATGCGCGGACGGCAGTGGTCGAGCCCGGCGTGATCAACTTGAAAGTATCACAGGCCGCTGATCCGTACGGGCTGTACTTTGCCCCCGATCCGTCCAGCCAAACGGTGTGCACGATCGGCGGCAACGTCGCATTCAATGCCGGCGGTGCCCATTGCTTGAAATACGGGATGACGTCGAACCATGTTTTGGGCATGAAGGTGGTCACGGCGGCTGGCGAAGTCGTGACGATGGGCGGCGCAAGTACCGAGTCGATTGGGCCGGACTATACGGGGCTGTTCTGTGGCAGCGAGGGGCTGTTCGGGATCGCACTTGAGATCACGTTGCGGCTGTTGCCCAAGCCCGAAATGTTCCACACGGTTTTGATCGGATACGATTCGCTGCGTGCGGCCGGCGACGCAGTCTCGGCAGTGATTGAATCGGGTTTGTTGCCAGGCGCGATCGAGATCATGGACGCAGTGTCGATCGAGGCCGCCGAAGCGGCGGTGAAGTGTAACTATCCAACCGGCGCCGCAGCGGTTCTGATCGTCGAACTGGAAGGCCCTAAAGAACGAATCGCTTTCGAACGCGAGCTGCTTCAGCGTGTCATCACGGCCACTTCGCCAGTCGTGCAAATGATCGCCAAGGATCACGAGCAGCGGATGGGGATTTGGAAAGGACGCAAGAGTGTCTTTTCGGCAGTCGGTCGGTTGAGTCCTGATTTTCTGGTGCAAGACGGCGTGGTCCCGCGTAATCGGTTGGGCGAGGCGCTTGTGGCGATCGAGAAACTGTCGGTCGACAGTGGCATTCGAATCGCCAACGTTTTTCATGCTGGCGATGGAAACTTGCACCCGCTGATCATGTTCGACGGCAACATCGACGGGATGTTGCATCGCGCCGAAGCGGTCGCAGCGGATTTGTCGCAACTGTGCATTTCAATGGGGGGATCGATCACCGGCGAACACGGCGTGGGAATGGAGAAGCGAGACTTCTTGGCGAAAATGTATGACGCCAACACCGTTGAGATGTTCGATCGACTGCGGCGAGCGTTTGATCCAAAGTTGATTTCGAATCCCGGCAAAATGTTTCCCGGCCCCGAAGCACCGTCGCTGGGGATGGCTGGGCTACATCCGCTCGAAAAGGCGGGGGTGATCCAACGTGAATGATTCGATTCTAAGACCGGCAAATGAAGCCGAATTGGTGGACGCGATTCGTGGGCACCAACAAATCACGCCGTGCGGAAATATGACCAAGCCTGCGATGTCAACGATGACTCGTGACGGTGACACGACTCGCGTTTCGTTGTCGGCGATGTCGGGCGTGATCGAGTACGAGCCGTCGGAGTTCACGTTTACGGCACTAGCTGGAACGCGGATTGACGAGATCAACGCGGTGCTTGCCGGTCGCAATCAGTACTTGCCGTTTGACCCGATGTTGGTTCAGGCTGGCGCGACTATCGGTGGCACGGTGGCGGCTGGGTTGTCGGGGGCAGGGCGGTTTCGGTTTGGCGGGCTGCGTGACTTCATCATTGGTTGCTCGTTTGTTTCGGGCGATGGCAAGATGATCCGCAGCGGCGGCAAGGTCGTTAAGAACGCAGCCGGATTTGACATTCCGAAGTTGATGGTCGGCAGCCTCGGTCGGCTTGGCGTGATGACCGAGTTGACGTTCAAGGTCTTTCCCAAGCCCGCGTCGACGCTGACGTTGGTGGTGAATTGCCAGTCAAGCGACAATTTGAATCGGCGAATCAGCGAAGCGGCCGCCAGCCAGTGGGAGTTCGACGCGATCGATTCGCGGAGGAATGAATTCAATCTTTACTTGCGACTTGCTGGGCCGCCGCAAGTCAATCAAGCGATCGCAGCGCAGGTCTCGGGGCGCTGGGGCGATGATGTTCGCGAGTTAGATTCGAGTGATTCGTTTTGGCAGAGCGTGACGGAGCTCACGTTCGCCGGTGACCGTTCGCACGTTGTAAAAGTGCCGGCATCGTCGCAGTCGCTTTGCGATTTCGATCATCATGCCAGCGCCGCAGACAACATCGTCTGGGTTGCCACCGACGACATCGCGTTTTTGAGTGAGCGTCTGACAAAACTTGCATTGACCGGGCTGGTCGTTCGAGGCGACTGGAATCAAGCGATCATCGGCAAAATCTATCAGTCGCAGTTATCGCGGAATATCAAAGCGGCCATGGATCCTCTGAACCGATTCGGCGAATAACAATGCTTCACAAAATCAATCCTGACCAACATGGTGCGTGCGGACCGGACATGATTTCGGCGGTCAGCACCTGCGTTCACTGCGGGTTCTGTTTGGCGGCTTGTCCGACGTATCAGGAAATCGGCCAAGAAGCTGCATCGCCGCGTGGCCGTATCGTCTTGATGAAAGAAGTCTTGGAGGGCACGTTGTCGATCGACGAGGCGACGCCGCATCTCGATTCGTGTTTGGGTTGTTTGGCTTGCGAGCCGGCTTGTCCGTCGGGCGTGTCGTACCGCGAATTGATCAGTCCCTTTCGTGCGTTGATTGAGCCTAAGCGATCGCGAACGTGGGGCGACCGTTTCCGTCGCACGGTGGCTCAGTTGACGCTTCCGTATCCTGGGCGTTTTCGAATTGCCGCGATGTCGGGGAAGCTGGTCAAGCCGTTTGCCAGTGTGTTGCCGAATTCGCTGCGCGTGATGTTGGACTTGCTGCCCGTTCGGTTGCCGCCCAAACAAGCATGGGCATCCGTGAATCCTGCGGTTGGGACTCGGCGTGGGCGAGTAGCCTTGTTGATCGGGTGTGCGCAAAGCGTCTTGGATCCCGACATCAACACAGCGACGATTGACGTGTTGACTCGTAACGGTGTCGAAGTCGTCGTGCCGAAGAAACAAACTTGCTGCGGTGCGCTTTCGTGGCATGTCGGAAACCATGCGGCGGCGCAGAATTTTGCCCGCCAAAACTTGGCTGCATTTCCAGACGATGTTGATGCGATCGTGACCAATGCTGCCGGTTGTGGCAGCGGAATGCACGAGTACCCGGTGATCTTGAAGGGGACATCAGATCACGATCGCGCGAGTTCGTTTCGCGATCGCGTCGTTGACGTGTCGAAGTACTTGGCCGAGTTAGGTGACTTGGTGCCCGTTGCGGATACGAACCAGCCGATTCGCGTCGCCTACCACGATGCATGTCACTTGGCCAATGCGCAGGGGGTTCGTAGCGAGCCGCGTCAATTGTTGAGGATGGTTCCCGGTTTGCAGTTGGTCGAAATCGCCGACGGACATTTGTGCTGCGGGTCGGCAGGAACTTACAACATCGACCAGCCCGAAGTGGCCGCGTCGCTGGGACAACAGAAAGCGGCCAGCGTGATTGCCACAGACGCCGCAGTCGTTGCAACTGGCAATATCGGCTGCATGACCCAGTTGTCGGTCCACTTGAAACAAGCAGGTTCGAAAATCCAGGTCAAGCACACCATGCAAGTGCTCAGCGACGCGTATGGCAGATCAGACGGGCGTTAGTGGTCCGAGTCAGCTTTGTTTTCGGGTAGGGCTGATTCCCGCCGGCCGCTCGAATCAACGGGTTGGCCGGTGGGAACCGGCCCTAATTTGACTGGCGAGAAAGCAGCAGGTTGTCGATTTTTTGCGGGGCCGATCGTTGTGTCCGGGGCTTGTTAATGGGGGCGATCGCCTCGCAAAATGCGTTGAACTATCGCTTTTTTGTGGGTGTGTTAGAGTTCGGCACAATCTTTGTCGAACTTCCTTTTGCCCCCTAGCCCGATGCTCAACTTTTTTCGCCAACAATCTGGTTCCATCAAGAACGACGTGCTGTCAGGCGTAACTGTCGCCCTGGCTCTCGTCCCCGAAGCGATCGCGTTCGCGTTTGTTGCCGGCGTTTCTCCTCTGATTGGACTGTACTCGGCGTTTTTTCTGGGGCTGATCACTGCTGTGGTTGGCGGTCGGCCTGGCATGATTTCCGGTGCCACTGGTGCGATGGCCGTAGTGGTCGTTTCACTGGTTGCGACGTATGGCGT
The DNA here is from genome assembly GCF_007860175.1 of Rubripirellula reticaptiva. Lineage (NCBI taxonomy): Bacteria > Pseudomonadati > Planctomycetota > Planctomycetia > Pirellulales > Pirellulaceae > Rubripirellula > Rubripirellula reticaptiva. The sequence goes on along the minus strand of NZ_SJPX01000005.1, from coordinate 158,516 downwards.
TGAGTACCTGTTCCCGACGGTAATTCTTTGTGGATTGTTTCAGATTGCGATCGGCATTGGCCGGCTCGGCAAACTGATCCGCATGGTTCCTCACTCGGTCATGTTAGGTTTCGTCAACGGTCTAGCGATCGTGATTGGATTGGCCCAGCTTGGCAGTTTCAAAACGCTGTCCGACGATGGCAATTTGGTGTTCCTGTCCGGCACTCGTTTGGGACTGATGTTGGCTCTGGTTGCACTGACAATGGCGATCATCGCGTGGTTGCCAAAACTGACGAAGGCCATTCCTGCGTCACTTGCTGCGATTTTGACGATCACGATGATTTCGATCGCCGTCAATCGCGGTGTCGAACCGGGCCAACCCAATATGTTGGCAACTGTTGGCGACATGCTGCGAACCAACACCAAGGCCAAGTCAATCGCGGATGCTCGAGCTGACTTGGCAGTTCTGACTAACGAAAATGAAAACGATGATGATGCATTGGCGTTAAACGCCAGCCTTGTCAGCGCAGGTGCAGCGAGCTCGATCGAATCAACACCCGAGATCAAAGCGGCGTCCGACAGGGTGGCTGCGGCGATCGCATCGACCGATGGCGAAGAGTCTGGCATCAGCGGCGGGCTGCCGCGGTTGTTCTTTCTGGACTTCGACATGGTGCCGATGAATTTCGAAACATTGCGAATCATTCTGCCATTCGCAGTCGTGCTGTGCGGCGTCGGTTTGATCGAGTCGTTGATGACATTGACGTTGATCGACGAGATCACTGAAACGCGTGGTCAGGGCAATCGTGAGTGCATTGGCCAGGGCGTTGCAAACATGACTTGCGGCTTGTTCGGGGGCATGGGCGGATGTGCGATGATTGGCCAGTCGCTGATCAACGTGAACTCGGGTGGACGCGGACGCTTGTCGGGTGTCACCGCATCGATTTGCCTGTTGTTGTTTGTCTTGTTTTTGGCGCCGTGGATTGAACAGATCCCGATGGCGGCTTTGGTTGGCGTGATGTTCATGGTTGTGATCGGCACATTCGAGTGGGCGTCGCTGAAGATGTTCCGCCGGATGCCAACCAGCGACATGTTGGTGATGGTTTTGGTCGCCGGCTATACGGTTTTCATGCACGACTTGGCCACCGCCGTGATCTTGGGTGTGATCGTGTCGGCTCTTGTATTCGCTTGGCAGCACGCGACTCACATTGGTGCCGATTCCAAACTGAACGAATTTGGCAGCAAGATTTATCAACTGCACGGGCCGCTGTTCTTTGCTTCGGTGACATCGTTCAAAGAAATGTTCGACGTCGCCAACGATCCCGACGACGTCGTGATCGACTTTTACTACACCCGCGTCTACGACCAATCTGGACTGGAAGCGATCAACGGGCTTGCCGAAAAGTACCAGGCCGCAGGCAAACGCCTGCACCTGACTCACCTTAGCGCCGAGTGTCGCGAATTGCTGGATAACGCAGGCGATTTGGTTGAGATTAACGTTTCCGAAGATCCGCAGTACCACATCGCCTCGGACCGTTTAGCGTAAGATGCTGGGATGTTTACGGGGATGTCTACGGGGATTTTCGTAGACTAAATCAGTGCCAACACTCGGATCACGATGAGCAACCTTTCTGTACTGTTCGAAGACAACCACTTGCTGGTCGTCAACAAGCCCGCGGGCATCGCGACAATGGGTGCCGAGCCGGGGATGCCGACGGTACACGAGATGGCTTGCGATTACGTTCGCATCAAGTACCAGAAGCCTGGCAAGGTCTTCATCGGCGTCGTCAGCCGCTTGGATTTGATGACGACGGGCACATTGGTGCTGGCGCGAACGAGCAAGTCGGCGTCGCGACTGACGCCGCAATTTGCGGACAAGTCAGGCGGTGGTGCTGGCAAAATCTATCTGGCAATTGTTGAGGGCTTGTTTGGCGTCGATAACGAAATCGAAGGTGACCAGGGATTTCTTGTCGATCACGTTCGCAAGGATGAACCGGCCAAGCGAATGCGAGTCGTGCCGGATGGTCGGGATACTCAAGAAGCCGCGTTGCGGTACATCGTGCTGGGGCGAACCGAGCAAGCCACGGTGATGGCGATTCAGTTGATCAGTGGTCGCAAGCACCAGATCCGAGTCCAGTTTGCCGATCGAGGATTTCCGGTTCTGGGCGACGTCAAGTATGGCGGACGTCGCGGATTCGCGCCGGGCATTGCGCTGCATAGTTGGCGTTTGAAGGTCGATCATCCGACTTTAAAAAACACGATGGAGTTCGTCTCGCCAGTTCCCGATTCGTGGGACCCGTGGGCGGGAATCCTGGGGAAGCCCGAGACTTTGTGGAAACGCGTCAAACGAAGCTTCGAGATCGACGAATAGTCGCTCGGGCCGTTAGCCGTGCGAGATCGATTAGGGGATTCGATCGCGGTCGGTGGTTCGTTGTGGAGTGCGCGCCTCGCATCTACAATGACGCCAGTTACGTCTGAATGCACCAGGGATTATCGATGGCTTTTTTGGTTACCAACAACAGCAGCGGCGAATCCACGCGATTCGAATTGGTCGATCGGGAAACCACGCTTGGGCGTCACCCCGAGTGCAGCATTGTGGTCGAAGCCGGCGCCGTCAGCCGTTATCACGCAAAGGTCTTCAAGGAAGGCGATCAGTTCTTCGTCGAAGACTCGGGCAGTCGAAATGGGACGTTTTTGAACGGGCAATTGCTGACCGAGCCTGAGCTTTTGGCTCAGGGCGACCGGATCCGAGTCAGTGACGTCGAGTTCGAATTTCAGGGCGAAGTGATCCCCGAGTTTGCGCGTGCCGGCAACGAAATGACGTTCGACGGATCGAACTTCGGCATCATGATGGTCGATGAGACCGAAACCAATGGCAACGGCGAAGACTCGGGAACTGCGTTCGGTGCAAAAATCGAATTCCGCAGCTCTGCCGAGGGGCTGAAGATGGTCGCAACGCCCGAGGCAAAGCTCGAGGCGTTGATGCAGATCAACCGAAACCTGACCGGTGCGTTGGCGGTCGATGAAGTATTGCCGAAGGTGCTCAGCAGTCTGTTCAGTATTTTTCCTGCGGCTGACCGTGGCTTTATCGTCATGCAGGATGCCGCGGGCAATCTTGTGCCGCGTTGGGTCAAGACGCGTGCACTACAGGACGAAACCGAAACCGTCCGAATCAGCCGCACGATCTTGCGTGAAGTCATGAATTCGGGTGAAGCAATTCTGTCGCTTGATGCATCCGAAGACAGTCGCTTTGACAGCAGCCAATCGATCGCCGACTTCTCGATCAAGTCGATGATCTGTGCTCCGCTGCTTGACGCCGATGGGAAAGCCTACGGAGCCCTACAGATCGATTCGACCCAAGGACGTGGCCAGTTCCGCGAAGAGGACACTGATTTGCTGGCCGGTGTCGCCGCACAAGCTGGAATCGTGATCAACAACGCCCGCATGCACGAACAGGCGCTGCAGCAAAAGGAAACGGAGCAGGATTTGAAGCTAGCCACCGAAGTCCAGCAGGCGTTCTTGCCGCAATCGCCGCCCGACGCGACAGGATTTCGCGTTCGCAGTTTCTACAAAGCTGCCAACCACATCGGCGGCGACTACTTTGACTACATCCACCTGACCGATGGACGCGTGGCGATCGTCGTTGCGGACGTCGTGGGTCACGGAGTCGCGGCGGCGATGTTCATGGCGAAGTTGTCGGCCGAGACGCGTTTTTGCTTGGCAAGCGATCCCGACGTGGGAAGCGCGATTGAGCGGCTGAACGACCACATGAGTCGGCTGCATGTCGAGCGATTCATTACGTTCTTGGTCATCGTGGTCGACCCAACCGACGAATATGTCTCGATCGTGAACGCCGGCCACATGGCTCCGCTGGTTCGCAAAAAGTCCGACGGATCGATCTGTGAGCCCAGCGAAGAGGAATCGGGTTTGCCGATCGCTATCGACGACGGCATGGAGTACGAGGTGGTGCGGTTCAAGTTCGAAGTCGGCGATTTGGCGGTGCTGTACACCGACGGGATCAACGAAGCGATGGACAAGCAGGACGAAGAGTTCGGGATCGATCGGTTGCGGGGACTGACGGCCGCACCTGGTGATGCCGATGCGATCAAGGACAGCATCGTCGAAGCGGTTTTGAAACACATCGGTGACGCTCCGCCGTTCGACGACATGTGCATGGTCGTGATCGAGCGGTTGAACCCAGCAGTGCCGCGGCCAGCCAAAGACATCAGCGATACGGTCACCGAAGACCTTCTTTAGCGCTGTCCCGTGACCTCTGATCCCTCGGACGTCAGATCCAAATGTCGATAAAGCCTAAACGCGTGCACGTCCAGTTCACCGGACACGTCCAGGGAGTCGGTTTCCGGATGACGGTGGTCGAGCAGTCGGTGAATCTAGCCGTTCACGGTTTCGTTCAAAACGAACCGGATGGCAGTGTCACACTGGACGCCGAAGGGTCGCCCGCAGACTTAAAAGAGCTGATCCGCCGAATCAAATCGGCGATGTCAGGCAAGATTGACGGAGTCAGCGTCGATGACCGAGAACCACTGGGTAAGTCAGTCGGTGGAATCATGATCCGCCGCTAGCGAAGCAGCGATTCCAGCACTGCAAGACGCTCCGTAGCGAAACTCGTCGAGAGTTTCGGCCTTTGCTTTCTAACAACCGGCTCGAACTCGACTTACGCCAAGCCTTCGCGAGCGATGATGATTTCTGCACCGGTGGTCATTCGGCGTAGCTTGCGAGCAACTTCCGACTTTTCCATCGTTCCGGCTTGGGCGCGAGCCAACAGCTTCGCAACTTTTTTCTTGCGGGTGCGTCGACGACGAATTTCGCGAACACGTTCGATTCCGGACGGCATGGATCAGATTCTCCGAGTGGGTTGTTAGGGTGCCGAAGTGTAGTGACACCAAAGGAAATACGAAAGAGGGTGTTTTGGGCCTTCCGCCGAGCCTTCGCTTCGGCGGACTCTGCTGGGCTCCGCGATGCGGCCCGACGGCTAGGGCTTCTTCTTGGCCACGCCCTTCTTTTTGGCTGCTTTTTTTGTAGCAGTTTTCTTTTTTGCGGCCTTTTTCTTAGGTGCAGCCTTCTTGGCGGCCTTTTTCTTCGTCGCTTTTTTCTTTTTCTTCTTGGTTGGTCCTTTGGCGGCTCGTTCGGCCAGCAGGTCCAGGGCGGCGTCGAAAGTCATTTCTTTCGGGTCCATTCCCTTTCGCAGGCTGGCGTTCGTTTCGCCGTCGGTGACGTACGGTCCGAAGCGACCTTCCAGGATTTTGACTTCCTTTTCGGTGATTGGCGACGGCTTTTCGTACAGCTTCAGCGGTTCCTTCGGTGTCCCTCGGCCGCGCGTTTTGGGCTGTGCCAACAGCGCCATCGCTTCCTCGAACGTGACTTCAAGCGGCGACATTCCCGCTGGCAGCGAACGAGTATCTTTTTCGCACTTGATGTACGGCCCATAACGGCCATCGAACGCCTGGATCGGCTGCTTCGATTCAGGGTGGTCCCCGAGCGTTCGCGGCAGCGTCAGCAGCTTGCAAGCCAGTTCCAGCGTCAAGTCACCGACTTCCATGCCCTGCAACAGGCCCTGGTTGCGTTTCTCTTCATCGTCGGGGGCACCCAATTGGATGTACGGGCCAAACCGACCGACTTTCAAGTAAATCGGCTTGTTGGTTTCAGGGTGGATCCCGATCGGGTCCTCTTCGACTTGGCCAGCCTCGAGCAATTCCAGGCCTTTGGCCAAGTCCATTTCGTCCGGCGGCAAGCCGTCCGGGATCGACGCTGTTCGTTCGCCCTGTTCCAAGTACGGGCCAAACTTTCCGACACGAACGAAGACCTCTTCGCGATGTTCGCCTTCGGTCGGAGTCCCCATCGAAAACATCGCCGATTCTTTGGCGTCGATCTGGTCCAGCTTTTCGACCAGCCGATTCTTTAGCCCGACGTTGTGCTTGTCCGTCGAATCGTCACCGAAGTAGAACTTGCGCAAATAGTCATCGCGGTCGGCCTCGTCGCGGCTGATCGAGTCCAGGAAGTCCTCAAGCTGGGCCGTAAATTCGTAATCGACCAGCGTCCCAAAGTGCTGTTCCATCAGCCGCGTCACGCTGAACGCACGCCACGTTGGAACCAATGCCGATCCCTTTTTGACGATATAGTTCCGTCGCTCGTCGGTGATCGTGCCGATGATCGACGCGAATGTTGACGGCCGGCCGATGCCTTTTTCTTCCAAAGTCTGCGTCAGGGAGGCTTCGGTGTAACGGGCCGGCGGCTGAGTGGTGTGTCCCTTGGGATCGAGCGCGTCGGGGTTCAGCGGATCCGATTCGCTGACATTCGGCAGCAGTTTCTCTTTGTTGGCCAGTTCTTGGTCCGGGTTGTCGCTGCCTTCGACGTAGGCACGCAAGAAACCTTCGAACAGAATGCTGGTTCCGCTGGCCGTAAAGGTCGCGCCGCCGCCTTCGATGGTGACGCTGATTCGTTGCTTTTTCGCATCGGCCATTTGGCAAGCGATCGTGCGTTTCCAAATCAGATCGAACAATCGGAACTGGTCCGAATCCAACTCGCCGCGGACGGTTTCCGGGACGCGGAACGGCGTACCGGCGGGCCGAATCGCTTCGTGAGCCTCTTGGGCGTTCTTGACCTTGCCTTTGTAAACTCGGACGTCGGGGTGCAAAAAGTCGGGGCCGTACTCGCTGCGGACCAGATCTCGTGCCGCCGTGATGGCTTCTTTCGAAAGCGTCGTGCTGTCGGTACGCATGTAGGTGATGTAACCGTTTTCATACAGCCGCTGAGCCGCACTCATCGCACGTTTTGCGGTGAATCCGAGCTTTCGGCCGGCTTCCTGCTGCATCGTGCTGGTCGTGAACGGTGGCAGCGGTCGCTGAGTGAACGGTTTGACTTCGACCTTGGTGACCTTGAAGTCCGCCTTGCGAAGTTTTTCGGCTAGCGCATTGGCCTCTTTCTCGTCCATCTGCAACAGATCGGCGTTCTTCAGTTTACCGGTCGTCGAGTCAAAATCCGTTCCCCGCGGGATCCGGCGTCCATCGACGGTCGAAAGTGTCGCCTGCAGCGTTTCTTTCTTGTCCGTCAAAAAGACAGCGTCCAAATCCCAGTAGGTCGAATCCACAAACGCGATTCGGTCACGTTCGCGGTCGACGATCAATCGAACGGCCACCGATTGGACACGACCGGCGCTGGTGCCTTTGCCGATTTTTCGCCACAACAGGTTCGACATGTCGAATCCGTACAAGCGGTCCAGAATCCGGCGAGTTTCTTGAGCTTTGACCAGCGAATCGTCGATCTTGCGAGTCGCTGAGAGTGCGTTGGCGATCGCTTCTTTGGTGATTTCGTGGAAAACCAAGCGGTGGACAGGCACCTTCGGCTTTAACAGCTCTTGAAGGTGCCAGCTAATCGCTTCACCCTCGCGGTCTTCGTCCGTCGCCAGATAGAGTTCGTCGACGCCTTTGAGTGCGTCTTTTAGCTTCTTGACCTGTTTTTTCTTTTCGTCGGGAACGATGTACAGCGGGTCAAAGTTGTCGTCCGTGTTGACGCCCAAGTACGCCCAGGATTCACCTTTGTACTTCTCCGGCACTTCCTTTTTGCCCGCTGGCAAGTCGCGGACGTGCCCGATACTGGCCTCGACCACATAATTTGGGCCTAGGAATTTTCCGATCGTTCGTGCTTTCGCCGGCGATTCGACGATCACTAACGTCTTGCCCGTGCTCTTGGCCATGCAAACACATCAATGGTTGGGATGAAATGGTTATGAATGCCCCGGGATTTGACCCGGTGGCTTGTTTTCTTCGTCAATCTTCTTTGTCGGCCCCGAGGAGGCCTGGACACTTCCTGACAGTTTTACGGCCAACACGTGTCCTGGTTGGCCGCTTCAATGACAGAAACCGTTGAATCTCGGCTTGACCCTTCAAAACCGCCGGCGATACCCTTTCCGGTTCGCGACGATGTCACAGTTTCGAAAAATCTTCTCGTCTGCAAAGAGAGTTGAACGCTGAGGCGCCGTTGTCAAGCCGACACGCCGAATTCCCTTCGTGATCGTCGCAACCGTATTCCTCCTGACCCGATCCCGCCAGACCACCCGCGGCCGAAAGTTCGTTTCACATGAGCACCAGTCCTTTTGAACTGTTTCGTCAGAACCTTAAACCGTTCATGATCTTCGCGACCTTGCTCGCATTGGTCTCGTTCGTCGTTCTGCCCATTTTGCAAACTTACTTGCAAAAACAAGCTGGCGCGGCCGGCGATGTGGTCGTCGCAAAATACGCGGGCACGGAGCTGACGCAGACGCGTGTCGGGTATTTCACTCAAAATCACGCTGCCACGGTCAATTTTCTTGGCGAATTGGCCAACGAAACGATCGCTCGTGGTGGTGTGCCTCGCACGTCGGGATTCCAGTATGACGCCCAAGCAAAGCAAATTCGATCGCTCGGGATCAACGAAAACCCCAACAATGAAGGCACGATTCGCACGTTCATGTTCGCCGATCGGGCTCGCAAAGCCGGTTTCGAACTTGACGACAACGCATTGCAAGTTTGGTTGGAACGATTCACCGATGGCTTGATCAGCCCCAGCGAAATCACTGCTCGATTGATGAAATCGACCAGCAACCGCATGGGACCGCCTCACCTGTACGAACAACTACGCAGCCATTTGCTGGCCGACGTTTACTTGCGTCGCGGCAATTCGGGCCTATTTGGTACCCAAGGGCCGTTGCTGACGCCGGACGAACAGTGGCGAAACTTCTTGAAGCTGAACCAAAATGCAGTCGTCAACACGTACGGCGTTCTGGTCAACGACTACATCGACAAAACCGACGCCGAACCGGCCGCATCGCGGATTCGTGAAGTCTTCGAAGACGGTAAGGACCGTGATCCAAGCGATCAGTCGGCTGAACCCGGTTTCCACAAACGATACAACGCCAAGTTCGAATACTTGGTCGGTAACTATCAAACCTACTTGGACGAAGAAGTCGCCAAGCTAGACGAAGCAGCCATCCGCGCTGAATACGAGCGCCGTTTGAAGGGCGGCGACTTCCAGTTGCCCGAAGAAGCGGCTGTTGAAGAAAAAGCCACTGTTGAAGAAGCGGAAGCCGAAGTAGCAACCGAAGAAGAAGTCGCTGAAGAAGAAGCGATGGTGGAAGACGCGGTGGTAGAAGAAGCCAAGGAAGAAGAAAAGAAGGAAGAGCCAGCAGCAGAAGTCAAGGCAGAGAAGAAGGCGGATGCAAAGGCTGACGACGCGAAAGAAGAAGTAAAGGAAGCGGTTGAAGAGTCCGTCGAAGATGCGGCCGAAGCAGCCGACGATAAGAAATCGTCCAGCGTCACTCGAACCAGCGCCGTTCGCTTGGTCGCTTTCCAAGACGACGAAGCTGAAGGAAAAGGCGAAGCTGCTGCGGATGCGGAAGCCGACAAGACGGCTGATGAAAAAGAAGAGATGAAGGCAGACGAAGAGCCAGCAGAAGAAAAGGCTGAGGCGAAGGAAGCCAAGCCGGAAGCTGCGGAGGAAGAGCCAGCCGAAGAAAAGAAGCCCGAGCCTAAAAAAGAAGAACCTAAAAAAGACGAGCCCAAGGAAGAGGAAGAACCTAAAAAGGAAGAACCGAAGGTTCAAACGTTTGAAGACGTTCGCGACGATATCGCCAACGACTTGGCCGCGCCGAAGGCTCGCGAGCGAATGGACAAAGCGGTCACGGCCGCAACCTCGGCTATGCGAACCTACTTCAGCCGCCAAGGCATCTACCAAAGCTACCTTGCTTCTGGCAAGGAAGCCGAGCCACCAGTTCGTCCAGACCTAGCCAAGCTTGCTGGTGAGTTGGGACTGAAACTCGAATCGATTGGACCTCACGACGAACTCACCATCAGCGACGAGCCGATCTCGAACTCATTCGAAGTCGGCACCCAGTTCGGTCGCCGTGGCCCAAGCTTCGCCGTCATGATGTTCGGCTTTGACAACGGCCAAACACAATTGGCCAAGCAGCCGTTGTTCTCGCCCGTTCGTACCGCCGACGACCAATCGGGTAAAATTTATGTGACTTGGAAAGTCGAAGAAACCGAAGCCTACACGCCATCGCTCGACGAAGTTCGTGACGAAGTGGTGATGGCAATTCGGATGGAAGAGGCCCGAAAGTTGGCCAAAGCTGCGGCTGCTGAACTAGCCAAGAAGGCGGAAGCCGGCGCGCCGCTTGCCGACTTGGTTCCCGACGACAAGAAGGATAACTTCCGCCAAGACCTCGGCCCGTTCACTTGGATGGACTCGTTCGGATTCCAAGGTGCGACGATTGGTAACGTTCCCGAACTGGACTCGGTTGGGGACAAATTCATGAGTGCGGTGTTCACGACGGACGAAGGGAAAGTTGCGACTGCGGTCAACCAACCCGAACGAGTCGTCTACGTCGTCGAACCGACAAAATTTGAACCGTCGACCGACGAACTGCGTGCCCAATTCAAACAGCCCGTCAATCGTATGATGGCGCGAATGGTCGCCAGCGACATTACCGACATCCGTCGCGGTTACTACGAGTCGATGGACAAGGAAATGGGTTTCGAAGAAATCAAGCCTGAAGACGAGTAAGGCCTTAAGGACTTTTTCGGAAATACCTTCGACTTTCGTCGCGCCAAATTTACCCTTCCGCTTGCGGGAGGGGCGGACTTGGCAGCGGCAGCGGCTTTTGCGAGACCCTCTCCGGCCGCTATAGCGTCCGACTCTCCCAGAGCGAGAGTGCGATGTGCGGGGCTTGTTTCCGAACGATCTCGAAGACGTGGAAGTCCAGGCAGAGAGTCGGCATCAAAAAAGTACAAAACTTTCTCAATCGGACTTCATCTGACGCGAAAGTTCTGTCGATGCCTTTGCTGACCGCTTACGTGAGTCTAAAATAAAGGCGTTGGCTTTGAACAAAGCCAGCGCCTGCTTCGGCCCAGTAGTTTTCGGCAGAGGGATCATTTTTAGGGTTCGCCTAGATCACTTAAAGACTTGTGCAGAAGCACGTCGAGATCTTCGCGTTTCTCCCAGCGGCTCCATTTTGCCGCCGAAAGGTCGAAGCAACCATAAAGCCGGTCGGCAGTCTGAAAAAGGCTGTCGGCCGGTTTTTTTGTGTCCCTACAGAACTTCCAGTTTTGCGTACGCCAAACGGAAGCTATGTTCGCCGTGGTCGAACTGAACTTTGGCCGTTCGCTTGGGGCCGCGGCCGGTGACTTCGATGATCGTGCCTTCGCCATGTTCGGCGTGGCGGACCTGAGTCCCCTCGCGGTAACTCATCAATGGCGGTGCGCCGCCAGCCAACAGATCCGCGCCCGTTTTTAATCCGGCTACGATCACGTTGTTTTTCTTTTTGGGCTTCACCGCTGCGGCCAGTTCTTCTTGAGGCAACTGCGAAATTTCGTCGATCTCGAAACCCGCCGGTGCAACGATCGGTGCTGATTCCGCGATGGTGTCACTGGTCGGTTCTCCTTCGTCGGGCAAGTCCCACGAATCGGGATAGGACTGGTCGTAGCTGTCTTCTTCCTCGTCAAACCAATCGCGATTTCCGGTGCTTTCGATCCGCTTCATTTCATCAAGCGGCAACTCGTTCAGGAACGGACTGGGGATGACGGGCCGAGTATCGCCGCGAATCGCGCGCCGCTTGCAACAACTCATCTGCAGCCACTCCTTCGCTCGCGTGATGCCGACGAACAACAGACGCCGTTCCTCTTCGAACTGAGCGTCGGTTTCCTTGGATCGCTTGTGCGGCAGCAGGTCATCTTCGACCGCGATGATGAACACTCGCGGATACTCCAGTCCCTTCGAAGCGTGCAACGTCATGATCGTGACCCGGTCGGTTTCGCCGTCGATCGAGTCCGTGTCGGAGACCAAGGCGACTTGTTCCAAGAACGCTTCTAGCGATCCGTCGTCGGGGTGTTGGCGGTCGAATTCTACAGCCGCTGTGATCAGTTCGTCGACGTTCGACATCGGGTTGGCGTCTTGTTGTTCGACGGCTGTCTTTTCCAAATACGCTTCGTATTCCGTTTCCGTAACTAGATAGCGGATCATGTCTTCCAGTGACGAGTTTGCCTTGATCGCCAATCGGTCGTAAATCTTGATGAACTTGCCGATCATCGTGATCGCACGCTTCGCCAAGCCCTCGATTTCGTTGGCTCGCCGAGCCGCCTCTAGCATGGGAATCGCGTTGTAATCCGCAAAATCGCGGATTCGTTCCACCGTGCGATTTCCGATGCCTCGCGTCGGCGTGTTGATCACCCGCATCAGCGCCACATCGTGGCTGGGGTTGTTGATCAGGTGCAGGTAAGCCAGCAAGTCTTTGATTTCACGTCGCTGATAAAACTCGACGCCGTTGATGATTTGGTACGGCAGCGAACGGCTACGCAGCGCGTGTTCGAGCGAACGTGTCAGTGCGTTCATGCGACAGAAAATCGCAAAGTCGGACGGCTTCATTCCTTCGTCGGTGATCGCGCGAATGATCTCATCCGCAATGCCATCGGCTTCCTGATAGCCGTCCTCGAACATCCTCAAAATCACCGCGTCACCTTCGGGATGATCGGTGAACAGGTCTTTCGCTTTGCGACGTCGGTTGTGCCGAATCAATTGATCGGCGGCGCGCAGAATGTTTGGCGTGCTGCGATAGTTTTTTTCTAGCCGAACCGTTTTTACCGACGGATAATCTTTTTCGAAATCCAGGATGTTGTTCAGGTCGGCGCCTCGCCAGCCATAAATCGATTGGTCGGGATCCCCGGTGACGGCGAGGTTGGGTTGATCAATCGAAAGGGCGCGAACGATCGCGTACTGAGCCAAATTGGTGTCCTGATACTCGTCAACCAAGATGTATTTGAACTTTCGGTCCATCTCGCTGCGCAGTTCCGGGTTCTCACGCAACAAGTTGGCGACGTGCAGCAGCAGATCGTCGAAGTCGACGGCGTTGGCCGTCAACAATTGCTGTTGATAGATCGGGTAAACCTTGGCCGCCAATGTGTCGAGCGGACGCAGTGTCTGGCCCAGCATCATTTCAGGCGTCATCAAACGGTTTTTGGCATCGCTGATTGCTGAAGCGATCTGATCGGGCGATGCGTGAGTGGTCGAGACACCGGCGGCTAAGACCGCCCGTTTCATCGCTTGTTTTGAATCGGACGTGTCGTAGATCGAGTAATTTTCTTGCAGCCCGACCATCGTCGCGTAGCGGCGCAGTTGTTGGGCACAAAAGCGGTGGAACGTGCCCATCCAAACGGGTTGGTTCGGTGCCAACGCATTGACTCGCAACCGCATTTCGTCGGCGGCTTTGTTCGTAAATGTCAGCGCCGCGATCTGCCACGGCTGGACACCTTGTTGGATCATGTTGGCGATCCGGTGGGTGACAACGCGAGTCTTTCCGGATCCGGGTCCCGCCAAAATCAGCATGGGACCGTCGACGTGAGCGACTGCCTCGCGCTGTGCCTCGGTCAGATTCTTGAAAATCGCGTCCATACCCACCGTCCTCATCGTCCGTTTCTAGCCAGGAAAATCCGCAACTCTGTCCATCACTATACCCGCGCCCCCGGTTTCGTTTAACGCCCGCGCAGCGATTGCGAACACAGGGTCTGCTGCGATTTTCGGACGATTCCCACGTGCCGCCGCCCGGCGTTGTACGATACGGTCAGTCGAAATCCATGCACCTTTTCTTATCCTGTTCGCCATGACATCGATCACGACCGATCCCACCGTTGATGTGATTCCCGAATCGCCGCAAGCCAGCCGATTGGACCGGCTCGACGCGTGGTGCGAACGGATTGGCGATGCTCTGAATCCAATTTTGGTCAAAGAGACTCGTCAGGCGCTGAAGAGTCGCCAGTTCGTGATCACGTTCTCGGTATTGTTGGTTGCCGCGCTGGCTTGGACGATCATCGGCAGCCTGTCGATGATGCCACAGATTTACACGTCGCCGTCAGCGCCACGGATGCTGATTGGCTACTACTTGGTTCTTGCGCTGCCAATGCTGATCGTCGTCCCGTTGGCGGCGTACCGGTCGCTTGAAGGCGAAATCGATGACGGGACGCTCGAGCTGTTGTCGATTACGGTGCTGAGTCCCTGGCAAATTGTGCTGGGTAAGTTGGCTAGCGCGATGTTGCAGATGCTGCTTTATTTTGTGGCGTTGTTTCCGTGTGTTGCGTATGCCTACACACTTCGCGGTGTCGACCTGCCGACGACTTTGTTGATGATGGGGATCCTGTTGGTGTCGGCGATCGAGTTGACGATTGTCGCTTTGTTCTTTGCGCCGGTTGCCCGCACTCGTACTGGCCGGATCACGACTCTGTTGGCGGTGATGGGCATGTTGTTGATGGCCGAATGGACCATTGGTTTTCTGGTGATCGGGATGATTTTGGAAGGCAATCCGTTGACGGGAGAGCAGGTGTTGTTGGCTGTGATTGCGACGATCTCGCTAAGCCTGGCACTGGGACATTTGTTCCTGACTGCGACGGCAGCTCAATTGACGCCCGAAAGCGAGAACCGGTCGACGCACCTGCGAGTGTCGTTGATGATCGTATCGGCGGTTGTGCTGGGGCTTTGCATGTTGGCGATCAAAATGCTGGACGACGATGCAGGAATTGCGATTTCGTCGATGGCGGCGACGGGATTGGCCGGGTTGTGGACGTTGTGCAGCAGCATGTTCACGGGCGAATCGTCAACGATGACGCCGCGAGTCCGACGCGAATTGCCAAGCAGCCTACTTGCGCGAGCGACGTTGACTTGGTTGACGCCGGGACCGGCCAGCGGGCTAGTATTTTCCGTCGTGAACATTGTTGTGATCACTGCGGCGGTTGTGATCGGCATTGATTTGGCTGGCCAGTTTGCGGGCGGACGAACGACGATCGTGACCGGCATGTTGAAGCAACTTTGCGTCGGCTATTCCGCCTACTTGGTCGGTTTTCTTGTGGTTGTTCGATGGCTGGTGGCAATCATTCGGATTCGAAACAATCCGAGAGCAGAAATTGGCATCGCGGCACTGGTCGCCGTTGCGATGTTGGCGGCGATCGTTCCTTATTCAATCGGATTGCATTTGAACGATTATCGTTCGTATTCCTATTCCGGTTGGCAGATCACGAACTGGGCCTGGACGCTGGGAGAAATCGTGACGGGCCGCAATTCGGTTTGGACGATCAACGTTGTCGTCGTGGTGGCCACGCTGGCGTTCTTTGCGACTCTGTTGGCATCGCCCGAATTGGTGATGCCGCGGCGAACGGCGACGCCGCAGCGAGTGCGAGAAGAACTGGAAAGTTGAGATAGCGATAGCTTCGCCGCTAGGATCGCTGGGTTGGTATGTGGCAAGCTGGGGTGTGGCAAGCTCGACGAGCCGTTTAGAATGAGGGACCGCTTTTGTTCGGGCCACTTCAACTCTCTGATCCAGCACGTATCGCCGCATGACTTCGGACTCCAATCCACCATCGCCCGAGCCACCGCAATCGAGCGACAATAATCCTGCTGTACGTGCTCGCGTTCCCGAAAACGTCGCCGACGGTTGCTTCAGCACCGGCGCGATCGTGATGACGGGGCCGAATGAATATATCGTTGACTTTTTGCAGACGATCGGACGTCCGCACAAAGTGGCCAAGCGAGTCGTGATTCCGCATCCGGTGATGCCTCAGTTCATTGACGCGCTCAATACGAACTTGGAACTGTACAAGGGTCGCTTCGGCAATCCACAAGCACCACCGGTCCAGCCGCCTAACCCAAACCAGCGCAGGCCGTCGCCGCAGGAAATCTACGACGACCTGAAGTTGCCCGACGAAGTGCTCAGCGGCGTGTACGCCAACGGCGTGATGATCGGTCACGGCGCGAGTGAGTTTGGTTTGGACTTTCTGACCAGCTTCTTTCCACAGTCGGCGGTCAGTGCGCGCGTGTTTGTCGCGGCCGGCCAAGTACCACGATTGCTTGAATCGCTGCGCGGTGCCGTCAAACAGTTAGAGCAACGTCAGCAAGCCGGCGCGAATCCACCACCCGAGCTTCCGCCGCCTGCGGATACGGGAAACGACAGCCCGCCGTCATCCGATGCACCACCGTCGGACCCGCCACCGCAATCCGATGATGATCCCGCGCCACCGGCGTAACGAGCGTCTCTGATTTCAAGTCTCCCATTTTCAAAACAATCGCTGCGATGAAACCCACCGAAGACTTGCCGTTGATGCGGAACCTGCCACGTGCGGAATTGCCAACCGACGAGCCGTTGATTTTGGCCAGCGGTTCGCCGCGCCGTGCTCAGTTGCTGACTGCGGCTGGATACGACTATTCGGTCCAGGTCGCTTCGGACGAAGCCGAGTGTGGGATGTGCAGCCGCGAAACGGCACCGGAAATGGTTGCTCGCTATGCGTATCGCAAAGCGGCCGACATCGCCACCAAAGTTGACACGGGGCTGATCATCGCAGCCGATACGGTGGCGTCGTGTCTGGGGCAAATTTTGGGTAAACCGCACGATCAAGATCATGCTGAAACCACGTTGCGTTTGCTGAGCGGTCGCAAGCACGACGTTTACACCGGCGTTTGCGTTTGGTCTGTGAAACACGAAATGTGTGTCGTCGACGTGGTCCGGACTGAGTTGAAAATGCAGAAGCTGACCGAGCAGATGTTGGAAGATTATCTGGACTCGATGCTTTGGGAAGGCAAAGCGGGAGCGTTCGGATACCAGGATGGAAATGACTGGTTGCAGGTGATCGGCGACGGCAGCGTCAGCAACGTCGTGGGGCTTCCGATGGAGCGATTATCGGAATTACTGGAAAATTTCCTCGAAGTTGCCGAAACGGTAACTACCGGAAGCTCTGATCCACCTGGGTGAAATTTGCGGTTCGTGTTAACCTGCGCGGATGGCGGAATCCAGTGGCTTTAGATTATCCCTTCCCCCTCTCACCGGTATGGAATGATGGTGCGTTTTGAACGTCGCGAATGGTCGAAATTCTTGGTTGTTGCGTTGGTAGCGGCTGTTTGCCAGACATTAAGTCCAACAACAGCGTCAGCGGACAACTACGCCGACAAGATGTTCAAAGAAAAGAAGCATGAGTTCCGCACGGTCGGACGAGGAACCAAGTGCGAATACCACTTTGATTTCACCAATATCTACAATGAAGAAGTCCACGTGGCGGCGGTTCGCACCAGTTGCGGATGCACCACGCCAACGTTGACCGCGGATACCCTGCAGACTCACGAAACGGCGGCGGTTGTCGCGACCTTCAACACCAGCAGCTTCATCGGTCAAAAGGCCGCGACGATCACCGTCGTGTTTGATCGTCCCAAGTACGCCGAAGTCCAATTGAACGTCAGCGGATTCATTCGCACTGACATCACGTTTGATCCGCCGGAAGTCGCTTTCGGTGACGTTCCGGCCGGCGAAGAACGTGAACGCGAAGTCATGATCACGCACAACGGAAACCCCAGCTGGGAAATCATCGACGTTCGCAGCCATTGTTCTGATTTACGAGTCCGTTTGGATCCCGCAGAACGAACATCAAACCAAGTTCGTTACCGCATGTCGGTTCGAATGAACGGTGAGATGAGCGACGGCGAAATTCGTGAACGCTTGACGCTGATCAGCAATGACCGCAGTTTTCCGACGACCGAAATGTCGATTTCGGGTCGAGTTCGTCCGCCGGTCAACGTTTCGCCCGAAGCGGTCAGTTTGGGGACGACCCAGCCCAACGGATCGGTCGAGAAGAAGCTGATAGTCCGTGGCGAAGAGCCGTTTGAGATTTCCGATGTTGAATGCAGCGATGAACGATTCAAGTTCGTTGTCCCGGTCGGTTCGAAAAAGCTGCACATGGTCAAGCTGGTCTACACCGGCGACGGTACGGACACGCCGATTTCGCAAGAAATCCGAATTGTCACAAACTTGCCCGGGAAACGAGCTACTTCGTGCGTGGTCACCGGAACGGTTTCGCAATAACGCCACTGGTCACGTCTTAGGGACTATACTGGACCGCTAGCTTTTCCTGACTACGGGAGAGCTTTGTGTTTCCGATCCTTGATGTGCCGAGTCTGAAAGATGTCCCGTCAATTTTGCATCGCTGGCGCGTTGTCGTTTGCGTTTCTGCTTAGCGTTGCTCCAGCACAGCTTGGCGCCGCTATCGTGACGCCGGGCAATGTGTTGGTCATGGACGTCAACACAAATACGCTTCGCGAGTTCACGAGCGCTGGACTTTTTATTCAAGCGTTTACGGTCGCTGATGACGCCGGTGCAGGCAGCACCGAGGTGCCGCGCGACATCGCAGTGGACACGCTGGGCAACATTCACGTGTTCAACGGCACCTTCAACCCGTCTCTGTCAACGATTGACCAAGCGACCGGCGTCCAAACGGATCGGTCCGGGCCGGGTACCGGTTTTGCGATCGGCAACGTCCTCAACCGGGGCACGGTCGCGGCAATCGGCGCCCAGGTGTTCGTTGCCGACCAGCCCGTGGGGGCTCGCAATGAGCAAGGTATTTTACGGTTTGATGCGGCAAGTGGATTCACATCGACGCGATTTGCCACCGACTTCATTGCCAACGACTTGAACTTCGGTTTCGACGGTCGGCTCTATGCGTTGGGAACCGAAAGCACGTCCGCGACATCTTCGCCGACAGTGCTAAACGTTTACGATCCCAACACGTTGTTGCGATTGGATCAAATCAATTTGCCGACCGCGACCTCCGGGCTCAGTCTGAATGGATTGGTGGCGGATGGGTTGGGCAACTACTTTGCCGTTCATGGCAACGACGAAATTCTGAAACTTGATGCGGCCGGTAACATCGTTTCGACCGCAAACATCATCGACGCGACCGGTCTGTATGACATCGACATCGATGCGAGCGGAAACTTGATGGTTTCCGGGATTGATAACCAAGTGTTCTTTACCAACACAAGTTTTTCGACTCAGTTCGCGTTCGACGCTAGCACGTCCGGGCCATCGCCGCCGCCGCGATTGTTCGCGGCCTTTGCAACAGCAGTCGTGGCGGTTCCTGAGCCAACCACGATGGCGGTGCTTTCGGTTTTTGCCGCGACGGTTCTTTGTAAGCGACGCCGGGTCGCCACACGACGCTCTCGGCGCTAAACTTGCTGGCGAAAGATTTCATTTCGCCGACTCGATTTAGCAGTGTTCCATGAGCGTCAATCCGATTGATTTGTCTGGCTACGGTCTTAACGTTTCCAACATCATTCACAACGCGACCCCGGCGCGATTGTATGAGTTCGCCATCGCTGGAAATCACGCGGTCATCGCAGCGTCTGGCGCGCTTGCCACACGCAGCGGCGACAAGACTGGACGCAGCCCGAAAGACAAACGGATCGTCGATCACCCAGATTCGACGGACGACATTTGGTGGGGAGACGTCAACATCCGGTTGGCCGACCGGTCGTTCACGATCAACCGTCAACGGGCAATCGACTATCTCAACACACGCGACGCGATCTATGTGTTCGACGGTTTCGCGGGTTGGGATCCCGATCACCGCATCAAGGTTCGAGTGATTGCCGAGAGTGCCTATCACGCCTTGTTCATGCACAACATGTTGATTCGGCCAACCGCAGAACAGCTTGCAAGTTTTGGCGATCCCAACATTGTTATTTTCAACGCGGGTGCATTCCCCGCCAATCCGCATACCGCCCAAATGACCAGCAAGACGAGCATTGACTTGTCGATCGAAACGGGCGAACTGGTGATCCTGGGGACTCAGTACGCCGGCGAAATGAAGAAGGGCGTCTTCACGGTGATGAACTACTTGATGCCAAAGCGGGGCGTGCTCAGTATGCACTGCAGCGCCAATCAAGCGTCTGAGGATGATCTGACTTTGTTCTTTGGGCTGTCCGGGACCGGCAAAACCACTTTGTCGACCGATCCGCATCGGCAACTGATTGGCGACGACGAGCATTGCTGGTCAGACAAAGGCGTTTTCAATATCGAAGGCGGCTGTTACGCAAAAGTCATTCACTTGTCGCAGGAGAACGAGCCAGAGATTTTCGACGCGATTCGTTATGGCGCGGTGCTGGAAAACGTTGTTTTCGACGAGACGACTCACGAGGTCAATTACGACGACGCGTCGATCACCGAAAACACTCGCGTGGCTTACCCGATCGACTTTATCGAGAACGCCAAGATCCCTTGCGTCGGGCCGCACCCTAAGAACATCATTTTCTTGACCTGTGACGCGTTCGGTGTTCTGCCGCCTGTGTCGCAGTTGACGACCGAACAAGCGATGTACCACTTCATCAGCGGTTACACGGCGAAGACCGCGGGGACAGAGATGAATGTGAACGAACCGACTGCGACGTTCAGTGCCTGCTTTGGTGCCGCGTTCCTCGTTTGGCACCCGGCTAAGTATGCCGAACTGTTGGCCGAACAGATTCAAAAGCACGGCGCGAAGGCGTGGTTGGTCAACACGGGTTGGGCGGGCGGCCCATACGGTGTCGGCAAACGAATGAGTTTGAAGCACACGCGGGCCATCATCGACGCGATCCACAGCGGTTCGCTGGGTGAAGCCGAAACGCAAACCGATGCGGTCTTTGGACTGAAAGTGCCAATAACGTGCGACGGCGTTCCTTCCGAAATCCTATCGCCTCGCGACGCTTGGGCAGACAAGGCTGCCTATGACGCCAGTGTCAAGAAACTCGCTGGCTTGTTCCAGCAGAATTTCAAAACGTTTGAATCCGGCGCAAGCGACGCGATCAAGAACGCCGGACCAGTTGTCTGAGGCCCATTGTCTGAATAGGTACCTAAGTCAAGATTTCTTTCACTACGCGTGATTCTTTCACGCCCGTTAGTTTCTGATTCAGTCCTTTGAACGGGTAGCTGAATTTCGGAGCGTCGAATCCCATCAAGTGTAGAAGCGTTGCGTGCATGTCACGCACCTGCACCGGATCGACGGCCGCCGTGTATCCGACGTCATCGGTGATGCCGTGGGTGTAGCCCGCTTTGACGCCTGCACCGGCCATCCAGATTGTGAACGCATCGGGGCTGTGATCGCGACCCATGAACGCCATTTCCTTACCGCCGCGGTTTTCACGCATCGGTGTCCGGCCAAATTCGCCACCCCAGATCACCAGCGTGTCTTCCATCAGCCCGCGGGCTTTCAAGTCCGCCAGCAGCGCGGCAATCGGCTTATCCGTTTGGGTGCATTTATCGACCAAGCCGAATTCAAGAGCTTCACTCTTGTTCGACCCGTGCGTGTCCCAGCCCCAGTCGTACAGTTGCACAAACCGGACTCCATTTTCGACTAACCGCCGTGCCAGCAAGCAATTGTTGGCAAACGATTCTTTGTTCGGGTCAGCGCCGTAGGCTTCCAGTGTTTCTGCGGACTCTTTGTTTAGATCCATCACCTCCGGCGCAGCCGTCTGCATCCGGAAAGCCATCTCGTACTGGGCAATGCGTGTTAGCGTTTCAGGGTCACCGAATGTTTCATGAGCATGCCGGTTCAGCTCGTCCAGCGTGTCCAGCACACGGCGACGATCGGCTCGGCTAACACCGGATGGATTGGACACGTTCAGCACCGGATCACCCTGCGATCGGCACTGAACACCTTGGTAAACTGACGGCAAGAAACCTGATCCCCACAATGCTTTCCCGACGCGAGGCAACCGGCCACCGGAAAGCAAGACGATGAATCCGGGTAAGTCGGCGTTCTCGGAACCGAGCCCCCAGGTCACCCATGATCCGATCGAGGGCGAACCCATTTGTGCCGTTCCGGTGTGAACCATCAGTTGAGCGGGACCGTGGTTGAACTGGTCGGTCTGCATCGTTTTGATGAAGCACAGGTCGTCGGCATGCTGGGCCAAGTGCGGCATGCGGTCGGAAAACCAAGCACCCGATTCGCCGTATTGCTTGAACGGAAACTGAGGCCCCAGCATTTTGGGGGTTCCATTGATGAACGCGAAACGCTTGCCTTCCAAGAACGATTGCGGGCAATCTTGGCCGTCCAGCTCTTTCAGGTCCGGCTTATAGTCGAACAGTTCCAACTGGCTCGGTGCGCCAACCATGTGCAAGTAGATCACTCGCTTGACCTTTGCCGGCAACGGAGGCGCGACGGGGCTAAGCGGGTTATCGGGTTGGTGGTTTGGCAAAAAAGCGGCGTTAGTGTTGGACGACTGGGTGGCCATCCATAACGCGCCAAGACCGGTCGCCGAGTCACGCAAGAAATGGCGACGCGTTCGTTCTTCGAGCGTTTGACGCAGATACTGCTGGTCGATCGTTTCTCGTCGTTTCATTACTTGCTCATGATCTCGTCAAGGTTCATCAAAACCGAAGCCACATCAGTCATCGCTTCGGCTGGGCTGGATTCTTCTTTCATCGATTGCAGGAATAGTTTTTCGAGCGACGCGAGTTCCGAAGTGTCCGGTTCGCGGCTTGTCATCGCCAAAAATCCGTAGCTCAGTTTTTCATCGATCGTTTTGCCGTGGGCTTCCATTTGTTTGGCAAGTGCTTCGGTGCACTCCACAAACGTCACGTCGTTGAGCGTGATCAACGCTTGCAGAGGAGTATTGGATCGCAAGCGGCGCGGGTTGCAGAATTCACGTGACGGCGCGTCGAAGGTCGACATCATCGGATACGGAATGCTGCGTTTGGTGTAGGTGTAAATGCTGCGGCGATACCGATTCGGGTCGTCGGGACCAGCAGTGTCCCATTTGTCACCCGAAAACGGTTTCCAAACGCCGTCGGGGATGGGCGGGAAAACAGGTTTGCCACCAAAGCTGTCGGTCAACAATCCCGAAGCAGCCAACGCTTGGTCGCGAACCATTTCAGCCGGCATTCGGAATCGCGGTCCGCGGGCCATCAAACGGTTGTCAGGATCGTCAGCTTGAATTTCTGGACGAATCGCTGCGGTTTGTCGGTAGGTGTGAGACAACACGATCGAGCGAATCAGCTTCTTCATGCTGAATCCTTGGTGAGTCGAAAACTCGGTCGCCAAGTAGTCCAGCAACTGGGGATGTGACGGGGCTTCGCCGCTGGTGCCAAAGTCTTCTTCGGTCGCGACCAATCCGATCCCAAACATCCGTGCCCAAACTCGGTTGACGGCGACACGCGATGTCAGGGGGTTTTCAGGCGACACCAACCACTTCGCCAGCGCCAATCGATCTTTTGTCGCGTCCGCAGGTAGCTGGCCAAACGCCACCGGGATCTCTGGCGTGACTTCTTCGCCTTTGGTCAGGAACAGCCCACGAATGAACACGTGAGTCGGTCGTTTGAGGTTTTCGGGCCGCTCTGCCATCACGGGAGTGCGACTGGATTTGATTGTTCTTCGTTCGTCGGCGAGGCGTTTTAGGTCTTTGCGAAGCGAAGCCAGTTCGTCATTGGCAAGTTGTTCGATCAGGTCCGGATTGCCGGATGCGTCGAAGTATCCGCGACGAGTCACCAGCGGAAACGCGCCAAGCATCTGTGCTTTGTTAGACCATTTCAATTCCAAGTGTGAACCGGCAGGCAACTCAACAGGCGTTTTGAAAACAAAAGTTGCCGCGCGAGCGTGATGAATGCGACTGTAGGCCGAGAAGCCGTCGTTGTTTTTCGCGTTCAGACTTTGTTCGGGATCTTTCAGCGGGTGCGGTTCATCGCCGATCACTCGGGCCAATTCAATCGCCGATCGCGTCCCATCGGCTGCGATCAACGTCGCTTCAAAGTGCGACACCATGAACCCCCATTCAGAATCCGCTTTAGCCGTTTCGGGATTGCGTGGCAGGAAAGTTGTGCGGATCGCTGACATCGATTGGTGTTGATCGCCTAAGGTTGCATCGATCGTGATTACGGTGCCAGCCGACAGCGTGTCGAGCGTCGCGAATTCGGTATGACCATCGCGTACTTCTGTTTTCACTTGCGTTTGGAGATTCGCTGCCGAAGTGAACTTATCGAGTGGCCACCAGTCGGATTCGTCGCCGCTGACAATTGCATGTTCGCTTTGCCAGATCGATTCCTTCAATTTGGCAATTTGATTGTCCAGTTCGCCGGCTCGGGCCAGATCCTTGTCGTCGAGCGGCACGCTCAGCAGTGGGTACTCTTCGTTCAAATCGCAATCGACCGAGTTGTTAAAAAACGCAGCGAACTTGTAGAACTCGTCGTGATTGATTGGGTCATACGGGTGGCTGTGGCATTGGACGCAGCCGAACGTGATCCCTTGCCAAGTTTGCCAAACCGTGCTGACACGATCCAGCACCGCGGCGATCCGGAATTCTTCGTCGTCGGTGCCACCTTCTTCGTTGGTCTGAGTCAGCCGAGTTGCGGCGGTTGCCAAGCGATCGTCGATAGTCGGGTTGAGCAGCAGGTCGCCAGCGATCTGTTTGATCGTGAATTCGTCAAACGGCATGTCGTTGTTGAGTGACTTGATCACCCAGTCACGGTACTTCCAGATCTCGCGTCGACCGTCCAAACCTAGCCCACGTGAATCGGCGTATCGGATTTGGTCTAGCCAAACCGATGCCCAGCGGTGTCCGAAACCTGGCGACTTCAGCAGCTCGTCCACTTTCTCGGCATAGGCAGCTTTGCTATCGGATGAAACACTTGCCAAGAAAGCTTCATGCTGGGCCGGTGTAGGCGGAATCCCCGTCAAGTCTAACGTCGCGCGTCGCAACCACTCGGCGGGCGATGCGTCCGGCGCGGGTGCGATCGACAGTTGTTCCAGACGCTGCAGAACAAAGTTGTCGATCGGGCTGTCGCACCAGTCAGCCTTTTCGACGGCCGGCGTCGCGGGTGCGATCGGTTTTTCATACGACCAAGGTTGTTGCCAATTCGCACCCTCGGCGATCCAGCGTTCGAACAACTTGATTTGTTCGCTCGTCAACGGATGACCGTGCTCGGGCGGTGGCATGATCGAATCAGGATCTGTCGTGATGATTCGCTCGATCAAAAGCGAGAACTCGGGTTCACCCGGTTCGATCACTGATAGGGCCTCATCACGATGAATGAACGAGATATCCGCCGCTTTCTTCACGCCGCCGTGACAAGCCACGCAATGTTCATTGAGCAGCGGTCGGATTTCTCGTCCAAAATCGACATTCGAAGCATGGCAAATCGACCCAAAGGCGATCGCGCAAAACGTGGTGAAAATTCGGCGATCAAGCATTTCTTGGTTTGATAAAGGTAAGAATTTACGCGAGCCTCCATTCTAACACACTCAAATGGACGCAAACTAAAAAATGAATTGAGTTATTTGTCTACATCAAGCCAAGTTCGTCTCCGCAGTCTCGTTCTGACGATCCGTCTGCGGATCACCTGCCTGGTTCTGACGTGCGATCGACTTCCAGTCCGAATGTGCTGATGTCTGAAAAATGCGCTTCACCGTCGATCGCGACGAGCTGGATTTGGTTTGTCGCCAGCGACGCGTTGCTGAGGAAACTGCCGAGCGGTTTGCCTTCGACAAGTACGTACCAGCGATCGGAATATTGCTGCAGTTGGACTTCGATCCAGTTCGGCCCATCGGGCGATATGCCGGTTTCGATGGGCAGCGACCCGGACACGTCAAGTTTGTCGTCAACTGCGGATCGATGTCCAAGCATCGCGCGATCTGGATCTAGCCGTACGACCCAGCGGGGCTCGGTGGTGACATCATCACCGTCAAATGCAAACTGTACCTCGGCTGCTTTGGCAGTCAATAAGTTCACTCGCACACGCAGGCCCAACGCTATCGCGGTTGCCGCAACATCGGGTGGCAGCGGTACCAGTCGTCGCGATATCTTACCCTTCCCCGCCAACACTCTTGATCCTTCGGTGTCCTCGGTCACCTTCCAAACGGATTGATGATTTGTCCAGCTGGCAAGGCTTTGGCCGTCGAAAAGGGGTTCGGACCACACGGTTTCCAGCGAAGCAGGCGGAGTCAACGGAGTCTCTCGAAACGGGTTGCCTGTGATCACTGCCATCGTCACCGCAATCACCGCCGCGACGAGTCCACCTGTAACCGCAATGATCGGCCAAACACGCCGGGAAGGCTTTGGTTTTGGCGGCCGCGAACTGCCGATCAGTAACGTGTCTTCCAGGTCTGGCCCGGCCATTTGTTCGTCGATCCGCCGAATCAAATCGGTATAGTCGCCGATCCGCTGGTTGGGATCGTGGTGCATCATGTCGGCAATCAACTGATGCATGCCGGACGGTAGGTTTTCGGGCAGTCGATCGTAGCGTGGCGGTTGGCCGATGATTTTGGCGGCGATCAGTTTGTGAGTCGTCCCGCCTTCGAATGGTGTTTCCCCCGACAAAACGGAAAACAGCGTTGCACCGAGCGCATAGATGTCGGCTCGGTGATCAACCGGATCGCCAGTCAGTTGTTCGGGCGCACAGTACATGGGTGTCCCAAGCGTCGTGCCGGTCATGGTCAATTGATCGGCGTCTTCGGAAGAGCCAATGTCGTTGAGCCTGGCCAAGCCGAAGTCGGCAATCTTCACCAGCGGGACTCCAACCGGCAAGTCAAAACCTGTGGAGACTTCAGTCAGCATCAAGTTTGCCGGCTTGATGTCGCGGTGGATGATTTCGTGCGACGCCGCATGAGCCAAGCCGGATGCCGTTTGTCGCACGATCGACAACGCGTGCGACAGCGGTATCGGACCTTGCTTGATCCGCATTCGCAAATCAATGCCGCGAACCAATTCCATGACCAAAAAGACTCGCCCCTGGTGGGTCCCCGAATCAAACGCCGAAACGATATTGGGGTGTTGCAAGCGTCCAATCGCGGCCGACTCTTTTTGAAAACGCTGCAGCACATTGCTTTGCTGCAGTCGCGTTTGCATGATGGCTTTGATCGCGACGTCACGCTGTAGTCGTCCTTGATGAGCACGATAGACGACGCCCAACGCACCCTGTCCCAGCACATCGACAAGGCGAAAGCCGGGGGCAAGATCGTCTGGGTCCACAAACGCTTCTGCGATTTCGATTTGGGGTGGCGACATCATCGACGCTTCGATCGCCACTTGGCCGACCGGCGCTGACTTGCGTTCGGCTAAATCAAGCAATTCCGTCGCTTGTTCCGACGTGATCATCTGCCGCTCAACCGCCACGCGAATCAGTCGTTCGTTGGCATCGCGATGGTTCGTACGGTTATCACTCACCGAATGCATCCGCATCGGCATCACTGGGCATCCGCCAGTCGCCGCGAGGCGACAGGCTTACCGAACCGACTTTGGGTCCGTCGGGTACACAGTTGCGTTTGAATTGATTGAAGAAAAATCGTTTGATGAACCCATCGAGCGTTCTCTCGATTTGCTCCGGTGCATACGCTTGATCGAACTTGGCATGGCTTGCCAAGAACAGAATCTTGTCGCGATCGGATCCGTTGCGGACAAAGTGATACAGAAAGAAGTCAAGCAACTCGTACGATCCCACCGTCGCTTCGGTCGACTGACGAATCGTCCCATCGGCGCGTGGTGGCAACAGTTCGGGTGAGATCGGAGTGTCGGCGATGCGGTGCAGGACTTGTCGCAGCGGTCCGTCGAAGTAGTGATCAGCAGCAAACCGTACCAAGAACTGAACTAACGTCTTGGGCACCGACGTGTTGACGTTGTACATCGACATATGGTCTGCGTTATAAGTCGACCACCCGAGCGCCTGTTCGCTCATATCGCCGGTCCCCAGCACGAATCCGCGGCTCATCAACAGCATCGTGCGAATCCGAGCTTGAACGTTTTCAAACGTTAAGTCTTTTGCGTCGTCGTCAACGTCATTTAACTTCGTTTGCAGTTCGTCGATCGTGGTTTCGTTGTTGATCGAAACCCCCAGCGGCGTATGTCCGAGCGACAAGAACGTGTCCAGACTCAAACGCCGGATGTCGATGCACTCGGGCGAGATTTCGGTCGTTTCGATCAGTTGATCGGCGCTCATACGAGTGTGCTGCGTCGTTCCGAAACCGGGCATCGTGACGCCGACGATGTCAGCACGTGACTTGCCAACCGCGTCGCAGGCACGAAGTGCCACCAGCAACGCCAGCGTGCTGTCGAGTCCGCCCGAGATTCCAATCGAAAGTTTCGTGGTTGGCCCGAGTCGCGACAGACGCTTGGTCAGGCCCGCGGTTTGGATCGCAAAAATCTCGGCGCAGCGAGCTTCCAGTTCATCGCTCTGGTCAGGTACGAACGGATGAGCATCGAGAGGTCGAAGCAAGTTTTTTCGCGGCAGCGGTCCCCAGTCCTCATCGATTTCAGGAAACTCGACCGTGACAGTTCGGTACTGGCGGTGCACGACAGTCATTGCGTCGTCGAACGATCCGATCACGCGTCGGTCGTGAGCCAATCGGTGGAGGTCCACGTCGCGAGTCACGATGGTTTGCTCGACATGCGATGGTTCGATTCCATCGCCAACCCGTCGAGATTCGCCCAGCATGCCGCCGTTTTCAGCGATCAAGCAATGCCCGCCAAACACCAAGTCCGACGTCGACTCGCCTGGTCCAGCCGACGAATAAACGTAGGCAGCAATGCAGCGGCCCGATTGGCTGCGGACCAAGTCACGACGCCAGGAAGCTTTGCCAATCGTTTCGTTGCTTGCCGACAAGTTCACCAACACATTGGCGCCCGCGATCGCAGCGTGTGAACTCGGTGGGATCGGTGTCCAAAAGTCTTCGCAGATTTCGACTGCGATCGTCACATCGCCGTGCCGGACCAGAATGTCGGTGCCGAACGGGACTTCGTCGCCGAACAGTTCAATCGTTTTCGGATCGGCTGACGTTGAGCCGCGAAAGTGGCGTCCTTCGTAAAATTCGCGGTACGTTGGCAAGTACGTCTTGGGGATCACCGCTTCGATGCTGCCATTGGCGATCACGGCGGCGACGTTCATCAGCGAAGGGCCGACGGCCATTGGCAATCCGACGATCACGATTTTCCGGTGCAACGATGTGTGCGCGGCAATCTCGGCCAAGGCGTCCATCGCCGAATCCAGCAGAGCATCGGACCCGAATAGATCGCCGCACGTGTAACCAGTCAAACCGAGTTCCGGCAAGACGATCAAGTCGGTATCGACCGAATCGATCATCCGCATCGACGCCGCGGCATTGGCGGCCGGATTAGCGACCGAGGTGGTCGGTGCGGCAGCGGTGATTCGAAAGAAACCGTGGTTTTTCAAGGGAACACGATGGTTGAGGGGAGGCAAGAGATGCGAGCGGACAGTATAGCCGAAACATCGTTTCTGGCTTCAGAGACCTAGCGGACGGATTTGCGGAAATCGGTCGGAGTCATGCCCATCCAGCGTCGGAATGTGCGGGTCAGGTGAGCTTGATCGAAGAATCCGGTTTCCAGTGCCACGCTGCTAATCGGTGCGTCCGTTTCAGTCAGCAGACGGCTGGCTTGGTGGATCCGGACCCGCTGCAGGTATTCAGACGGCGGGATCTGGAAGCGGGTTCGGAAACGGCGATTCAGTTGGCTGGCCGACAATCCGACCGACGCCGCGATTTCGGCAACCGTCAACGGCCCGTCGAAGCGATCCGCAATAATTGCGGTCGCTCGTTCAATCGGGTTCGATGCACCCGTCGAAGCGTCGTCTTTGTCCGTGGAATACATGACTCCCGCGATCCCGATGACTTCACCCGAAACGCCACGAAGCGGGATTTTTGTGCTGATGAACGTGCTCAGTTTTCCCTGTCCTGACGGCACCAGCCAAACTTGGTCGGGCAATTCTTGCCCCGATTGGATCACCCGCTGGTCTTCCTGTTGGTATTGCCGAGCCCAATAGAGCGGGTGCAGTTCGAGGTCGGTTTTACCCGCGATTTCGTCAATCGACGCAACACCACGCATCTCTAGCCACGGTTGGTTGCCGGCGACGAACTGACCGTCCTTGTTTTTGACATACACGAAAACGTCCGGCACAAAGTCAAATAGCCTCAGCAGCGAGGCGGCATCGGCCAGCGAAGCGAAAAAGCGGTCGCGAAGCAGGTTTGTCTCTGTCGTCATGCGTGATTTGTACAAGAAGGTGCGCGATCATTGCAATCGGGTACCAGCGGAACGGTGTACGATAGAGTCCTTCAGTGGCAATGATTCTTCCATCGCGATCTGGTCCCCATCGATGCTCAATTTGACGTCCCGCGGCACTTCTCACACCTGTAACGGCACCAAACGCCGTGATTTTTTACAAATCGGCACGTTGGGTGCGATCGGATTGGGGCTGCCTGAGTTCTTGGCCGCGGCTGAACGAGGCATCGTCGATCCGTCCAAGGATAAGCGGTCCTGCATCATGATCTTCAACTTGGGCGCGCCGAGTCAGTTGGACACGTTCGACATGAAGCCCGAAGCGCCGGCGGAAGTGCGTGGCCCATTCAAGCCAATTTCGACTCGCGGTGATTTTCAAGTCAGCGAGATCTTGCCCGGTCATGCCGAGGTGGCCGACAAGTTCTCGATCGTTCGTTCGTGTTATCACACTGCGGCGGCGGTTCACGATGCCGGTTGGCAGATGCTGCAGACCGGCCGGCAGTTCACCGGCGGCGTCAACTATCCTCACGCCGGTGCGGTGCTGCAGTACATGAAGGGCCGCCGCAGCGACTTGCCCGCTCATGTCGTGTTGCCTGAAACGATGGGCCGCGGCGGCGGGAATTTGCCCAACGGACAATCGGGCGGTTTCTTGGGCAAAGCTTATGATCCGTTCGCGTTGATGGCGGACCCCAGCCAACCCAACTTCAAAGTGCCCGACCTGTTGCCGCCGCAAACGCTCGGCGACGTTCGCATTGATCGGCGCCGGCGGATGCGAGCGGCGATCGAAAGTCGCATGGCCGAATTGGAAGCGACCGAGTCGGCCAAGATGCTGGACAAGAACTTCGAAGCCGCGTATCGGTTGATGAACAGTCCGCAGGCTCGCGAGGCATTCGATTTGACGAAGGAGTCGACGGCGGTGCGTGAACGCTATGGCATGAACCGATTTGGTCAGTGCTGTTTGTTGTCGCGGCGATTGGTCGAGGCTGGTGTTCGTTTCGTGACGATCAACACGTTCTTGACCGTCTTTGGCGAAATCACCTGGGACATCCACGGCAGCAAACCGTTCACGACCATTGACGGCATGAAGAACATCGTTGCGCCGATGTACGACCAAGGGTACTCGGCGCTGATCGAGGATCTGGATCAACGTGGGTTGCTTGGCGATACGATGGTTTGCGGACTGGCAGAGTTTGGTCGGACGCCGAAGGTTAATCCGGCAGGCGGCCGAGATCACTGGCCTCAGTGTTTCAGTTGCACATTTGCGGGCGGCGGAGTGCAGGGCGGCCGAGCGATCGGGGCTAGCGATCCGATCGGCGCGGTGCCGGTGGATCGGCCTACGAGTCCAGGCGAGATCATCGCGACGATCTTCAAGAGTCTGGGCTTGGACTTGCACGCTGAGATGCCGGGGCCCGGTGGACGGCCGTTCCCGTTAGTGGATTTCGGTGTCCGAGAAATTAAAGAACTATTCGCATAGCTGCTGTTCGATCGTGCAGTCCCGCCTGATTTAATAACGAAGCCTTTTCATGTTCATGCATCGCATCACCACCATTCTGTTTGTTGCTGTTTCGTACGTTTTTGTTAATGGCACTGCTTGCTGCGGCATTGCGAACGCCGAGGACGCAAAACCGATCAGCTTTCGCAATGACGTGCAAAATATTTTGACCAAAAACGGTTGCAACATGGGCGCTTGTCATGGTGCGCTGGCGGGCAAGGGCGGGTTTCGTCTGTCGCTGAAAGGTTACGATAGCGAAGCTGATTTTGCCGCGATTGCACGTCAATCACGTGGACGGCGGATTGAGATTTCGGATCCTGGGCGTTCGTTGGTGCTCGCCAAGCCAACCGGGGCATTGCCACACAAAGGTGGCATCCGCTTGGAAGCCGGTTCGCAAGACTACGAGACGATCGCTCGCTGGATCGCCGACGGTGCGGATGCACCCGCGGACGATGACGCAAGGCTGACGCGAATCACTGTATCGCCGGAAAACGCGTTGTTATCACCGGGCGACACCTCCACAATCACCGTGATGGGGCACTACAACGATGGCTCCCAGCGTGACGTGACTCGTTGGGCTCAGTTCACCGCGACCGATGAAGCCGTCGCCAGCGTCGATAGTGGCGGAACGGCTTCGGTCCGCGGCAGCGGCGAAGGGGCGGTTCTGGTCTGGTTCGGCAGCAAGGTGGCGTTGGCCCGAATGACGGTTCCGTATCCGTACGACGTCCCTGCCGATGTCTACGACGACGCGCCGCGGTCGAACTTCATTGACGAGCTGAATCTGACGCAGCTCAAGACATTGCACCTGAGACCGTCGCCGCGGTGTGACGATAGTACATACCTGCGTCGTGCGACGGTCGACACGATTGGCCGATTGCCGACCGATGCCGAGCGGGAAGCGTTCTTTGCCGACGATGTTCGCAATCGTCGCTCGCGTTTGGTCGATCGCCTGTTGGCTGGCGAAGACTACGTCGACTATTGGGCGTACAAGTGGTCGGACGTGCTAGTGATCAATGGCACACGGCTACGGCCGATTGCGGTCAAGTCGTATTACCAGTGGCTACACGAGGCGGTCCGCAAGAACCAACCTTGGGACGAAACCGTTCGCGAGATTTTGACGGCGAAGGGCAAGAGTGACCAGAACGGAGCGACAAACTTCTATGCACTGAATCAATCGCCGGAAGAAATGACCGAAAGTGCTTGCCAAGCGTTCATGGGTTTGTCGATCGGTTGTGCTAAGTGTCACAATCACCCACTCGAAAAATGGACCAACGATCAGTACTACGCGATGGCGAACCTGTTCGCCCGCGTCCACGCGAAAGGTTGGGGCGGCGACGGTCGCAATGGCGATGGCGTTCGCACGTTGTACGTTTCAACCGTGGGCGATTTGATTCAACCCAAAACGGGGAAACCGCAACCGCCTGCGCCGCTGGATGCTGATGTTCTGGCGATCGATGATCCTAGCGACCGGCGAGAAGCTTTGGCTGCTTGGATGACGGATCCTGACAATCCGTACTTCGCGCGTTCGATCACCAATCGAATTTGGGCGAACTTTTTTGGTCGCGGTCTAGTGGAACAAGTCGACGATCTTCGCGCCAGCAATCCGGCGTCGAACGAGTCCCTGTTGGCGGCGGCGGCGAAGCATCTGGCCGAAGCAGATTTCGATTTGAAGGAATTGATGCGGTCGATCTTGGCGAGCGAGACTTACCAACGCAGCAGCCTGCCGACGGACGAAAACCGCGACGAACAAAAGTACTTGAGTCGCTATTATCCGCGGCGAATGATTGCCGAGGTGCTGCTGGATTCGATCGATCAAACGCTCGGGACGGTGACTTCATTCACGCGTTTGGCATTTCCTGGTGGCGATTTTCAGGACACGGATTTCTATCCCAAGGGAACGCGTGCGATTGAGCTGTACGATTCGTCGGTCGATTCGTACTTTCTGCAAACCTTTGGGCGGAACCCTCGCGAGATCACGTGCGAATGTGAACGCAGCAGCGAGCCCAGCATGGTTCAGGTGCTGCACTTGTCCAACGGCAACACGATAAACGAAAAACTGTCCAGCGACGACAGTTTCATCGCTAAGCAGATCAAGGACGGTGCCGACGACGCCGCGATCATTAACGCGTTGTTCACTCGCGCTCTTGTCCGGCAGCCGACTGATGACGAGCGAGTGACTCTGTTGGAAGTGACGAGGGAATACGGCGACGACCGAGCGACGGCGCTGCAGGACGTTGCCTGGAGCATCCTGACGAGCACCGAGTTCACGTTCAATCACTAATTGGCTATTCGCCAATCAGGCAGCCACCAATCAGCCAGTCACACGATTCCACTGATTCGACAACACCATGCGAAATCTTCTATCTCTTTGTCTTGTCATTTGCTCGCTTGCTGCCACTTCGGCGGCCGAGCCGGTTGATTATGTTCGCGACGTCTTACCAATCTTCCAGACATACTGCATCAGTTGCCACGCAGACGGCGATTCGGAAGGTGACTTGGTGATGGATTCGCATGCTGCGATGATGAAGGGTGGCGAAAATGGGGCGGTGATCACCGCCGGCGTGCCGTCGAGTAGTCGGTTGTTCTTGATGGCGGCGGGCAAGTTGGAACCAGTCATGCCGCCCGATGGCGAACAGGGGCCCAGCGAAGCCGAACTGGCGACGATCGAGGCTTGGATCGAACAAGGTGCGATTGGGCCGGACGGCGACATGCCGATCAAAACAGTCTTGCGAACACCAAAGATCGCGACGAATAAAAATGCGGCGAAGCCAATCACGGCGATCGCGGCGTCAGGCAAAAGCAAGCTTCACGCGCTCGCCCGATTTGGATCGGTCGAGTTGGTCGACGGCGACAAAGTGGTTAACACGATCCGCGGCGATTTTGGCAAGGTCAATGCGATTGAGTTCAGCCGCGATGGCGAACGGATTTTGATCGCGTCGGGTGTTACCGGAGCGTATGGGGACGCAGCTATTTATTCGGTCGCCACGGGTGAGCGATTGGTCGAGATGGTCGGTCACAGCGACGTGCTGTATGCAGCTGTGTTTTCGCCTGATGAAACGCTGGTGGCGACCGCTGGCTATGACCGCCAGATCGTGTTGTGGAACGCAGCGACGGGCGATCCGATCCGAACGTTCAGCGGACATAACGGTGCCATCTTTGACTTGGTCTTTTCGCCTGACGGCAATCTGCTGGTCAGTGCCTGTGCGGATGAAACGGTAAAGATCTGGGACGTTAAAACGGGGCAACGATTCGACACGCTTAGCCAGCCCGAAGGTGAAGTCTTTACCGTCGAGATTACTGCCGATGGAAAGTACGTCTTGGCAGGCAGTGCCGACAACCGGTTGCGAGTTTGGCGATTGAAGTCCGTCGATAAACCTCGTATCAATCCAATCGTCGCAACTCGTTTCGTGGACGAGTCACCGCTTGTGAATTTTGCGTTGACCGGTGACGGCAAAGAACTGGTCGTGATGAGTGAAGCAGGCAACTTGAAACGCATCCGCACGTCGGATTGGACACCGTCGGGAGTGATCGATTCGGTTGGCAGCGGTGCTAGCGATTTGGCGATTGACTTGGGCGGAAAATCGATCCTTGTCTCGATGATGAACGGCACTGTCGAACGACGTGAATTGCCAGCAATGAGCGGCAAGTCGAATGGGAAGCCGATCGAGGGACCGCATGCTGTTCCGCCAAAGTACATGGACTTGGGCGAGCTGGTCAGTGTGTCCGAGTCCGATGCGAAATCCGAATTGAAATCGCAGTCGGGTGTGGTCGACGTTGATCGCGGAGCCCGCATCAGCGGCGTGATTTCTCTGCCAGGTCAAGTCGACCGTTTTCGCTGGCATGCTCGGGCGGGCGAAGTTTGGGCGATTGATGCGGATGCCACTGGCAAGGCTGGCAAGATTGATCCCTTTATTGCAATCGTTGACGACGATGGTCAACGGGTTCCGCGAGTTCGGTTGCAAGCGATTCGCGACACGTACTTTACGTTTCGCGGAAAGAACAGCACGCAGGTCAATGACTTTCGGATGTTCAATTTCGAAGAGCTGAACTTGAACGATTTTTTGTACGCCAGCGGAGAAGTGACTCGCTTGTTCATGCGTCCGCGTGGTCCCGATTCGGGGTTCAATGTTTATCCGAACAGCGGCAATCGCTGGACATTCTTTGGTACCACGCACTCGACTCATGCGTTAGGCGAACCCGCCTATGTCGTTCGCCCGCTTGCGCCGGGTGACCAGCCTTTGGCGAACGGGTTGCCCGTGTTTGACATCTACTACGAAAACGATGACGATCCGATGCGGATGGCGGGTACGGGCAGTCGGTTACTGTTCACCGCTCCGGCCGATGGGCGATACACCGTGCAAGTCACCGACACTCGCGGGGAAGGCGGTGACGATTACGGATACACCTTGGCAGTGAGAGCGGCACAGCCAGCGTTTGTGCCTCATGTGAAACCGGTCACCAAGAGTCTGCGGCGGGGCGGAGGTCGTGAAATTCAGATCAACGTCGACCGCACCGATGGGTTTGATGGTCCGGTGAAGTTCGATATTCAGGGTTTGCCGGAGGAAGTTGTATCGAACTTTCCTGTCACGATCGAAAAGGGCCAGCAGTCAGCGGTGGCGATGGTTTGGATTCCCGAGTCCGCGAAGGGTTGGGACGGCGAGGTCGAGCCGACTTTGGTTGCAACGGCCAAGGTGCTCGGGCGAAACGTCGAGCGACGGGTGGGATCAATCGGCAAATTGAAGGTTGCCAACCGAGCGGAAGTGATTTCGACGATCCAGCCGATCGGCCGAACCGAAATAGCCGACTCGGCTTGGACACTGACCGTGCGAAGAGGCGAAACCGTGCCCGCTCGCGTGATCCTGGATCGAAAAGACGGCTTTAAAAATGAAGTCAGCTTTGGCAAAGAAGAGGCCGGGCGGAACTCGACCCACGGCGTTTATGTCGACAACATCGGACTCAACGGGCTGCTGGTTCCGGCAGGAATGACGCAGCAAGATTTCTTTGTGACCGCCGATCCGATCGCGAAATTGGGGAAACGCCAGTTTTTCTTGACCGCCGGCGTTGATGGTGGTGTAACGACCCACCCCATCGTGGTGGAGGTGGTCGAGTAAAGAAGGATCAAGAGACCCGTGGGCTTCGTGTGTGGGCAGTTGGCCAAACCCCTTGAGAATTATCCGCCGCTCCGCTATTCTTCGCGACTCAGATCCAAAAACAAACGAATCTTTCGATACAGGACGCCACCATGGCACACAAAAAGGGACAGGGCTCTAGCCGTAACGGTCGCGATTCGAACGCACAACGTCGCGGAGTCAAGAAGTTCGGCGGTCAATCCGTTATTGCTGGTAACATTCTGATCCGCCAGGTTGGCACCAAGTGGCACCCTGGAAAGGGTGTCGGCCAAGGCAACGATTACACGCTTTATGCGTTGATCGACGGAAACGTGATGTTCGATCAAAAAGGTCGTCGCATTAACGTGGTTGCCAAAGAAGAAGCCGCTGCTGCGGTGTAGTCTTCGCTCTGCGAACCCAATCCAACGAAAAACGCCTCGTGAATCCACGAGGCGTTTTTTTTTGTTGCTGCAGTCGGGCTGCGGCGATTCGCAGTCGCCCGTGCTAGCGAAGCGGCTTAGCGGATTCCGGAGCCGTCGCGATCGATTCGTCGGCTGGTTCTTCGCTTGGTGCATCCAAACCAGCTCGGGCCAGCAGCTTATTGCCTGTTTCGCTGGGGCCTTCGTCGGTCTTTGGCAACCGCAGTGCGATCGCTTGGATCGTTGCTTGGGTCGCCTGTTTGGTTGACGTGAAGGCCACGGCAATCGCTTTGCCGATCGACGTAGGCTTTGCGAGCTGTTGAATCGACCATGCACTGACTAGCGAGTCGACACGGTCCGTCACTTCGCCCAGCAGGCATTCGGGCGACGACTTGATCGTCGAAGCGAGCGACGTTCGGGCGGATTCATCTTGGAACGCCTTTTCCATCATCGCGTTGACCGTCAGATCGCTTTGCGAACGAATGCAGAACGGCCGGGTCACGGTCGGCAGTGCGGACCACAACTTCATGTCACGCTTCGACCAATCGTACGCCATGTACTCTTCTTCGATCGTGGCGATGAAAGCTGAGCCGCCGACCAACGGATCCAGTCGTGTGACTTCGATGGAAGCGACTGCGGTGCTATTGATCGCTGGCGGTTCGAATCCCTTGACGTCAATCGGTTCAGCGCGGGCGATTTCGGCGATCGCCGATCGGACGGCCGCATCTCGCTCGCGAGCCTGCTGGGCTTGGGCTTGAGCCTCGGCTTTGGCGACCAGACCGCTGTACCAGGACTGCAGTCTCTCGACACTGGCTAGCGAGTCTTCCAAGTACGGCTCAACCATCGCGAAGGGCTCGACAAACTGTTGCACCTGGACTCCTGTCGCTGCGATTGCCGTCGCCGCTAGCGCCGATGTCGTGATCGCTGGCGATGGCGTGTGACGTGATGCCGCCACCTCGGATCGAGGCGGCATCGGACAGGAGTCGTGCGTCGCTACCCCGACGTGCATGTCATCCGAATCGGCCCACCCGCACAGTTCCTCTTCTTCCTCGATCGGCTGCTGTGACGCCAGTGATTGTGACGCCAGTGATTGTGACGCCAGCGATTGTATCGGCACGCTCGCTTGTGAACTCAGCACAACCGACTTGGCGGTCTCGATCAACGCAGGAACCTGCACGAGGTCCTCGACCTGTCCAATTTCGCCCGGGTCACCAAAGTCATGGGCAAAGGTGAAAACACCAGCATCGGCATGGTCGTTGGAGGCAGCCGATGCGGTTGCAGTTAACAACGCGGCCAGAGCGACTCGGCGAAGCCGTCGACAAATTTGGTGAATCATGGTCCGTGAAATCCTGGTTGGTCAAGCGCGGAACGTCCGTGGCCGCGATGAGGGCCGGCGCCGGATTCGTGGATCCGACGCCGGCGATTGAGGTTTGTTGGCGGGAGTTCCCACGGCGGTCGCGATGACAACGACGCACCAAATAAGCATGGGGTGGCCTATTCCGTTCAGGCTACTTGTTTGGGCTGCGGGGACAGAAAAGCTATCGGCGACTTTACTGCCCAGGCTTGCTCTTCTGCGTTGGAAAGGTGTGCCGAAAGCCAATGAACGGTTCGGTTACACAGGCTGTGAGAGCATTTCCAACAACAGCGGTCGCGCCCGACCAGCAATCCCAGGCGACGTCGATTCGCGTGGGCCAGCGATGTTTAGCGTTGCCGGTCGCAGTTCGGAAAGCCAAACGATCGCTTCCTGCGGACCTTCGGCATCCATTTGGATCAAGAAACACGGTCGCTTGTGCCGCTTGCAAAGTCGAGCGGTCAGCAATGTGCCGCCGATCAGTTTGCGTTCATACAGAATCAGTGTCGCGTCGCTGTCGATCACGTTTTGCGCCGTCCGAGCGGAGTACTTCGGCGACGAGTACTCGGTCAGTTGGTACTTTGCCGGCACGGTGCCGTCTTCGGCCAAGCGTCCCTTGGGGCACCAACCGCCGTGTTCAATCCCCAGGTCGATGGCAACGTCCAGTCCCGCGCGATCGATCCCTGTTTGGCCACCCGAAACAATCCGGTCAGGACGGAACGGCGAATCGACTTTCTGCCCGTCTGGATCACTCAGTGGTGGATCACTGAATAGCTCGCCGTCATATCGATCGCCAATGGCATCGTTGTGGTTGAGTCTGGGCACGTCGAGTACTCGGGATGGATCAGTGCAAATTTCCCCTGTCGGTTCAAAGATACACCGATTCGCAAGCTCGATGGGCGGCGAGGGCAGAGTGTCCCGTTCAGTGCGAGTCGGTCAGGCCGCCGTCATGATCGCTCGCTTGGCTTCGATTTGATCGATCGCCTCGCAGACGTCCGCTGTGCTGATTGCTCGCATGGCCGTGTTGTCAGCCGCTCGGCGATGGGTTCGCGAGCCGCTCTCGTAGGCATTTTGCAACGCAAACTGGCCATACGGGCCAGAATCGCCCGGCCGAGTGGCGCCGTACAAACCAATCGTGTCGGTCCCAACCGCGACCGCAATGTGCAGCGGGCCGGTGTCGCCGCTGATAAACAAGTCCGCTTGCTCGATTAGCGCACCCAAGTGATGCAGGTCCGTATCGGGTGCAAGCGTCGCGGCGCCGCCCGAGTGGGCAACGATTTGTTCGGCCATCAAGCGTTCTTCGAACGTGCCCCAAACGACCACGCTGCGGTAGCCAAACTTATCAGCTGCGTATTTTGCAGTTTGTCCGAACCGGTCGGGTTCCCAGGCTTTTGATGCCCAGGTCGCACCGGGATTCAGCACGGCCAGCCGAGTGGCTGGAATCGTTCGGCGCCAACGTGCCGCCCAGGTTCGCGACGCTGGCGACAGCGGCAGTTTCCATTGTACCTTGGGCGAATGAATATCCAGCGGAATCAGCAGCTCGAGCGATCGGTCGGTGATGTGCGAAAACACCGGAGGGATCTTGATGTTGTTGAGCACCCGGCTGATTTCGCCCCCATGTTTGCCGGCAAAGCCGATGCGGCGTTTTGCGCCCGACAAGTATCCGGCCAGCGCTGATTTTGTCAGTCCTTGGCAGTCGATCGAAATCTCAAAGTTATAGGGCCGAAGCGTCGATCGAGTTTCTCTCATCCGTTTGGGCGAAGTGAACCAACCGCGTTCCAGTTCGATCACAGCGTCAAGCGCTTGGTGACCGCGAACCATCGGCGCCGCTTTCTTTTCGATCACCCAGCCGATGAAGGCGTCCGGAAAGTTCTCGCGGATCGCACAGGCGACCGGCAAAGTCAAAATCGAGTCTCCGATTGCGCTCATGCGTGAAATCAGAATCCGTGGTGCGCCTGTCGTTTCCATCACTGCGATCCTTCGCGGCTGAAAATGTGTTTCTGGCTGCGACTGTACGAACAAATCCGGACCGTAGGAAAGAGAGAATATGGCTTTGGTCGTACACGAACCTAGAACTTCGCTCCTTAGCCGACGGGAGGAATAGGCAGTTTGCGGGGTCTGGGTTTCTCGCTTGGCATGATTAGCCCAGCGGGGCAAAATACGCTTGTCCGCGCGGTCGCCCAGAGTTCTCTAAACTAGTCGTCTAACCTCTGGTCTCATGCGATTTCACGGTCGCTAATTCCGATTGTCAAAGCCGCACTCCCGCCAACCCCGCCGTTTCTCATGTCTCGCATCTTTGCCTGTTTGCTTATGTTCAATCTCGCGTTTGCGTCCTTGTCGCCGGATCTTTCGGGTGACGAGGGGATGTACTTGTTCAACGATCTGCCCACCAAAACGCTAAAGGAACGTCACGGTTTCGAGCCGACGGCCGAGTGGGCCGACCACCTGCGGCTCAGTTCGGTTCGCTTCAACAGCGGTGGCAGCGGATCGTTTATTTCGTCCGACGGGTTGGTTCTGACCAACCATCACGTCGCCAGTGATACGCTGCATAAGTTGTCGTCAGCCGATCGCAACTTGATCGATGACGGATTTTTGGCCGCGACCCAAGCCGACGAACTGAAAACGCCCGATCTGGAATTGAACCAATTGGTTTCGATCGAAGACGTCACCGATCGCATCAATGCCGAAGTCAAAGAAAACGCATCGGCCGAAGACTCTGCGGCCCAGCGCCGTGCAGCGATCGCAAAGGTCGAAAGCGAATCGACTGAAAAGACGGGCTTGCGCAGCGACGTGATCACGTTGTTCGGCGGAGCTCGCTATCACTTGTATCGTTACAAAAAGTACACCGACGTCCGTTTGGTTTGGGCACCGGAAACCGCGGCTGCTTTCTTTGGCGGCGACGCGGACAACTTTGAATACCCTCGCTACAACGTCGACGCGACGATCATGCGCGTCTACGAAGACGGCAAGCCGGCCAAACTGGAACACTTTCTAAGCTGGAATCGCGAGCCGCTTTCCGATGGCGAGCTTGTGTTCGTCAGCGGTAACCCGGGCCGGACACAGCGAATCTTCACGGTCGCGGCGCTCGAGTTTCTGCGTGACAGCCGAATTCCGTATGTGTTGGATTACTTGCGCCGCAAAGAAATCTTGATGCAGCAGTTTGGGCTCGAGGGCAAAGAAGCCACCCGGCGTGCTCGCGACGAGTTGTTCGGAATCCAGAACGCTCGCAAGGCTTACACCGGCATGTTGGCGGGTTTGCAAGATCCGGCAACGATGGCGACCAAACGCGGCCGCGAGGACCGAATTCTGCAACAGATTTCGGAGAACCCCGAACTGCAGGAACTCGCCTCTGCATGGAAGGCAATCGAAGCGATCCAGGCCGAAAAGAAAGAGCTGCTGACCGAGTCGGCGTCGCTGCGTAGCACGCTGTTCGATCTGGCACAACAGATCACGTTGCTGGCGGCCGAAGATCGCAAGCCGAACGAAGAACGGCTGCGAGGATACACGGACTCGTCACGCGAATCGTTGCTGCAAGAACTGCTCAGCACAGCGCCGATCTACGCAGACTTGGAACAAGTCAAATTGGCGGACGAGCTAGCGCGGATGATCGAACATCGCGGTGCCGACGATCGTCTGGTCGTCGAAATATTGGCGGGGCTGGGGCCGCGTGAACGAGCGGCGGCTTTGGTCAGCGAAACGAAGCTGTTTGATGTCGACGTTCGCCAAGAATTGATCGACGGCGGACTCGACCGTGTCTTGGTCAGCGACGATGCCATGATCGTGTTGGCCAGAAAACTAGAAGACGAGTACCGCCGCATTCGCAAACGAAACGAAGAAGTCGAAGAACGCGAACGACAAGCTTATGCGAAGATCACTCGTGCAACCTCGGCGATCGAAGGTACCGGCGGATACCCCGACGCGACGTTTACGCTGCGTTTGGCGTTCGGAACGGTCAAAGGATATGAAGAAGACGGCAAGCAAATTGATCCGTTCACGAACTTCGCCGGTGCGTATCAACATGCGGCCGATCACGAAGGACAAGCCGACATGGACTTGCCGCCGTCGTGGATGAAGGCCAAGGACTCCGTTGATTTGGACACTCAATTGAACTTCGTTTGTACCGCCGACATCATTGGTGGGAACAGCGGTTCGCCGGTCGTCAATCGCGCTGGCGAGTTGGTGGGATTGATCTTTGACGGTAACATCCAAAGCCTGACCAGCGACTATGTCTACAGCGACAAGCAGGGTAGGGCGGTCAGCGTTTCCGGCATTGGAATCTTGGAAGCGCTAAGATCGATCTACAACGCCAAGGAACTTGCCGATCAAATCGGAAAGTAGAAAAGGAAACCCGATGACAAACCCCACCACTGATTCGCTGGTCCAAAAAAGATGCGTCCCTTGCGAAGGCGGCGTGCCTAAGATCGATCGCGATTCAGCGGTCGGGTTCTTGGCGGCGACGCCGGGCTGGACGCTCGACGACGAAGGCAAGGCGATCTTTCGTAAAGTCAACTGTGGCAACTTCGTTAAAGCGATGAAGTTGTTGCAAAGCATCGCTGACGTGGCCGAAGCGGAACAGCATCATCCGGATCTGCATCTGACCGGATACCGTCACGTTCGCATCGACATGACGACTCACGCGATTGGCGGATTGAGCGAGAATGATTTCATTGTCGCCGCGAAGATCAACCAATTGCTCGGCGATTCGAGTACAACGGCCTAGGCTGGTCGGCGGCCTAACAATATCACAGGACGAAAATTCGCATGGATGCACTCTTTGGCGATCAGCCAATTTTCGGCTTTGGTCCGGATCCGCTTAGCCCTCATCCGCCACGCTCCGTTGACGCCGTTGGCGACGCCAGCATCGATGGATTGAAAGCGAAGGTGATCCAGTCGTGTCCTCGTGTGCCCGGTGTCTACGGGATGCTGGACCGCAAAGGCAACCTGATCTACGTCGGCAAAAGCAAGTCGCTGCGATCGCGATTGCTCAGTTATTTTGCCGCCTCGAATTCGCAGGAAAAGGGCGGCCGGATCATCGAGAGTGCGCGGGCGATCCAGTGGGAGTCGCAGCCGAGTGAGTTTGCGGCGCTAGT
Organism: Rubripirellula reticaptiva; assembly: GCF_007860175.1. Lineage (NCBI taxonomy): Bacteria > Pseudomonadati > Planctomycetota > Planctomycetia > Pirellulales > Pirellulaceae > Rubripirellula > Rubripirellula reticaptiva. The sequence continues at coordinate 115,260 of NZ_SJPX01000005.1, read as the reverse complement.
TCGCGAGCAACAACTGATCCGCCGTTTCGAGCCTCGCTGGAACGTTCAAGGAGTGCCGAAGCGTCAACGGCCGGTTTACCTTTGTCTGGGCAAGAATCCGGCGACGTTCTTCACGATCTCGCGTCCGTCAAAAGCGAAGACGCTGAAACAATTAACGTCCGAGGACTGTATTGCCGTCGAAGGCCCGTTCTACGGCGCCGCACGAATGAACGCGGTCGTGGAAACGCTAAACAAAGTCTTCAAGCTCCGCGACTGTGGCCAGAAGCAAACGTTTCAGTTCGCCGATCAATTGCAGTTGTTCGATTTGGATCATCGTCCCGGTTGTCTACGACTCGAAATAGGTACGTGCTTGGGACCATGTGCTGCGGCCTGTTCACGAGCGGCGTACGACCAACGCGTCAGCGCGGCCGAGAGTTTTCTGGATGGGTTTAATCACGAACCGCTCGACATCGTCCAGCAGCAAATGGAAACGGCCGCCGCGAATCACCAGTACGAACTGGCCGGTCGGGCTCGCGAGACGATCAAGTCGCTCGAGTACATCGATCGCAAACTGAAATTGCTCAGCCAAGCCCGTCGCCGATTCACGTTCATCTATGCCGTGCCCGGCCACGACGGCTGCGGCACGTGGTACTTGATCCACAGCGGCGAAATCGCCGACTGCATCGCTGCGCCAAGAAACGCGTCCGAATACGACGCGATTCAAGACAAGATGAAGTCGTGGGCATCAATGACAGCCAGCCAACTCGATCGAGGCCACGGCGCGCATCCCCATACTCTGTCGCTAGTCGCATCATGGTTCCGTAAAAATCGCGACGAGCTAGACCAACGAACCTTCGCCCCCCACGCAGCGTGGGACGGCAAGAAAGGACCCGGCAAGTGGACTGGGAAACGAGTCGTGGTCTAGTTGTTATCGAATGGCGAGAACCTAACGACACGGCCGCTCTCGTGAAAGTCCCGCAGGCAAGTACAATCCTGACTCGCCTCTTCGAATCTCGCTCTTACCGACTTGATTCATCCGTTCGTTTGTTCGCTCCACGAGAAAACCATGTCCATTCGACGGTTGCCCAGTCCCAAGCAGCCGACCGGTTTGCTGGCTCATCTAGTTGCCTCGCTCAGTGACACGAAGCGAACTCGCGTGAAAGAGATTTTGCGTAGTGGTTTGGTTCACATCAACGGTGTCTCGTCGACTCAGCATGACGCCCCGGTTGCCCCAAACGACTTGGTTGAGATTCGCAAAGAGCGAGCGCCGGTCGCGCGGTCGCTGCCCTTTGATGTTCTGTTCGAAGACGACAGTATCTTTGTACTCAACAAGCCCAACGGACTGTTGACGGTTGGTAACAAGCACGAGCGTAAGTTGACGGTCGAGTCGATTGTCAATCAAGCTTTGGCCGAACAACGCCAACGCTGCTTCATTGTCCAGCGTTTGGATCTATACACGTCGGGTGTTCTGTTGCTGGCCAAGAGCGAGCTTGTGCAAAAGAAGATCAAAGACAACTGGGGCAAGTCCGAGAAGTTCTATCACGCCCTCGTCGAAGGCACGCCGGACCCGGACCACGCGGACCTCACTCACTTTTTATCCGAAGACGAGCGCTTGCTTGTCCACGCGTCAGATTCGCCCGATCGGGGCGGCGTGAAAGCGTCACTATCGTATCAATCGCTCGAGCGCCGCGAAGCTCACACGCTGGTTCGCGTCAAATTGAAAACTGGCAAGAAGAACCAAATCCGCGCACAGATGTCGGCCATCGGTCACCCGATCGCAGGCGACGCCAAATACGGCGCGACGACCAACCCGATCAGTCGCCTGTGCCTGCACGCATCAAGCCTAACCCTGACGCATCCCACCACCAACCAACGCGTCACTTTCACCGCCCCGCTACCAGACGGCATGGAACTCTAGGCGCCATTTTGTTCTTCTTCTTTCTCTGTCTCCGCGATTCTTCGCTCCTCCGCCCTTCGCGTTTTAATAAACAGACAGGAGTTTTTTTAGCGCAACGTGTGCATGCCGCTGAATCGCGAAGAGCAAACGACAAGAGGTAGGCGAAAGCGATCAGTGAAAATGAACTGACACAGGCGATCATAGGTGCGGCGATCGAGGTGTATCGGCGACTCGGGCCAGGACTTTTGGAAACGGTCTATCGTTGTTGCCTTGCATATGAGCTTCGTAAGCGAGGGTTCAAGTTGGTTGAAAAAAAGCCCGTTGCACTCGACTACGACTTGCATGATCCCTGTGCCTTTCGAGCCGATTTGCTGGTCAACGAACTTGTTGTTGTCGAGCCGAAAGCCAAAGCAGCCATTCACGCGATCGACAAAGCTGAAGCTCTTTCTCGTCTCCGACTTATGAAACTAAGCGTCGGACTGCTTTCAAGCTTCCACGAAGCAAGACTAGTCGACGGCTTCCACCGAATCGTTAACAAGTACCAAGGCCCCAAAGTAACTGAATAAGGCAAGGGGATTCGGCCTTCTTTGTGCACGGCATTCGGAAATTTGAGGGTGATTTGGGTTGCTTTTTGAGGGTGGAATCTCATTCGAGGGGGCTCTCGTGGTCGGGTTGCGTTTGCCGGCCTAAGGGGTAGGGGCACGGCGGGTGGCGTTGCAGCGTGTACACGCCTGCGGTAGGGTCTTTGTGCTGTTTTTTCGGTCGTTTCTCGCTTGCGAAATTGTCGCGAAAATGAGTCTTGACGACGCAAATTATTCTTGTATGCCGTAACTCGCAGCTCCAAAATTATCGATTGTCCGCAGGGATTTTTTCGTCGCCGTTGTCTTCGGCGGGGTGTCCTGTAGGCAAGTTTTTATTGGTCTCGTTTCCACGGAGATGGATAGATGCGGAATCGTGGTATACAGCGAGGGTTCACGCTTGTTGAACTTTTAGTAGTGATTGCAATCATCGGAGTGTTAGTTGGGCTATTGTTGCCCGCCGTTCAAGCAGCCCGCGAAGCGGCTCGTCGGATGAGTTGTAGTAATAATTTCAAGCAAATTGGCTTGGCAATTCACAACTATCACTCGGGCTTCAAGCAGCTGCCGGCTCACGGTACAGGTACCAATCCCAACGTGGGTGTCTACTTTAATCCGTCCGATACCGCCAACCGAGTCCGTTTGAGCATGTTGGTGCCGGCGCTGCCGTTCCTAGAACAGCAAGCGCTTTGGGAACAGATTTCGAATCCTAGCTCGGTGCGTACGGACGGTGACACTGCCGCGGCCGTTGGTACGGTAGCCAATCCCTGGCCAGCGATGGGACCGACACCTGATCAGATCCAGTACATTCCTTGGACCACGGATATTACTGCGTTCCGCTGCCCAAGCGATCCCGGTTTTGGTCTGCCTGCACTCGGGCGAACCAACTACGCGGCCGGGCTCGGCGATTCGTGTTGGCAACTGTACTTTGGCAATGCCAACAACGTGCGAGTTGTAACTGCGGCCACCTCCGCGATGGCCCGAGCCACTCACCGCGGCTTCTTTCAGCCTCAGCAAAACGCGAAATTTCGCGACGTCTTGGACGGCTTGTCCAACACGATTGCAATGGGTGAAATCTTGACCGACCTTGGCGACAACAGCAGCCGAACTCAGGTCACAGAGTCTGCACCGAATTCGAGTGCCCCTGGTATTTCACTCGGCAACATTCGCAACAATCCATCGCGATGTCTGCCGTTGATTGATCCGTTGCGTCCTCGTTTTTGGCAAGCCCAATACAAGATGCAGTCACGCGCCGCATTCGCAAGAGGTTTTCGCTGGGCCGACAATGGTCCGTTCTTCAGTGGAGTCACAAACATTCTTCCTCCGAACCGCGAGATCTGTGGTCCGTACAATACGTTGGGCACCACATTGATCGCGACCATGTCTAGCCACCACCAAGGCGGATGCCATGTCTTGATGGGAGATGGTGCTGTCAAGTTCGTCACCGACTCGATCGAAGCTGGCAATCAGACCGCTCCAAGCGTGTGGGTCAACGGCACAGGTGCAGCGTCACCGGGCAGCGCGAGCCCCTACGGACTTTGGGGAGCTCTGGGGACTCGAGCCAACAAAGAAACGATTAGTGAAGAGTTCTAGCGGTCCGAGTCAACTCAAGTTCAGGTAGGCGGATCAAAGTAGGGCCGGTTCCCACCGGCCAATCCGTTGATTCGCTCGGCCGTTGGGAACTGGCCCTACCCGAAAACCAAGCTGACTCGGACTATCAGGTTTTCAGGCGAGCTGAAAAAAGAATCCGTCTGACTCTCATTTTGTCACGCGGAAATGGTTGCGCAGGTCTAGCCCGCTAGGCCTGCGATGCGTTGCTTCAAATGTTACGGCACCTCCCCGAAAAAGAGATTCCGAAGATGAAAAACATGACTTGCCTTTCACTGTTTTGTTTTGCGTTAACGATGGCTGGTTGCGGCGAACCTGCTAACAAGACCGTTACCGGTAACGCGGACATGGACGCGATCAAAGCGTACGAAGCCAGCATGGCGGCGCTTTCGAACTCACAATCCTCGATGGAGAAGCCAGGTGGCGAGGATAAAGAGGCGGTCGATCCGATCAAACCAAATACTGGCAAAGACGCAAAGTAAGCGTCTCTTGGTGAAACGACTCTGTTCTTGGCGAAGAAATCTTCCGATGGGCCGGCGTGTTGATTCCGCATCGTGATGCGGGCCAGCACGCCGACTCGTCTTCTCTAAGCATTTCCTTCGCGTTCCAAAAAATTCGTTTGATCTTTTTAACGCGGTAGGGTTTGGGGGCTAGCATTCGTGGAGTAGGTTTAGGGGAGCTTGCGACCGGAGAAACTTGCGATTCATGTTTCAGCAGGTTCAATGAGCGTAGGCTTGTTTCTGCAGCCTGCGCTTTTCATAAAAGCTGGGCGTTGATCGGTTCACGAACCATTCCGCTAAGGTGTCGTTGCACTGAACATTCTCTGCGTGCTTCGGCCAGCGCCGGATTATCTTTTCGCATCTATGCCGCCGAACCGTTAGGCTTATGGATGGAAGCCCGGCTTGGATTTGCAATGGCGTCGCAAATCGTTTGCCTGGTGTCGCGAATCGTTCTTGTATCCCCCGCTCTTAGGCGTAACAATCGCCATCGTTGTCACGCAAGGGGTTCTCGGTCGCCGTTATTTGCGGCGGGGGTGTCTTGGGAGATGTATTGATTTTCTCGTTCTAATGGAGACAGATGGATGAAGATTCACAAGAGTAAGCGGGGGTTCACGCTTGTTGAGCTTCTGGTGGTGATCGCGATCATCGGAGTATTGGTCGGGCTGTTGTTGCCGGCCGTTCAAGCAGCCCGCGAAGCGGCTCGACGCATGAGCTGCAGCAATAATTTCAAGCAGATCGGCTTGGCAATTCACAACTATCACTCGGCGTTCAAGCAGCTTCCGACACACGGAACTGGAACCAATCCCGGCGATAATGGTCTGTGGTTTCAGGCGTCTTCCGCTGGCAATCGCATTCGATTGAGCATGTTGGTGCCGACGCTGCCGTATCTAGAACAGCAAGCACTTTGGGAGCAAATTTCGAATCCTAGCTCAGTTCGAACAGACGGCAACACTGGTGCGGCTGTCGGTACGACTACCAACCCTTGGCCAGCGATGGGGCCAACCCCTGACCAGATCCAGTACATTCCCTGGACCACTGATGTTACCGCTTTTCGATGCCCAAGCGATCCCGGTTTTGGCCTGCCTGCCTTGGGAAGAACCAACTATGCCGCCGGACTCGGGGATTCGTGTTGGAGTTTGTATTGGGGCAACGCCAATAACCGACGTGTCGTGACAACTGGCACCAGCAATCAAGCCAGAGCGGCTCACCGTGGGTTCTTCATGCCACAACAAGATGCGAAGTTTCGCGATTGCCTGGATGGTTTATCGAACACGGTTGCAATGGGTGAAATCGTCACCGATCTAGGCGACAACAGCATTCGAGGTCAGGTTACTGAGTCTGCACCGAACTCCAGTGCCCCTGGTATCTCGCTGGGCAACATTCGCAACAACCCATCGCGATGCCAGCCCCTGGTTGATCCGTTACGCCCTCGTTTTTGGCAAGCGCAGTACAAGATGCAATCGCGTGCCTCATTTGGGCGAGGTTACCGCTGGGCCGACAATGGTCCGTTCTTCAGTGGAGTCACAAACATTCTGCCTCCGAACCGCGAGATCTGTGGTCCTTACAATACATTGGGCACCACATTGATCGCGACCATGTCCAGCCATCACCAAGGCGGATGCCACGTCTTGATGGGTGACGGTGCCGTCAAGTTCATCACCGATTCGATCGAAGCTGGCGATCAGACCGCTTCGAACGTGTGGCTTAATGGTAACGGCGCAGCGTCACCAGGCAGTGCGAGTCCGTATGGTCTTTGGGGCGCTTTGGGAACTCGAGCAAGTTCGGAAACGATCGAAGAGTTCTAGGGCGTCAGTCGAGCTGAAAAAATGACGGTCTGATCTTCGGAAAGAAGGTCAGGCTGGGATGGTTGTGCGAGTCCAATCGAAGTGGTCCGCGTGCCTCTTTAACAAATTCTTAAATTGACCTCGGATTTCGACTCGATAATACCGGTCAAAGATTTTTACCGTTCCCGCAGTGAAACTGCACAAATAAAGAAATTCTAGATATGAAAAATTTGACTCGCCTTTCCCTATTCTGCGGCGTGTTGGCAATTGCCGGATGCAGCGAGCCCGCTAACAAAACGGTCACAGGTGACGCGGATATGGACGCGATCAAAGCCTACGAAGCGGCCATGGCAAATCTCGAGAGTTCGCAATCGTCGATGGAGGAATCTGGCGGTGAAGACGCGGAACCAGTGGATCCGATCAATCCGAAGGCTGCCGGCGGAAAGTGAAAGACGCCGCTACGATTCCGCGTGAAGAGATCCTGCGGGAAAGAGTTGTTGAATCGCCGTCGAACCGCTCAGCGAGTTCGACTTCCGCATGGCTATTCTTGCCGTTTTGGTAGGCCGACGTTTGATTTGCTACAATCATCGCTTTCCAATGTCCTCACCGAGTTGCACGCGATCACCATGGCAAAAAACGTATTGGGCACCGAACTCGAGTCATGTAGCACTGATCCGATGACTGGGTTTTATCGCGATGGTTGTTGTAATACCGGCGGCGACGACGCTGGGTTGCACACGGTTTGCTGCCAGGTGACGGCCGAGTTTTTGGAATTCAGCAAATCGCGAGGCAATGATCTGAGCACACCGATGCCGGTCTATCGATTTCCTGGCCTGAAACCAGGCGATCGATGGTGTTTGTGTGCGGCCCGCTGGCGTGAAGCCTACGACGCTGATGCGGCGCCCCAAGTGGTGCTCGAGGCTTGTCACATATCGACCCTCGAATGGGCCAGTTTGGAAGAGTTGCAGGAAAAGGCAGTCGAGAAATAGCGACGGTGGCTTGCGGGAAAAAATGGCAAGCTTTACCAAAACGTCATTCTTAACGCCTAAAAACTCAATTCGTGACGCTACATCAGCGTCTTCCGTCTTGACGCTAAACTCATGGCATTTCTATACTTCCGGGCTTGAAACACCCGTTTGCCCATCTGATCGAAGTCCACGGAAGATCATGAACGATCGACGTCACGAACTGCAACAAAACGACTTGGCGATTTACCTAGATCGCATCAACAAAGTCATCGAGCCGCATTCCAAGGTGATTGCCGTCGTGATCGGCGGGCTGATTGTAGCTGGATTGGCCTGGATGCTTTACAACGGGGAACAAACCAGCAAACGCAGCTATTCGACGTTCGAATTGATCGAAGCGATGAACAGCAACGATACAGAAATCCTGGCCGGCGTCAGTGAGAAGTTCCCTGGCACGTTGGCTTCCGAATGGGCGAAGCTCTATCAAGCCAACCAGTTTTTGACCGAAGGCGTGGACGCGTTGTTCGCCGACCGTGACAACGCAGTCACGTTGCTGGGCGACGCCAAGAAAGCGTACGAAAACGCGTTGGTCGGCGCTACGGACCCATTGTTGATTTCGCGTGGTCACTTCGGTTTGGCGCGTGCACACGAATCGCTTGGCGAACTGGATGAAGCAATCGCACAGTACAAAGAAACCATCGCCGTCGGTGAATCCGATGAAATGACCGAAAAGGCCGAAGAACGCATCGCGGCTCTCGGAAAGCCAGGGACAAAGAGTTTCCTGGCTTGGTTTGCCGATCAAGATTTCTCGCCGTCCGATCCCTCTTTGCCGCCGTCGCTTCCCGGCAGTGCGTCGCTACCCGATCTGCCGGACTTGGATTTGCCCGATCTGAATCTGCCCGGTGGAGAAAACTCAACCGTCATGGAATCGGATGAAGGCCTGGAATTGCCAGCCGACGACGGCGCCGAAACGGGTGTCAAGGAAGAAGCTAGCGAAACGGCTGATGAAGCCAAGGGCGAAGAAGTCAAAGAAGATTCGAAGGCTGAAACAGCTAGTGCCGAGTAACCGACGCGGCGATGACTCGCCGCGAAACCATGATCGCACGGAAGCCGAACTGAAACACGATGCGCCCGACGTTCCTGCTGATGATGAATCAGGGGACGACATCGACGGCGAGGTGATGATCGCCGAAGCGGTGTATCGTGACTTTGTGGTGCCGGAATCTTCCGATGGCGATCGCGTTGACTTGTTCCTGTCGCAAAGCTGCGACGGATATAGCCGGACTCAAATTCGTGCGGCGGTTCAAGACGATGGCGCCGAAGTGGACGGCAAGATTTGTCGGCCTAGCTTGAAATTGAAACACGGGCAACAGATTCGTTTTCGGGTTCCGCCATTGGCGACCGACGATACCGTGCCCGAGAATATCCCGCTGGATGTGCTGTACGAAGACGACGGCATGGTCGTCGTCAACAAGCCACCCGGTATGGTCTGCCATCCGGCTCGCGGACACTGGAGCGGTACGCTGACGAGCGCTCTGGCGTATCGGTTCCAGTCGCTATCCGACGTCGGCGGGCCAACTCGTCCCGGCATCGTTCACCGTCTCGACCGAGACACATCGGGCGTGATCGTGATCGCGAAAACCAATGCGGTTCACGTGCATTTGTCCGATCAGTTCGCTGACCGATCGACTGAAAAAGAATATTTCGCGATCACCAATGCACCATTGGATCGGGATCGCGACGTGATTGATGCGCCGATTGGCCGGCACCCGTACCAGCGCGACAAAATGGCGGTCCGGGCCAATCATATGACCAGTAAGCCTGCGTCAACGTTTTACGAAGTGATTTCGCGACACGGTCGATTCACGCAAGTTCGCTTGTTGCCGAAAACGGGTCGGACACACCAATTGCGAGTCCATTTAGCTCATATTCGTTGTCCCATTTTGTGCGACAAACTGTACGGCGGTCACAGCGTCGTCAGCATTTCATCGTTGACCAGCGGCAAGCGTGACGAGTCTGACACCAGTGTGGTGCTGGATCGGCAGGCGCTGCATGCCCGAAAGCTGACCATCACGAATCCGCAAACCGGAAAGCGGATGACATTCGAAGCGCCGATTCCCGAAGATTTGCAGCGCGTCATCGACCTGCTGCCGTAGCGAAACGTTCGAAACTTCCGCCAGCGTTCACACGCTCAAAATCAACCTCCTGCGTGCGGGAGGGGCGGACGTAACCCTCTTCGGCCGCTGCTGCGTCCGACTCTCCCTGAGAGAGAGTGATGTTTGGACCTGCTTTCTATCCGTTCGCTTGGCGAATTGGGCCGCATTTGTATCGCCCTCGCCCCAAGTGGCTAGCTTTCGTAAGCTGTGTGTCTGTGCAAGTCGAATAGGGGCCGCGATTACGCGATTAGATTTCATTGGGAAAGCAGCTATGGCAGACACGATCGTAATTTTCGGTGCGTCGGGAGACCTGACGAGTCGCAAACTGGTTCCCGCGTTGTTTCGCTTGTTTGTCAAAGGACGTTGGCCCGAAGGTTCTCGCATCGTCGGTGTGTCTCGCAGCGAATTCAAGCACGAAGAGTGGCGTGATTCGTTAAGAACGATGACGGAAAAGTTCGGCGGCGAGCACTTCACGGCCGAAGCTTGGGACAAGTTCGCTGAGAACATTTTCTATCAAGCGGGCGACATCAAAAACCAAGATGATTTCAAAGCTCTCGCTGAATTCTTGAAAACTGTCGAGAGTGACGCATCGGCTGGCCGCGTTTATTACTTGTCAACGATGCCGCAGTTGTACGAGGAAGCCATCCAGCAGCTCGGGAAAGCCGGGCTCGCCGACGACACCAATGGCTATCGCCGCGTCATTATCGAGAAACCGTTCGGCACGGACTTGGCCACCGCCCAGGCGCTGAACTGTTCGATTCATAGTGTCTTTCGCGAAGACCAGATCTATCGAATCGATCATTATCTGGGCAAAGAAACGGTCCAGAATATCTTTGCGTTGCGGTTCGCCAACAGCATTTTTGAACCCATCTGGAATCGCAATTATGTCGATCACGTTCAGATCACCGTTGCCGAAGAAGTCGTGATCGGACGTCGGGCTGGGTATTACGACACGTCGGGCATTCTGCGCGACATGTTTCAGAATCACCTTTTGCAGTTGATGATGATCACGGCGATGGAGCCTCCGGCGCGTTACGACGCGGCGCTCGTGCGTGATGAAAAAGTGAAGGTGCTGCACAGCGTTCGCAAAATGCTTGGCAGCGATTTTGCCAACAACACCATGCGCGGCCAATACGAGGGCTATCTTCGTGAAGAAGGTGTTCCGAAAAATAGTCAAACGGAAACGTTTGCGGTGCTGAAACTGTACTGCGACAATTGGCGATGGAAGGGCGTGCCGTTCTTCTTGCGCAGTGGTAAAGGCATGTCGTGTCGCACGACTCAGATCGTGGTCCAGTTCAAGAATGTGCCTCACATTTTGTTCGGCGAAAAGACTCGCACCCCGGTCGGCAATCGTTTGGTGATCCAAGTCCAGCCGGCCGAAGGAATTCAACTGCACTTTGAAACCAAGGTGCCAGATTCTGAAATGAAGACACGGACCAGCACGATGGATTTCAGTTTTCAACAGGCCGGCGGAGCCGAATTACCCGACGCGTACCAGCGTTTATTGCTCGACGCGATGAACGGCGACGCTAGCCTGTTCGCACGTAGCGACGAAGTCGAATTGGCGTGGGGAATCATCGATCCGATCATCGCGGCTTGGAAGAGTCCTGCGGCGCCGTCCCTGTTCCCGTATCCGACCGGATTGTGGGGACCGTCCGAGGCAACGCCGTGGATGGCCGAACAGCATCGCGAATGGTTCGATGTCTGTCCGGTGTTGCGATAGCTCGACTTTTGCCTGAGCCGTGACACGTCATGGAGCGACCGGCTGCTCGAAACCTCTCCTCGCTTGGGCTCGCCCCTGCTTGGAATGGAGGGTGGAGCAAAGCCCGTCGTTTACCTGAGCGACCGGGGCCGTCGATCGTTAGCAGGCGATTGCGGACGGTGGTTGGACAGCGACAGGCATGCTTTCGCGCCGGATACCGTCGCTGCCGTAAAAGATGACTTGTTTCTTATTGAAATCGCAAATCGCGGTCAACTTCACGCTTCTTGGGCCGTGAACGCAAAAGTAGACGCCGACGGACTTTCCGCCTCGGACGACTTCGCGCTGAGTCATCTGGAATTGGTTCGGCACAAGGTGGCCGAGCTCGCACAATCGTTTTTCGATAGTCTCGCAAAGAGTCGAGAAGTCGATCTTACGAGGTGATAAACCGATCATACATTTCCTTGGGGGCGTAAGAGAGTGAATGGCCCAATTCTGGTGCGTCGCCTCCACCGGCGACCCTTGGGCAGTGGTCCGTATCGGCGCCGCGGTGCGCCGACGTTAGCTCTGAAAAAAGAGTGAAGCTCGCCAGCCGGAACAGGCGGTAAGCGATGCCGATTGTGCCGCTTGGCCGTCCATTGAAAGTTTCATTCGCGTGGATCGGCACGGCAGCCAGCGTGTGTTTCACGCGTTGGATTGGCGAGCGAGGGACTCAGCCCGCTCATTTTGGGGTTGGGAAACAGTTGGCGTGTGATTAGCGAGTCCCTTCATCACCCAAATGTCCGGTCAATTCTGATTCCACTCAAGGTGGCGGCAAGATGTGTCGATTATTCCGATTGTAGTGCAAACTGACCTCCCCCAACCGAAGCACGCGGGCCATACGATGCAATCGACTGAACAAGACTATCACGTTCCTGCCTTTCCTTCTTTCCCGGCCGTCACTCGCTACGTGGCACTCGGAAGCGTCGAAGAAGCGTTCGCACGAGTCTGTCGCAGCGTCGATGCTCAGGAAGCCGTTTCGCTGGTGATCGGACCTCCCGGTACGGGCAAGAGCCTGATCTGTGGCCTATTGGTCGAACAATACAAAGAAACTCACGAAGTCGTGGTGCTCGGTGAAACACCGATTGACGATCGGGCGTCGTTTCTTCGGCACCTGCTGCACCACTTGGGCATGAACTTTTCCCAAGCCCCCGAGAATGACTTGCAGTTGGCGCTCGTCGACCGGGTCTGTGGACCGTCTTCCGCAAGCGGTGGGCTGTTGATCGTGATCGACGAAGCGCAATCGATTGCACCGGAGGTCTTGGAGGCGGTGCGAATGGTGACCAACATCATGAAAGGTGGTAAGCCACGAGTTTCGGCGGTCGTTTGTGGCGCAATGAAGCTAGACGAAGTGCTTATCGATACAAGCTTGGAGGCGTTCACGCAGCGAATCGCGACTCGCTGTTATCTGCATCCGATGAATGGTCATGAAACACGGTACTACATCCACGAGATCATTCGCGGATGCGGCGCCGATCCAAAGGACGTGATCGTTGACGAGGCCGTCAGTGCCATTCATCACGCGTCCAGCGGTGTGCCTCGGTTGGTCAACCAGATGATGACCCAGGCTATCGATACCGCTGAAGAAGCGGGCGAGTCGCTGATCACCGAAGCAGTGGTTGATCGGGCTTGGGCTGCGCTACAGCAGTTGCCATGCCCGATGGTTGATGAGCCAGCGTTAAAAGCGACGGGTGGATCACCCATTGAATTTGGTGAGTTGGAATTGGCTCCGATGAAACCGCTTGAAAAGAAGTCGATGCAGCCTGCCGCTGCGGATGATGACATGTCCGGTCGCGAAGTCGCTGAACTTGATGATTCGGAATCGCTCGGGTTCGCGGACGAAGACGAGTGGCAGTTGGCCGACGAGAGCATCGATTTGGAACAGTCGACCGCAATGTGGGTCGATGACAGCGACGAAGAATACAAAGCTGTCGCACCGCTGCCATCCGCTCTGTTCGGCGAATTTGAAATCGAAGAAGAGATTTCCGCCAGCGTTTCAAAGGATTCTTCGCCATCGAAAGAGCCCTCGATTCCTGTTCGCGAATCGGCGCCGGCGGCATCAAAGGCACCGGTGGCACCAAAGGTACCGGCTCGCATGAGTTTGGAATCAATGTTGCATCAAGAAATCGTAGGTATGACAAGCGTCGATCCGACCGTCGAAGTGTATTCGGACTCAAGCGATGTGCACCAAAACATGATGGACATCGGATCGAGTTTCGAACCTCATAACAGTTGCGATGACGATTGCAGCACTGACTGCGACAGCAGCAATGATCTAGAAATGAAGGCTGCCGACGACATGGCTGCCAGTGAATACGAATCTGATAACTATGAAAACGAAGACCAGTGGAGCGATCACATTCGTTTGGCACATGACGACAGTGACATCTTGGTGATCGAAGACGAGCTAGAGCTGACGCGAACCGATTCGCCCGATGCCTCCGAGAATGCTCCGCGCAGCGTGACGATCGACTTCCAGTCAATGTTGGCACGCATGAGGACTGGTACCTAAGCGATCGTACGGGATTGAGTCCGACCCTCCCGCGGGGCAGGAGGGTGATTTGAACGTGTCAATGACGGATCGATTTTTCGCGGTCGTTTCCTTTTCTCTGCAACCCAAGTTGTCGTGTTCTATGTCGCTCGACGTACTCGCTGGTGAAATCGTTCGTCTGTCCACGCTCGGCCGGACGACGCCGGTTCTGGTGACGCCGACTTACCTGTCGTTTCGTCCAATGTTTTTTCGTCACTTTGTCGAGGCGGTGTCACGGCAGACGGATCGACCGGTTCGAGTCGACTGGCTGCGAACGGGGCAGGGGATCGCGTCGGTGATTTCCGACGTGATGGCGAAACGTGAAGCCGCTAAGATCACTCGATTGCTGCGACGAAACACGTCGACAAAGCATTCGGTCGAGCTGAGTTCGTCGATTGGTCGTCCTTTGCAGGGACAGTCCGACAGTGGCAAGAAACAGAAAGGTAAAACGGCGGTCGGTGAATCGCACCAGACGCCGATCGTGATTGGTTTATGCCATACTGGCGAAATACTGCCGACATGGGCCACCGCCATTCCGCTTGGCGAGAGTCCTTGATTTTATCGAATCGAACTCGCTTGCTTTTGCTCAACTATGACTGCGAATCAAACCCCAACTTTGAAGGTCTCGAAGTCCACGCGTATCGGCTGGATCGGAACGGGTGTGATGGGACGCAGCATGTGCGGTCATCTGATCGAGGCAGGTTACCAGACGACCGTCTACAACCGTTCGCCGGAAAAGTCAGACGAACTGGTGGCTTGCGGCGCGACGCGGGTGGCGTCGCCTGCGGACGTTGCGAGATCCAGTGACGTGGTATTCACAATTGTGGGTTTTCCGTCGGACGTAGAGTCCGTGATCTTAGGCGCAGACGGAGTCCTCGCTGGCGCATCGCCGGGGTGCGTTGTCGTGGACATGACGACCAGCAAGCCATCACTTGCCGTTGAAATCGATCGGCGAGCTCGTCAGGTCGGCGTGCATTCGGTCGACGCACCGGTCAGCGGCGGTGACTTGGGGGCTCGCAACGCGGCGCTTTCCATCATGATCGGTGGCGATGCGGTCGTGGTCGACGCGATTGATCCGTTGCTGCGATTGATGGGCAAGACGATTGTTCATCAAGGACCGGCCGGATCGGGCCAGCACACCAAGATGGTGAACCAGACGTTGATCGCAGCCGGCATGATCGCGGTTTGCGAGGGGATGCTGTACGCCGAGAAAGTCGGGCTGAATGTCGAAACGGTGCTGCAGAGTGTCAGCAGCGGCGCGGCGGGAAGTTGGTCGTTATCCAACTTGGCACCACGCATGGTGGCCGGCGATTTCGAGCCTGGTTTTTATGTCGAACACTTTATCAAGGATATGGGCATCGCGCTAGACGAAGCGGCGCGAGTGAACCTGTGTTTGCCTGGGTTGGCGCTGGCCCACCAACTGTATCAAGCCGTCGCGGCACAAGGGAACCGCAAGAAGGGCACACAAGCATTGTTGTTGGCGCTCAAGAAACTCAACGGGACCGAATCCCAATGAATCGATACCGAATGCGGTTTGCTCCGCAAGTCTGGACGCCTGCCCTGTCACCGTCGATTGTCAATTGGCTTCGCGGCATGCGCACACGGCAGTGTGACCGCGAAGTTCGAATATCGCAGATTGACGTGACGGGCGACGACATTGTGAGGTCGCATTTGGATCGTGGTGATGGCGTGATGATCATGCCGAACCATTCTTCGCATGCCGATCCCTACGTGATCTATTCGGCTGCCGATCGGATTGGAACGCCGCTGTACCTGATGGCAACGTGGCATGTCTTTCACGACAAGTCGCGTTTGGTTCAGTGGTTGCTACGCAAGCATGGCTGTTTCAGTGTTGATCGCGAAGCCAATGATATCGGCGCTTTCAAGTTGGCGTCGTCATTGATGCAAGACAAGCCCGAACCGCTCGTGATTTTTCCCGAAGGCGAGATCTATCACTGCAGCGACCGAGTCACTCCGTTTCGCGAAGGAGCCGCAGCGATCGCGGTGGCTGCGGCGCGCAAGGCAACTCGCCGGATCGTTTGTGTTCCCTGTGCAATCTCGTATCGCTACGAAGATGACCCGACGGAATCGCTAGTTGAAACGATGGGAGAACTGGAAGAGGCAATCTTTTGGCGACGTCAGACTGGGCGTCCGCTCGACGAACGGATTTATCGGTTCGCTGAAGCGTTGTTGGTGGTCAAGGAACTTGAATACCTTGGCGAGACTCGCATCGGACGATTGCCGCAGCGGATCCGCAATCTTGGTGACTTCATTTTGGATGCAGTCGAGGCGCGACATGAATTGAGCGGCGGCGACAAGTCGATTCCTGAACGGGTCAAAGCAGCGCGGAAAACGATCATTGGAAAGCGATCGGAAAATTCGTTATCCGAAGAAGCCAAACGCACGCTTGATGATGACTTGGAAGACTTGTTCTTGGTCGTTCAGTCGTTCAGTTACCCCGGCGACTACGTCGTGGACCGTCCGTCGATCGAGCGAATGGCGGAAACGATCGACAAGTTCGAAGAGGACGTATTGCGGAAGTTCACTGCGTCGATCAAGGCACGGCGAAGTGCGACGGTGATGTTCGGCGAGGGCGTCGAAGTCATCGGCGACAAAAAGATCAAAGGCCAAACGACCGAGATCACATCCGAAGTCGAACGGCGGGTACAATCCATGTTGCAGGAAGCTGCGGCGCAAGAGTGAGCCGAATGATTCGTTACTCGTCGTCGCTGTGCGTCACGAACCATCCTTCGGGCGGTTCCGGCAAATTGAATGCTTGGTGATACAGACGTTGTTTCTGTTCGATCCAAACTAACGACTGTTTGTGCAACCCGGTCGGTTGGCGACGGATTGCGCGGCGAGCCAGTTCTTTTGCTTTTGAAAAGTCTTGACCCGCGGCGGCCGCGATCGCCAAGTTGTGTACTGCGGCCGTTTGAGTGGGGTGTTTGGTTAGAGTTTCTTGCCAGACCGTTTCGGCTTCGCCCCAGCGACCGTTGAGCGCTAGCATGTTGCCGCGCCGGACTTCTTTGCTGCCCGGCATCCCGTAGGGAATGGCAAGCTGGATGCGTTCGCGATCGATCCAGGGCGAAACTAAACGATAGGATTGGCGTACCGCCGCCGTGGTTAAGGCTTCGGTGGGATCAGCGACTAACGCCAAATCTGGATACGTTTCTCGGGCGGATTCAAGATCCACGACCACCGGGCGGCCGCCGACGTGACGGTTGTCGCCAATCGACATCAATCGCCACGAGATCGCCAGCGGTGCGGTCGGATCGAATTTGGTGTCGGGTGATTGCGTTCGCGAAATCACTTGGCCGCGAAGCACGTAGTCGATGTTTTCTTTCTTGGCTACTGATGCGAGCGCGATGTCGTTGACGTCGTCCGTGCCTGAAACCAACCGAATCGATTCAGTGCTAGCCATCTGTTCGGGATCAATGGTGGCCATATCGCGGCCCGAGTCCGCGGGGGCCATCGCCAACATCTTTTCGCGCAGTGGCCCAGCGACTTCTTTCGGACCAGTCACCGTCGATACCGCAACTCGTTTGCCGACAGTGGATTCCAGTTGCGGCGGTTGCCAAACAGCAACGTGAGCACCCATCCGGCAACCGGATGCGCCCAGCACAATCGCGGCGACTAGAAATCGATACAGAACCATGAACGCTTGGTAGGCTCTATCGCCATACCGAGTCAAGGTAAACCGCATCGTTGCTAGCAACCGCAGTGGTGCTACTGGATCATCTGTCGTTCCGCTACGTCATCGACGCATACAGGCGAGTTCGAAGCAAGCTGGCGAGCGTATTAGCTGGCATCACCGAGCAGCGGTTTGATCTTCGACATCATGCTGTCAACGATCGGCTTCAGCACGTCGCCCACGCCGGGAATGGCCAGAGCTTTTTCGATCGCAGATTCGACGGCAGGCATATTGTCTTGAAGCGTTTTGATGATTGGTCCGCGAACGAGCTCTGGGACTGCGGCAAGGCTAGACGAAGCGGCATCGAGTTGCTTGTCCATCGTTTCAAGTTTTGGCATTGCTGCTTTGGCCGATTCGACGTCAGTGATTTCTTCGAAGGTGCTACCAAGCGATTTGAACATGGCTGGCATTTTAGTAACGTCAAACTCTGGCGTAGCCGCGGTCGTCGCCGGAGTCGCTTCGGCTGGCGTGGCCGCGGCAGGAGCGCTGCCTTCTTCTGGGCCGTAGCCACCATCGTTGGCGCCATTCGGATCTTGCTCGATGATAAGGTTGCCTTGTTCGCCCGGCGGGCGAATTCCAGCGAAGATATACTTGTAGCAACCGTAGCCAACCGCGCCCAAGATCACGAGCGGGATCAAGATCTTGGCCAGACCACCGCCACCGCCTTCTGCAGCCTGAGGTGCGGGCGCGGGTGCAGGAGTTGCAGCTGGTTTGCTTTGAGGAAGCAATCCCAATCCCATTGCATCGGAAACGCCCGGAGGCATCGCGGATGCGATCGAGTCCTTCTGCGACATCAACATGCTGGCCAAGCCGTTGGCATCCATTCCAGCACTGCTCTTGGCCTTACCAAGGTAGCTCATCACCAGTGGTGCCAACATCGCCAGCATCGACATTACGGAATCTGACTTCATACCCGTGAGCTTTGCGATGATCGGCCCCAATACGGCTGCCTTGTCGCCGAAGATCATCGATACCACGCCGCCGCCTTTGTTGGCCAACTCGTCGCCGCTGTTGCCCGAGAAAATGTCGCCAAGGTTGTCCAGCATCCCACCGTCGTAATCGCCCTCGTCGAGTGTTCTGTCAAGCGTTTCGGTCCCGCCAGGCGACGATACTTTGCTGACCAGCCCACCCAGAATCGTTGGCAACAATGCATCAATCCCAGCCTTCGCCGTTTGCTCGTTCACCCCAAACTTGCCTGCAATTTGGCCAGCGATCTGGCCGCCAATTTGGCTCTTGACCATGTCGAGAATGTTGATGGACATTGGGTGTGTCTCCGCGTGATAAGGGGGATAGTAAAAGACAGGCAGGGCTAGTGTCTCTGCTCGAGTGCTAAGCGTATCACACGCAAGGACTTGCAGAGGTGGTGATCGGCCCCCAGGCTCGCCGAGGAAACCAAAAAATACCGCAAATCGAGCGCACTGTAGTCATGATCGCTACGGTCAATGACAGGTTTTCTGTGATCAATCCGATCAACTGACCAGCAAACCGATTCTGCACGGTTACGACTTCAGCGCGAACGAGGGCGAGAATCTGTATTTCCGCCGGTGTAACGCCAGTCAAACGCCATTATTGAAACTCGAGCATGTCGAGTTTTCTGGCATTGCAGTCACTCGCTTAGCACCGAGGCACCTAGCTGCGGTGAGATTTCGATTCGGAACTCGCGGGGCGGGATCCGCGTGTCCGAGTCGGTGTTTCCGGCTGCTTCGCCTTGCGGGTGCCAGTCCAAGCAGGGTTCTTCTGAGCGATCAGCATCATTTCGCCGATCGGCAGCGGAACAATCTTAGATCGCAAGCCTTGAGGCACCAATTTGCCGACTGTGCTGAGCGTGCGGTGAATCAGAGGGTTGTACTCTTGGAACTGAATCAACGAGTAGTCAAACGTCAGCGGCTTGTACGTTCGTTTTGCGGCTTTGACGGTGAAGCCTTCTTGCTCAAGCAGCCGGCTAAGATTCTTGCGGTTGAAGTAGTGCAAGTGTTCTTCGGGAATGTAAAAGTACCAGCGGCTTCCCATCAGACGGCGTGCCATCGAATTCAAGTCGGGCAATGTCAAAACGATGTGCCCGTCATCGCGAACTCGGCGACGAAGTCCCTGGATAAACTAGACGGGATCGAGGACATGTTCCAGCACATCAAACGCGGTGATGGTGTCAAACATCCGGTCTTCCGGCAACGAATCGATCGTGCCGCAGTGAACCTTTAAACCAGAATTTCGAGCCAGGTCGACCGCGACTTGCGATAGCTCAACCCCTTCGACGTTGACGCCGTTTGCGTTCGCCACGTCGATAAACATTCCGTCGGCGCATCCGACGTCAAGCCACTGCCCACCAATGGGAAGATGTCGCCGTATCTCTAGCAGTCGACGGCCCGCAGTCATCCGCTTCATCGTCTGGGCTGACGCAAACTCGTTGTACATCCCTTCGGAGTAGCTATTGTCATAGTAGTCACGCAACTCGTCCGCGGTGGGCAACGGATACTGCAGTTCCATGTCACACGACTGGCATTGCCAAAACGCTCTGTTTTTCTTCTTGAAACGATGCCGAAACTGGGTCACCCCGCAAACGGGACATTCCAAGTTGACTTTCGCAGTGGATTGCATGCTCAGGCTTAACTACTGGAACTGGGGGATCGGAGAGAACGTCTTCCAGTGTTTAACTAATTTTTAAACATTTAGTTTCTGTACAAGTTGATTTTTTGCCAGAAAACTTGCCGCCGCATACTGGCCTCAACCTGAGGATGGCGAGTGGGACGACTGGGTGGTTTTTGTCGCGGTAACGTTCGCAGTGAAAGACGCAATTCCACACTTGCTCGCTTGGAGCGGCGTCAATCAGACAGTCGCGAGATTTTTTTCATTTGCGTGCGTTCGATGCGCTCAACAAGCGGGCAGCAACGTTGGCTTTCATCGCCGATGTTTCTCGGGTCGTCCGCTTGCTATTCGCCGACTAAGACTCGGATCTCGCCCGACGATTGCATACTGCGGCCTGTGCCCGAGACAACGTGGACGAACACCGAGTGAGCACCGACGTTGGCGTTCGGGTTAGCGGTTACGCGAACAACAGTGATCGTTACATGCTTGTACGAACCATCATCTTGTCGTCCCGTGTACTGACCGGTCTTGTAGAGCGCCGATTGGACCGCGGTAGACTTCGCTTTGTCGAATTCCGCGGTTACGCCGTTTTGTTGGTAGCGAATCACACCGCCGGGGTTGTCCGTTACAATTCCATCGGTGAGCACTCGTTGGTGGCCCAAAAATGTGACCGGCGCACGTCCTGTGCCAGCATCCCAGCAGAGCTGTATCTCCTTTGTTTCGCCTTTCTTTAGGACGGCCAAGACGAACGGTGCAGGTTGCAGAGAATTTTGCTTCGCGATTTCCTGCTTCGTCTGCGCGCTAGCAGTCGCCGCGGATGCGACCAATAAGGCGATCATCGATACACAGCACGTCGCGGCGAGTCGTCGAAACATTTTTTGAACGGCCGATACTAACTTGAAGCGAAGAGAAAACAGGATAACCGCGTCGCCATTTTTAAAACTTAAACGTCCATGAGTCATATCTATCTTTACGAACGAAAGCAGCGGCGAATGGCCATGACGCTGCTGTTTAACATGGGCGCACTATTCTTGATGTACGTGTCAGCTCGCATGTACATTGAGCCGTCCGCGGCTCGCGAACAGCTATTCTATTGGATAAATATTGCCTTTCCATTGGTCGAGCTCTGTTTGTTTTTTGCTGCCCTTTTCTTCTGGATTCGCAATCGAACTTTCAAAATAGCAGTAGACTCAGACCGCTTTGAAATGGCCGATCCCATTTTTGAAACAGCTTCGTTCTCGGTGCTGGTAAGCGAAATCGTCGAGATCAAGCAAACTTATCAAAATCACGTCGATTTTAGCACAATCATGATGTACATGAGGTCCGGCGAGAAAATCCAAATCTCAAAAAACTATCGCTACGACCTAGGCAAGCTCTACGCTGCATTGGCTGCCGCAAATTCGTCGATCCGATTGCCGGAGCATGCGTTGCGTTTCAAGCAAAAGTGACGAATCAAAGTCGATCTTGCTGGCAACGTTGTTGATTCTCGCGATTACAGTGAATCCAAGCTTGGAAATTCGGCGGATCCAACCGCGAGGCAGCTTGAGCGGACCATGTAAGCGTGCACGGCTAACCACGTAGGCGAGTCTGTTTCCGATTCGTACTGATTCGCAATTGCTGTGTGTGGCTTTCCCTGCGGGGAAAGTAGCTGCAAAACAACTCTCCAAACCCGAGGCTGCTGTCATGGCTGCAGAGTCCCAATCAGAAACCTGTACCAGGCGACCGAGTAATTTCCAATTCGCGGTCGCGAGCAGGATCGAGTTTCTTGACGCTGGTCACTGGGACAATGTCACTCGTGCCGCGTCAGTCTTCATGAGCCGGCGGTTTCTAAGCGGGGCACAAGATGACTTTGTCGGCGAGATCGTACGCGACTTTGCGATCGTCTATGACGCAGGACTGCCGGTTGCCGCGGTTGCGACTCAGTCGTTCAACGTCAGTGGTGAGCAATTGTTTGATCAGAAATCTCAGCAGCGCTGGACCTTGTCGCCAGAGTTGAAACGCAAATCGCTCGCGCTCGTCAAACGACGCATCACGATGTGCGGAAACGTGCACACTTGGGGACCGGACGGAGTCGCGTTCGCGCCAGGCTGTGATCGGGCGAAAGTGTGGCCGGGTGTCGCCGAGTGTCTGTATCGAATCCGGCGGGCCAATCGATTGCATGGGCAAACCGATTACGTGATCGTCAAAGATCTATTCGAAGGGGATCGAGAACCAGCGTCCGAGCTGGCTGCTTTTCGGTACAGTCCGTTGGAAACGGAACCCAACATGGTCCTAGCGATCGACCCGGACTGGCGAACGTTCGATGACTATGCGGCTAGTCTGACGAAACGATATCGGGCGGCGGCGAGAAAGGTATTCAAACCATTCGAGAACGAATCGTTCGAAGTCGCGGCGATCGACGACGCTCATGCCGAGGCGGACGACTTGTACCGACTGTACCAATCGGTTGCCCAGCGAGCCGACGTTTGCTTGTTCTCTCTGCAGCAGAGTACGCTGCCGAGGATGTCGGATTCGCTTGCCGAGGACTTCGTCAATATTGGTATTCGTCAGGACGGAAAGCTGATCGGTTTTGTGACGGTGATCCGTGACGGTGATACCGCGGTCGGTTTCTATCTTGGAATGGACTACGAGTCGAACGCGACGCTGCCGGTCTACCATCGATTGCTGTTGGCTGTCATCGAGCAAGCGATCCGCTGGCGATGCCGGCGAATTTCCTTTGGCCGCACGGCGCTGGATGCCAAATCGCGGCTAGGCTGCAAACCCGAAGCCGCTCACGTTTGGGTGCGGCACCGAGTTCCACTACTGAACGCGTTCGTACAGCAAATCCTAAAAACAGTCAGCCACGACGAACCGCCCGAACGAAATCCGTTCAAAGATGCAACTTAACCGAATGGTAGCCAGACATGAATGGAGTGGCCTCCGCAAGTTCTGGGGCAATTCTACTTGCGTGTGGCAAAGAATTTCGGGCCCTTCGCCGTCTCGTAAAGTCTGTCCAGCGTTTCGGCTTCTTGCGTCTTTCCGGCGGCTCGATTGATTTCTGCTAGATAGTGCAATGTGTCGCGTGATGGTTTTCCAAGCTTCAGTGATTGCATCAAACTTTTGTCAGCGGCTTCGTAGTCGCCTAAACGTAGTCGGACCCAGCCAAGCGTTGCCCAGGCGTCTGCTGAATTTGGAGAATTGCGGACAGCCGATTCAGCGATTTGCAGTGCTCTGGCCCGCATCGCTTCGTCTTGGCGGTCAACCA
This sequence comes from Rubripirellula reticaptiva, assembly GCF_007860175.1. Lineage (NCBI taxonomy): Bacteria > Pseudomonadati > Planctomycetota > Planctomycetia > Pirellulales > Pirellulaceae > Rubripirellula > Rubripirellula reticaptiva. The sequence goes on along the minus strand of NZ_SJPX01000005.1, from coordinate 92,010 downwards.
AAATCGAGGCCAGGTGACTTGAAACTGCAACTGCACTGGGCCGTGTTTGGTGCAGTTTCGATAGTCGTGTTTGGGCATCGGTCACGTCGCCTTCCATTCGCGCCAGTACCGCCTGCAGGAACTGCAGTTCGGATTCTTGTTCTTTGGTGTTTGGGCTTTCGGGAAGCGTAAATTGGAGATGCCTTTTCGCCATCTCCGGTGCATTGGTGTGCAGTAAGAAACGAGCATACGCCAAGTGGGCTGATGGTTGTTGGTCCGGCTTTGCTTCGGCGATGCTCTTTGCGTAAGCCGCATCCGCTTCGGAAAGCATATCGCTTTGCTCATAGAACTGAGCTAGTAACTGGTTGGGTGTTCCGATGGAGTTGTCCTCGCTCGTGATCGTTGTCAGTGCGGCAAGCGCTGCGTCGTAGTCCTGCAGTCGAAAACAAGATCGGGCGAGTCCCAGATTTGCGTCGCGAACAATGCCCTCGCCTATCTTTTCGGACAAGTTGACCAGATCTTCGTAGCCTTTTCTGGCTTGCTTCCATTCGGTTCGCCCTTCGCAGCAAACGGCGTTCAGCAGCGTCAGCCGTGTTGCAACACTGTCTTTCAGCGTCGCTGACCAGTGGGCGGGTGGGTCAAGTCGCTCGGCCAATCGCGTAAGCACCCAACCATCGAACCAACGGCGTTGCCGCACCGCCAGTTCGCTAAAAGCTAAGTAAACTGCCAAACTCTGGGGCTTCTTTGCAGAAGCTCTTTCGAGCCACTGCTGGCCCTCGGCGACACGGCCAAGCGAGAACATCAAATCTGCGATTACCACATCGACGTCGGAAACGTCGGGGTTTGTTTCCAATGTCGCCAACAGATCGTGAGCGCCGGCCACGTTTCCCGATTCGATCAGACTTTTGGCCTGACCAAGCAACTTACCGAGCTGGGCATCGGGTGAAGCAGCTTGCTCGGAAAGGTCGCCTACGCCATCAATGTAGGCCGTCACATCTGCGAAACCTGTAGGCAAGCCGCAAGGAAATCCAACTGCTAAGACTGTTAGCAGAAGTAGTCGGATCTGATTCATTCCTGGGCTCGCGTTTTACGTCGCTTCCTGTATCCCAGACCCGCAATGCTGCCCAAGGCCAGCACCATGATGGAAGACGGTTCAGGTATGGCGGTAACTGTGCTGAACAACCGAACGTCGTTGCCGTCGCCAACATTGTAAGCAATGTTCAGGTCGAATCCGCCGAAGGTTGCTACTCGATCCATGTCATTTAAACCACTGAACATGCCGGTGCCGCTGAGCGGATCGCTGACGAACAAGAAGTTGAACTCCATTCCGTCGGCCAGTGTGAAACCATTGATTAGTGAAACGTTCAGCCCACCACCGAGCGTCAATTTATTGGCCGTGATGGTGTCAAGTTCACCTGAGTTTACACCGCCGAGTTCGATGTTTAGCATCGCGGTACTGCCGAGGATGAACTCGCTGTCCCCGTCGAATTGAAGACTGCCAGCGCTGAACCCTGGGCTGATCGCTCCGTCGAGATAAACGGGTTCGGTATAGGACGTCAACGTTCCATTGCCGTCAAGGATTGAATCCGACGCAAACCTCAAGTCGTTCCCGTCCGCAGTGGCGTAAAGTGTCCCCGCCGACGCACCACCCGCTTCACCGAGCGTGACCGTTTGGTTGCTGAAGGTGTGGCCTTGTTCGAGATACAAGGTCGAGTAGTTGTTGACGTCAATATCGCCGGCGATCGTGGTGCCGCCGGCGAGCGAGAGGTAGCCGCCAGATTCCGTCAAATTCAAATCACCGTTGACCGCAACACCATTGAGTGTTCCTCCTACGAATGGCAAGCTCGTTCCATCAAGCGTTCCGCCGGTGATCGTTCCACCGTTTAGCTTCCAACCGGTGGCGCCGACGAACGTGCTGCCGGCATTGTTCTGGCTTCCGGTGATGTTGACGGTGCCACCGGGCGTGAGATTGATGGTCCCCAAACCGGTAGTGTTGAAGGAGCCACCGAGATTCAGCGTGGACGTGTCGTCAACCGCCAGCGTACCGCCGAGGTTAGACCACGTACCGCCCAACTGTAGTGTCGATCCCAGTGTCGCGGACATCGTGCCGGTGTTGGTGGTGTTCGCTGAGTTGATGCTCAGGTTGGCTCCGTTGGTCGACGTCACCGTGGCGGTGTTGGTGAAAACGCCGCCGCCAAAATCGTCAACACTCACGGAAGTTGCCTCATCGGCCAGGATCGTTCCATCGTTGACCAGTGCACCTTGCAGATACAGACTGCCAGCCTTCAAGTTGACGGTCGCAGTGTTGTCGACATTCATGCTGCCACCTGGAAGGACATAAACTGTCCCCGACGACGCACCACCGGCATCACCCACGGTGACCGTTTGGTTGCTGAAGGTTTGAACTTGTTCGAGATACAAGGTCGAGTAGTTGTTGACGTCAATGTCACCAGCAATCGTGGTGCCGCCGGCGACCGAGAGGTAGCCGCCTGATTCCGTCAAATTCAAATCACCGGTGACTGCAACGCCACTCAGCGTCCCACCAATGACTGGCAAGCTCGTGCCGTCAAGTGATCCACCGGTGATGGTTCCACCGTTTAGTTTCCATCCAGCAGCGCCGGCGAACGTGCTGCCGGTGTTGTTCTGGGTTCCGGTGATGTTGATGGTGCCACCGGGCGTGAGATTGATGGTCCCCAAATCGGCAGTGTTGAAGGAGCCACCGAGATTTAGCGTGGACGTGTCGTCAACCGCCAGCGTGCCACCGACGTTGGACCACGTACCGCCCAAATCTAGTGTCGATCCCACTGTTGCGGACATCGTGCCGGTGTTGGTGGTGTTCGCTGAATTGATGCTCAGGTTGGCTCCGTTGGTCGACGTCACGGTGCCGGTGTTGGTAATGGCGCCGCCGCCAAAATCGTCAACACTCACGAACGTCGCTTCGTCGGCCAGGATGGTTCCATCGTTGACCAGCGCACCTTGCAGATACAGATTGCCTGACTTCAAGTTGGCGGTCGCAGTGTTGTCGACATTCATGCCGCCACCCGTGGCAACATAAAGTGTCCCCGACGACGCACCACCGGCTTCACCCACGGTGACTGTTTGGTTGCTGAAGTTGTGAACTTGTTCGAGATACAAGGTCGAGTTGTTGTTGATCGCGACGTCACCGGCAATCGTGGTACCGCCGGCGAGCGAGAGGTAGCCCGACGGGTCCGTCAAATTCAAATCACTGGTGACCGCGACACCATTTAAGGTGCCACCTACGAATGGCAAGCTTGTGCCATCAAGCGATCCACCGGTGATCGTTCCACCGTTTAGTTTCCAACCGGAAACGCCGACGAATGTGCTGCCGGTGTTGTTCTGGTTTCCAGTGATGTTGACGGTGCCACCGGGCGTGAGATTGATGGTTCCCAAATCGGCAGTGTTGAATGAGCCATCGAGATTTAGCGTGGACGTGTCGTCAACCGCCAGCGTGCCACCGACATTGGACCACGTACCGCCCAAATCCAGTGTCGATCCCACTGTTGCGGACATCGTGCCGGTGTTGGTGGTGTTCGCTGAATTGATGCTCAGGTTGGCTCCGTTGGTTGACGTCACGGTGCCGGTGTTAGTAAAGACGCCGCCGCCGAAGTCGTCAATACTCACGGAAGTCGCTTCGTCGGCCAGGATGGTTCCATCGTTGACCAGTGCACCTTGCAGATACAGATTGCCTGACTTCAAGTTGACTGTCGCAGTGTTATCGACATTCATGCCGCCACCCGTGGCAACATAGAGTGTCCCCGACGACGCACCACCCGCTTCACCTAGCGTCATCGTTTGGTTGCTAAAGGCATGGACTTGTTCAAGAGACAAGGTTGAGTAGTTATCGACCGTTACATCACCGGCGATCGTGGTACCGCCTGCGAGTCCAACCGAGCTGCCTGATTCAGACAAGTTCAAATCACCGGTAACCGAAACGCCCTTGAGCGTGCCGCCTAGATAGGCAAGTTCGCTACCAACAACCATTCCTCCCTCAATCGTGCCGTTGCTTAATTCGTATCGCCCAGCCGTAACGCTGATGGCGCCATTTAGCGACAAGGTGCCAGAGGTGTGGCTGAGGGTTGCGTCGGCCGCGTTGAGCGTGAGATTGTTGATCGACCTGTTGTCGTCAAGCGTGACGGTGTAAGTGCCTGTTTGATCGATCAATACGTTTTCGGCCACGTTGTCGGGAACGACGTTCGTGCTCCACTTCGTACTGTCAGACCAAGTTCCCGAAGTTGGGAAAGCCCAAGTCGTTTGTGCCGATGCCGAATCAATTGCAATGAGTGTTCCGACGCTGATGCCCAGGGCAATCGCTGCTAGTCGCAAGCGGCGAGATCGAGAACTGTGAGACTGTCCAGCAAAAAAGGAAGATCGCGTCATTAATGATCTCAGTACTGGCTAGGGGTAGGTGGGACAAACACTCAGGGGTGTCCGGGCTAACAGCTGCTAGTAATAATTTTGTGCCGGGGGAATGGTGCTCCGCAAGTGGCAGGGGGTCGTTGGCTACTTCGAATCTCGAAAAAATACTAAGCTCGAATTTAAGGTCGATCGCCGATGCAGATGATTTCTTTGGCGGTGCGTTGGTAAAGGTGTCCGCCGGCGGCAGAGAAGGGGGCGAGGGTCCAAGTTTCGCCGGGCGGGCCTAAGTCGTTGACAGCGACGAGTGAGTGTTCGTCAAACTCTTCGTGGCTGGCGTCGATAACGTAGGTCGTTCCTAGTACCGTTGAAAAGTAGATGTGGTTGTTGACGACGATTGGTGTCGCGGCCGAAATGTGTCCGAAGCCGTGGCCAAGACGTCGCCGGTCGCCTTCGACTTTGAAGCCAGAACCCGTGTCGTCACCGGCCTGGAAGTCAGTCCACGAGAATTTGCGGGTGCCGTTTTCAACGACGACTTGGATCGGTACTTGCAGGTAACTCACCTCGTCGGTTTGCAAATCGATGCGGCCGAGGATGCCGGGCTGGCCGCTCATGAAAAAATGGTATCGGCCGACGCCGATGTTGGTGCGGTGAGTTTGCAGATTCTTTGGTTTTAGGTTCGAAGCATCGACGGCCGATTGGTAGCGGCCGGCGGTTTCATCATACGCAGTCAGGCGTCCAGCGCCGCGAACGCGGATCCGTTTGACGGTCTCGCCTGTGGCAAGGTCCAGCACGACGAAGTCATCTTTGTCGAAACAGTAAGCGTGTTTCGCGTCGATGAAGTGGGTGCCTTCGAACGACAGTCCTGGTTGTTCCCAGAGCAGGGTTTGTTGGTCGTCGAGCCGAGTGAGGCTGATGCCGTAGGGTTTTTCGGGCGGGCTGTGGCTGCCACCTTTGGCGTGCAGCAAGACGGTTTCGCCCCGCAGCAATCCGAGCGCACCTTTGCTGTGAACACTGATTCCATCCGGAATGATTCCGGTGGGATCGCCGGTGAGCGCATCGAATCGTCGAACGTGCATCCAGGGCCAGCCGGACTTGCTGTTCTTGTCATAGTCGGTGGCCGTTTGCGGGCGCCTGAGCGGATCGTCCGCGTCTCGCATCATCGTGTAGTACAGATTCCCGTCGTGCAGGAACGGCTGGAATTGTTTAGCGGAATGTTTCGTGCGAACTTCGAATCCATTTGCCCACACTCTTTGGCCGTCCACGGTGTGACAGGCCATGAATCCGCCAGCGCTGACGAACCAGACATGCTTGCCATCGGTGATTGGCGTCGGCGTCGTTGAATCCGTGAACGTGCCGTTGACTTGGTTCGGCCGCTGGCCTGGTAAGTCACAGAACCAGAGAATTTTGCCGGTATTTGAATCCAAGCAATACCCGCGTGTCTGCGAAACCCACGTGCCTTGAGGGCCGTTGTCGGCTTCGTCTAGCTTTCGGAAACAAGTCAGAAACAGCCGGTCGCCCCAGGCAGCGATGCCGCTGTGGCCGGTTTCCGGCAAGGGCATTCGCCAGCGAATGTTTTTATCGGTGGCGACGCTCCACTTCGTCGGATACGCCGACGACGAAGTCAGGTGGTAATTCCGCTCGGGCCCTCGGACGTCGGGCCAGCGATCTTGTGCCAACGTCGCGGAATCAAGCGAGAACGATGCAGCCGTAACGATGAGGCCAACAAATGCGACTCGGATTGGCGACACCATTTCGACGGACGTAGAGTTTGAGTACGAGATAAAAATTGCCGATTCAGTTCGCGGCGGCGAGCGTCGTTTCGGATCGCGTGCGATAGAGGAACGCGTCTGACGTCAGCAGCGAAACCAGCATCGCTTTCATGCTGCCACCGTCGTCTTTGTAAGCCCGATGAGCTGCTTGCAGAACGGGTGCGTCGTTGATCGTTTCGTTGCGGCCCATCCAGAAACGGAAAGCGTGGCGAACAAAAACTTGTTCCACTCGCTCGCTATCAGCCAGTCGCTGGATCATTTCAATGGCGTTGTCGACTTTGCCATCGAGGCCCGGGTCGCCCGAATCGATGATCTCGCCGGTCGAGTCGACGGGTTTGTTGAGTTCGGTTTCGCGGTACAGGCCGGCGTGGTTGAACATTTCAAACGGCAATCCAAGCGGATCCATTTTTTCGTGACAGGTCCAGCAGTACGTTTCGGTGGTGACTCGCATCCGCTGGCGTAGCGTGTTTTTGGGCTCGTCCGGCAGCATCGCGTCGACGGTGATCGGCACATCGGGAATGCCGCCACCCAGCAAGCGTTCGCGAACCCATCGGCCACGTCGGATGGCGTGATTGTCCATCGCGTCGGAATGCGACACTAACCAACTCGGATGCGTCAGCAGTCCCAAACGCTGGCCCTCGGGGGCGGTCGCCAAGATTCGTTCTGGTTTCATCGAGCCGGCGCCAAAGCTGCGCCGACCAACACGAGCGTAGATGTTCGGACCGGAAAGGTCCGCTTCTTCGACTTCGTGATTGATGTTATCTCGCCTCGCCTTGGCTGCCTCTTTAGCTGGCTTCGGTGGTTTCTTGCCAGGGTTGGCCAGCTTCCAAGCTTCCAGTTCGGCTGCTTCTAACTTTGCGGCGTCGGCTGCTGCTTTTTTGGCTGCGGCGACCGAGTCGGCAATTTCCTTTTCCGTTCGTTTTCGGCCAAAGTAAACTTTGTCCGTTTCGGTGGCGACGACTTTATCCGTCGTCAGTAACTGCTTCAGCACATCTTTGTCGTCTTGCAGGATCATTTCGATCAAACGATCCGTGCTGGCGGTGGCGTCGAACATGCTGCTGTAGTGCGCCGTGCCTCGCGTGCTAACGCCGGTCTCGGCTAGCGCTTTGTTATCTTTGCAGATGTAGCCACCGAGGTCGTAATCAAAGAATTCGCGAAAGAACCGCAGCACACGAGGCTTGCGAATGCTGTCATCCGCCAGCATCCGCTCGACTTCACGCTCGACATCCGACCGCGTTCGCATGCGGCCATCCAGGATCGCGCCGCGGAGTTCATCGTCGGGTTTGATGTACCGCAGGGCGTGATTGACAGCCAAGCCAAGTTCCCAGTCCCTTAGCATGACGCGACCGTTGCGGTCGGCTTTGCCAGTGCTGGCTAGTTCGGGTCGGAATAACGCATCCCGATCGAGGAAGATCGCCGACAGTCCTAGGACTGCGCCATCTTGTTTGCCCAGTTTTTCGATCGAACGTTTGACGATCGTCAAATACTGGTTCGATTCCTTGTTGGTCGGTGGACGGAACGTCAGCGATTCGAACAGAAAGTCCACCGCCGCTCGTAAACGCTCGTCAGTGACACCGTCGTCTTTCATCAGGTCGTAGACCGGCGTCAGCGGACGTTCGATCTTTGTGCCGTACACAAGACTAGTAGGCAAGCCGCGCAGGTCGCCTTTCATTTTGTCGGCGATGGAATTTGGGTCGTCCGTGATCTGATACGGCTCGGCGATGCTGAGTGGACCTTCGGCCATGTAGCGAATGATGTCGTTGGCAACGCCAAGAATCTGAGTCGCCTCGGCGCTGTTGACCGAATAGAAGTTGGGATAGTTTTCGAGTCCATGGTCACGAGCGGATGACAGAACGGCGGGCACGCTCTTGACTGCGGTGGCGTACGCCACGGTTCCGCCTTGCCACTTGATGATTCGATCGACGCCGAAGTAGAGCTTCAGTTCGCCACCGTGATTGGTCGGGACGACGTCACCATGGCTGCGTAGTCCTGGCTTGGACGGATCGAACGCCGGTTCGTGATTGATCAGTTCGTTCAGACGCGTGATGTGTTCTTGCGGCGTGAGTCGCCAAATGCGAGCGGGCGATGATGTCGGTGCCAACTTGATGCCGTCCGGCAGCGGGCCGAACAGCAGGTCGTGATCCAAAAAGTTTCCTTTGTTCGGATCAAGGTGGTCGAAGAAACCGCCTTTGTCCTGCATGACGCGAGTCATCTCGCTGACGATCCCGTCCGTGAACTGCAATCGCTCGATCACCTCGGGTTGTGTCATGTCTTTGGGCGGCATTTCACGCAGCGTGACTTGCGCCCAGACGCTTCGCCACGTCGCCGCGTTGACTTCGTCGATTGGTCCCAGATCATGAAGCGATAGATTGCCTTCGGGATCCGAGTCGCCGTGACAGTCGACGCAGTGATCGCCAAGAAAAGACTGTGCATACGTTTCAAAGTCTTTATCGAACTTCTGACCAGGCGTGTAGGTTTCGGCATTTGCTGTCGATGCTGAAAAAAACGACATCCAAACCAATGTCTGCCCCAGCACCCAAGCGGACCTAGCCTTGATCATGCGAGCACTTCCTTCAGCGGTCCAACTCCATTGTCGAACTTGCCTGCGATTTTGTCGTCCATATTGAAGCGATCGCAGTTTTGGCCGGCCGCCTGCAACAACGATGCATACAACGCATTGATTGGTCGATTGCCGTCCAGTTGGGTGAAGCAGCCTGTCTTGAAAGCACCGTCCAAGTTGCCCAGCAACATCACCGGCCAGTTCGCGCCGTTGGTGTGTTGCTTGTCCGCGTTGTTGCTGGTGTAGACGATTAGCGTGTGGTCCATCATCGTGCCACTGCCTTCGGGGATGCTTTCCAAGGCTTCCATGATCCGCACCAACATGCGACTGTTGTACTGGCGAATCTTGATCCAGATCGGATTGTCTGGCTGGTCCATGTGTCCCAGGTTGTGGCCCTGTTGATCGATGCCAAGTCCCTTCCACGCACCAAAGATCTCGCCGCGTCCTGAACCGATCGTCAGCGTGTTGGTGATGCCCGATGTCAGCGCCGAGATGCCAAGGTCCAACAGCACGTCGTGCCAGTCGGTTTCGAATTCAGGTTTCGTGTATCGCTCGTCCACCACGGGTGCGAACTTCCGCAAGTGATCGGCAACTGTGTCCAGCCGGTCTCGCAGGCCGTTGATTTCTTTGAAGCCTTCGACAAACTGACCGTAACGATTTTGATCGGACGCCGGCAAAGACATGCCCTTGTTGACCGCCATCTTTTCGATCTGGCTAAGCACATTCGATCGTGCTTCATGTTGCAGGCGAATGTCGCCGGTCGAGATGCCGCCGTACAGCATCTGGTACAGATGGTTCGGGTTCGAATGCATGAAGATTGGTTGCCCCGCACCACTGGCCGACAGCGTTGCAATCGTTGGCTTGGTCGACATGTTCTCGATCGAATCCATGCCAATGCACAAATGCGGCAACAGCGTTTGTGGCAGAACCTTGCTGAGCTCATAGTCGATCGTCGGTGCACTTGGCGGCACCCCGTCGCTGCCGCGATAGCCGCCCAGGGCGCCGAAAAATGCGCTGTGCGATGGACTGGTGTGCCGGCCGTGCAGGCCGTTGATGATGTGCAGCCGATCTTTGTAAGGTTCCAAAGCGCTGATCGGTTCGGGCAGCTTGGCTTTGGCCAGCGATCCGCTGCTGCTCATGCCATCGGGAACGCACGTCTTCGGATCGAAGCCTTGGTTCTGCATGAAGAAAACGATGCGTTTCGCGTTCGTGTTGCTGGCGGGCGAACCCAGCACGCGATCGGGGTTCAGCGTGGGGCCAATTGCGGCACCGGCTGCCAATCCTTGAAGTAGCTGTCTGCGGTTGAGCATGGAACGACCTTTCAGCCTTTCGGCGAGGCAAGCGTTTTCAGCAAGACACGCGGCAGGTGTCCGCTAGAGGGCGGGGTAGGAGGACCAATCGACAGTCCGGTAGGGCAGGCCATTATTCTACATCACGGGCCACCGTTGTGGGGATATCAACCTTCACGATTTGGTCGACTCTCCGAACCGCTCGTTTTTCTCCTGCATGCCGTGATTCTTGCCCTCGGTTGATCACCAGCTCTATGCCAGCCCTGTTTTTCCTATTGCCTTGGCAACCGCCGGCGTTCTACAAGCCGAAGCAACCTGATCGTTTTTCCCCGTTGTCTTCTTGCAGGATACGGAATGTTGCCGCGCCATCTCTCCTTTGTTGCTCTTGTCTTGGTCGCTTCAACGGCGATTGCCCAGGGAACCGGTGCGCGAGCACCCGGAGCCGGGGGAGGTGCAGAAGTCGATCTGCCGACCGATCCTGCGGCGATTGTCGCCGTCGTTGGCCAAACACCGATTTTGTTGGGCGATTTGATGCCCAAGGTCGAAGCGAAAATCAACGAAGCGATTGAAAAAACCGGCCAGCAGGTTCCCGAAGACAAGTTGCAGTTCTTTAAGGTCAACTTGCTGCGCCAATCGCTCGCGCAAGCCATCCAAAACAAAATGATGCGAGAAGCTTTCCTGATCGATCAGGTCGGAACGGAAGCCGCCGATAAACGCCGCGAAGCCGACGACAAGCTGACCTCGCGTGCTCGCAAGATGTTCTACGATTCCGAGTTGCCGGAGTTGCTGAAACAGTACAAAACCGAAGACCCGTCCGAACTGGACAAGTTGCTAAGAGAAAAGGGCAGTTCGCTCGCATCGCGGCAGCGCGAGTTCGTCGACCAGATGCTCGGTCACCTCTACATTCGCAGCAAGGTTGATCGAGAACCGAATGTGTCGATCTCCGAAATCAACGAGTACTATCACATCAACGCTGATTCGTTTCACCGCCCCACGCGGGCCCGGTGGGAGCAAATGTCGGTGATGTTTTTCCGCTTTCCAACTCGCGACGACGCCTACGCAGCGATCGCGGAAATGGGCCGCGAAGCCTACTTTGGTGGCAACATGCAGGCCGTTGCTCGTGAAAAGAGCCAAGAGCCATTTGCAAACAAAGGTGGCTTGCACGATTGGACGACCAAAGGATCGCTGGCATCGGCCAAGCTTGATCAGCAAATTTTCTCGATCCCTACTAACGCGATGAGCGAGATCATTGAGGACGAAGAAGGCCTGCACATTGTCCGCGTGCTCGAACGTATCGAAGCCGGAAACGTCCCGCTTAGCGAAGTGCAGGACGAGATTCGAACAAAGATTCGCGCCGAAAAAATCAGCAAGTCGCAGCGTGAAGTTATGGAGTCGATGCAGCACCGGATCGCGGTCTGGTCGATGTTCCCCGACGATGCGCCTGGTGCAAAACCGTTACCAACCAGTGTCGCCAGCCGCCCGTAAACGCAAACACCTGTGCCCGTTCCTGACCGCATGTTGACGCCCAAACCAAAACGACCGATCACTCGGCGCACGTTGTTGGCATCCATGCTGGCGATCGCGGCCACCAGCATTACGGCTGGGTGCGGACAGTTGGCGTATCGGTTAAAGAATGACGTGCCCGACACGTTCGTGCCCAACCCGTTAGAGCTGCCGCCGGCGAACGATGTTTTCGTCTGGTCGCAGGTAATCGACGCAGTCGACGACTATTTTCGTATCGTCCGCGAACAGCCCGTGCAGAACTCGGACGGGATCATCTTGGACGGTACCGTCGAGACGTCGTACCAGATCGGTGCGTCGCTGCTAGAGCCGTGGCGAAAAGACAGTACGGCGGGATTCGAGCGGTTGCAAAGTACATTGCAGTCGATCCGGCGACGGGCCACCATCACCGTTCGCCCGCGTGGCGCGGCCTACACGATCGAAGTCATCGTGCAGAAGGATCTTGAAGACACCGATCGCAGCCAATACGCGACTGAATCAACGGCGGCCGTTCGCCACGATGGAACCATCGTTCGCCAGCAAGATGGTTACGACGACAGCCCGCAAACCTTGGGCTGGATCCCGCTAGGCCGCGACGTTTCGCTAGAGCAGGTGATCCTGCGAGACATCTTCGGCCGCATCACCCAAGCCGATTCAAAGCGACTGCTGCATCACAAATAGTTTTGTGAGTCCGTTGGGAAACGCGAGGCGGCATGGTGTGGGAACTGGTTTGCAAATCTTGGCGAACGGGCACGCACGCCGATTTGGCTTAGAGCCACTGCAAAATTGCAATCACTATCAATCCGGCGTACGCCATTCGCCGCAGGTGAACCATCATGGGTTGATGTAGCCGTACCGATCCGGCCGGCAGTGTGATGGCGAGTCCGGAATCGTTCGCTACGGACTGGTGGTCTTCGGTCGTGATCGCAACCGGGTGTTGCAGTCGGCGTGTTGGGTATGACGACCGCCATGTAGCCATGACCAGGGTCGCGAAGATCGCCAGAATCGAGGCCACGTAGATCGTTCCGCCCGAAATCACGCCCGGCACCGTGCCGGCGAGCTTGACCGGAGGCGGGCCGAGCGATGCGATGCGTTTTTGCCAGTTTGTACGGATCGTTTCGATCGACTTTTCGCTGGTCTTGCTGAAGTTTGACCAGTACTCGACTAAGTTGGTCGGTGTCGGTTTTGCGTCCGGTGTTTTGACGTAAGAAACCATCATGATCGGGGTGGACGATGCCGGTGTTTTTCCCGTTGCTAGCGAAGTGGCTTCGTCCGATTGCGTTTCAAGCTTGGCCAGATCCAGCAAGGTTCGCTCGGCATAGATCGATGACGTTTCCGCCATCCATTTCGCTTTTCCGACCGCTGCGGCTGGTGCGGATTTTCCGTAGGTGTCGATGCGGCGAGTCAGTCGTCGCAGTCGCGGATCGTTGACGGCCAAGGAGTACGTGTGCGACGTATCAGTTGCCTCGGTGTTGGAAACTTCGACAACCTGGTGCGGAACCGGTGCTGGCAGATTGGCCAGCACGATCACGAAGACAGTCGTGAAAACGAGCGCGAGGTCGGGTCGCGGCATCCAAGAAGTGTTGTTCGTCATCATTGGTTATCCTAAGTCCAAGCTACCTGTACAGTTGTTGTCGGAATGCCGGCGGGGGTGGGGTTAGTCAAAATTTCCGGGTTGTGAGGGTGGTGATGATATTTCGGGTCAAGATTTGCGGAGTTCGACTGCACAGCGACATCGAAGCGGTCGCTGCGGCGGGCGGCGACGCGATCGGTCTGAACTTCTTTCCGCCCAGCATTCGATACGTTGATCCTGACGACCCGCGCACCCAAGAGCTGTCGGCCGCTGCCGCTGGGCTGGGATTGTTTCGCGTTGGTGTTTTCGTCAACGAGGCTCCGGCGCGGATCGCCGAGATCGCTGACGTCGTCGGCTTGGATGCGATTCAGCTGCACGGCGACGAAACGGTCGAATCGGCTTCGCAGGTGTCCGGTCGAAAACTACGTGCGATCAAACTGCCGACGGGGCCGCTAACAGTCTCGCAAATCGATGCCGCCAGCCGCCTGTGGATTGAGGCTGGCTATCACGTTTTGTTTGATGCTGACGCCGGAGCCGCGCATGGTGGCAGCGGCAAGACGCTCGATTGGAATGCGATCGCTGCATGGGCGTCGCTGAATCCATCAGTCGCCTGGACGCTTGCCGGTGGTTTGACGCCGGACAATTTGTCGGATGCGATTCAGGCCAGTTCGGCGACCAGCGTAGATACCGCTAGCGGTGTTGAGTCGCCAAAGGGAACCAAGTCGTCCGAGCTGATCCAGGCGTTCTGCTCGGTCGGGCAGTAGCGAGAGGCAGGATGTCGACCGCTATTCGGGTGGTGCGGTTGGATGCCCGCTTGAATGCTAGCATGAAGCAAGGGTGCGACGTTTGCTGGGCCGAACTGACGGAGTGTGAACGTTTTGGCCCTACTTTTTTGTTGACTTACCGTTAAAATATCAACGTTGCCGATCGGATCAGCCGGACGGTAACTGAGTTACTGGCATCAAAGAAGTGCGAATCAGCGGGAGTCCCTGTGTTCGGTCCGTCACGTCGCTGCGTTTTGGCAACAATCTAGAACGCGGCTGTCAGGCAATATCATTTTCCTGTTCCCTCAAAGAAACGAGAGAAACGCGTGTCACAAGTCGAAACGGACCGACTCCCTTACAAAGTCAAAGACATCTCGCTGGCCGAATTCGGTCGCAAAGAAATCCAGCTTGCTGAGAACGAAATGCCGGGCCTGATGGCTCTGCGTAAAAAGTACGGCAAGTCCAAGCCACTGGCTGGTGCTCGCATCGCTGGCTGCCTGCACATGACGATCCAAACGGCTGTCTTGATCGAGACGCTCGTCGAATTGGGTGCCGAAGTGACCTGGTCGTCCTGCAATATCTTCAGCACCCAAGATCATGCGGCTGCCGCGATTGCTGCGGCTGGAATCCCCGTCTTTGCCTGGAAGGGCATGACGAATGAAGAGTTCGATTGGTGCATCGAGCAAACGCTGGACTTCGGCGACGGCAAGAAGCTGAACATGATCTTGGACGACGGCGGTGACTTGACCGCGATGGTTCACGACAAGTTCCCAGAACTGTTGACCGACATTTCCGGCATCAGCGAAGAAACCACCGCCGGCGTTCACCGTCTGGACGTGATGGTCAAGAACGCGCGCCTTCAAGTGCCTGCGATCAACATCAATGACTCGGCCACCAAGTCGAAGTTCGACAACCTGTACGGTTGCCGGGAATCGTTGGCGGACGGCGTCAAGCGAGCCACCGACGTGATGTTGGCTGGTAAGGTTGCCGTGGTTTGCGGTTACGGCGACGTCGGCAAAGGCTGTGCACACAGCCTAAAGAGCTACGGTTGTCGCGTCATCGTGACTGAAATCGATCCGATCAACGCGTTGCAAGCAGCGATGGAAGGTTTCGAAGTCACAACGATGGATGAGGCCTGCAAGGAAGGTCGTTTGTTCGTCACCACGACGGGCAACAAGGACATCATTCTGGGCAACCACATCACCGAAATGCCCAATGACGCGATCCTTTGCAACATTGGTCACTTCGACACTGAAATCGACATTGCTTGGATCGACAAGCAAGTCGCCGCCGGTAAGGCAACGGTCAGCGAGATCAAGCCTTCGGACGTTGGTGCCGTAGACCGCTATACGTTCAACGACACCGGCCGCAGCGTCATCATTTTGGCCAAGGGCCGCTTGGTGAACCTGGGCTGTGCGACGGGTCACCCAAGCTTCGTGATGAGCACCAGCTTCACCAACCAGGTGTTGGCTCAAATGGAGTTGTGGGAAAACCGCGACAACGACAAGTACAAGGTTCAGGTCTATCTGATGCCGAAGGCGCTCGACGAAGAAGTCGCACGTCTGCACTTGGCTGCTTGCGGCGTCAAGCTCACCAAGCTGACTCAGGACCAGGCTGACTACATGGGCGTTCCCGTTGAAGGTCCCTACAAGCCGAACCACTACCGCTATTAAGCCGGTTGTGTGAACTGAATAAACCGAAGGCCCGAGCGTTGGAAACGACGCCCGGGCTTTTTCGTGCGCCGACGCTTCAGCATTTTCGCATTTTTACGGCTCGTTTTGCGCGCTTGGGTTTGCTTGAGATTGGTCGTTCGGGGTCTGATACATTGCCTGTTTCACGGCAACTTCAACAAAAAATCTTAGCCCGCAAAAATGCCTCAAACTCGCCCTTTCGCCGCCCTGCGCTACAATCTTCAGCATGTCGGTTCGCTCTCGGATGTCGTCGCGCCGCCCTATGACGTCATCGATCCAAAGCTTCAAGACGAGCTCTACAAGCGGCACGCGGCCAACGTCATCCGCATCATCCTGAACCGAACCGAACCCGGTGACTCGACTGGCGAGGAGAAGTACGCGCGGGCGGCAAAGTTCGTCCAGCAGTGGCAGAGCGAGGGAGTCCTGGTTCGCGATGCCAAGCCCGCCTACTACGTCTACCACCAAACCTTCGAAGTCGACGGCACCACCGTCACTCGCCGCGGATTTCAGGGCCGCGTCCGTACGACTCCGTTTGGCGAAGGCAACATCTATCCTCACGAAGAAACGCACGCCAGTGCCAAGGCTGATCGGCTGAAGCTGACGACGGCGACGAAGCAAAACAACAGCCAGATCTTCGGACTCTATCCCGACCCGACCAACGAAGTCATCGACCTGCTGGACGCGGCCACGGTCGGTACCGAACCGATTGAAGCGACCGATCACCTGGGCGTTCGTCACACGCTATGGCCCGTGACGGACGAGACCGTGATCGCCAAGGTCAATGCTCTGATGGACGACCGGCCGATGTTCGTTGCCGACGGGCATCATCGCTACGAGACCAGTTGCAACTACAAAAACCAAGTCGCGGCCGAGCTGAATTCGGCAGAGCAGGGTGGTTCGCTTCCGGTCGACCATCCCGCAAATTTCGTGATGACGATGCTGGTCGGGATGAGCGACCCGGGGATGGTCGTGCTGCCTACTCACCGGCTACTGCGAGGGACGCGGTCATTCTCGTCAGCTGAAATCACGACGGCATTGGGCGAGTACTTTGACTGCGATGTGGTGGCCGGTGGCGCTCGCGCCGCGGCCGAAGTCTGGGGCATGATGCAGCAGGCGGCCGAGCAGGGGCTGATCGGCTTGTACGCCACCGGCGACGAGACCTGGTTGCTGTGCCGGGCGACCGATAAATCGGCTGGCAAGATGGCCCAGATCGCCGCCGATCAAAGTGCCGATTGGCGTGGGCTGGGTGTCAGTTTGCTGCACCGCTTGGTCATCGATGATCTGCTGTCCGCCAAAGGCCACCCCAAACCAACCTACGTTCACGAAGTCACCGAAGTGGTTGACGGGATCGAAGGGCAGGGCAGTCAGGCCGAAAGCGATTCGGACGAGCCGTACACGCTGGCGGCTCTGGTGATGCCGGCTCAGCTCGAGCACGTCGAAAGGATCAGCCTGCACAAAGAGCGAATGCCCGCCAAGAGCACCTACTTCTATCCCAAGCTGCTAAGCGGCCTGACCTTCAACCCACTATCCTAACGGGTAATCGGGCAAACCAGTTGGACCCGCGATTCCGCTCGCGGGATGTAAGCTGCAAAGCAGTTTGCAAACTCGTACACCCTGCGAGCGGAGTCGCAGGGCCACAGGGGTGACCGGAAATGTTGCGGATTTCGGACTTCCAGTTCTTTGATCCCGACGCCGAATTCCAGGTGACCTTTGGCGACCTTCCGCATTGGCAGCAACCGGGTGCGACGGACTTCATCACCGACCGGCTGTCCGATTCGAATCCGCTGGCGGCCTGCAATCGAATCATGGCCCAGCGGTACCACTGACTCCTCGCTCGTGGGATTGGTCCGAGTCAGCCTTACTGGGGCGACCAGCTTCGCAGTCTGCGGCCCAAGATCGCCAGCGAATACAACTCGAACAGTGCTTCTTATGGAAGCATTACCAAGCACTCCGGATCAACCAGTCGCTTAGCCGGACAGGGCACGTCTTTCAGTCAGAGAGCCTCGACCATCTGGCGCGAGATGACGCCCACTTCCAAAGGTTCCGCCGCTACATCGCAAGCAACCCCGAAAAGGCTGACCTGTATCAAGGCCAGGACCGCCTCTACCTCCCTGATCTAGCCTAAATCAAAATCGGGCAAGCCCCAGTGGACTCGCGACTCCGTTCGCGGGATAGAAACTGCAAAGCAGTATATGAGTGCAGCCTATACCCTGCGAACGGAGTCGCAGGGCCATGCCGGTTCACCGCCAAACGCCGACCACAGAATCTACCTCCCACGTCAAGAGTAGTTTCTTGTGAAACCAGTCTTGTTTCATGCGGAACATATGCCCTACTTTCCGCCCATCGAGCGAGCCAGATTCGGTTTCGTTGAATGTCAGATTCTCAAAGACGAGAACATCCCCGGTGGGAAGGATACTTTGCGTGGTCAATCAGAAAGGAGGCGTGGGCAAAACAACCACTGCCGTCAATCTTTCTGCCGCGCTGGCTCTAGCCGGCCAGCGGACGCTGTTGGTCGACATGGACCCCCAGTGCAATGCGACTACGTCCCTAGGCATCTCACCCACCGACGGGCACGCCCTTGTCAGCGAAGATGATCTGGTCGGCCACATCGTCGATTCTCGCCAAGACAACCTGTCGGTCGTGCCTGGCAGCCGAACCTTCCACGACGTCGACAAGCTGGCTCATAGCGACAGTGCCCACACCCGCCTGGTCCGCCGCCACTTCGACGCTGTCATCGAAGACTACGACTTCGTGCTGATTGACTGTCCGCCCAGTGTTGGTGCGTTGACACAGACAGCACTAACCGCGTCGACCGAAGTTCTGATGCCGATCCAGTGCGAGTACTTCGCCATGGAAGGCCTGACACAATTAATTCAAACCATCAAAAAGGTCATCGTCGCGACTGACGGACGACTGACCTTCGGCGGCATCCTACTGACAATGTACGATCCGCATTTAGAACTCACTCACGAAGTTGATGAAGAAGTTCGGGATTTCTTCGGAGACATCGTTTTTGATAATGTCGTGCCCAGGGACGTTTCGCTTTGCGAAGCCCCCAGCCATGGCAAAACCGTGTTTCAATACGCCCCGCGATCGCGTGGCGCGTTCGCCTATACTCAGCTGTGCATGGAGGTGCTCCAACGTGACTAGTGCAACGACCAATAAAGACCGAAGACTTGGCAAAGGACTTGCCGCTCTTCTTGGTGATTCGATGGACGACGACGCACCACGCGGTTCGGACCACGTCGACGGTGACGCTAGTGCATCGCACGGCATCGAGTCGATCGAACTGAACGTCAGCGAGGTCGAGAACAATCCGTTCCAACCTCGCCGCGAATTCAACGTCGACGAAATCGCTTCGCTAGCTGAAAGCATCAAGAGCCACCAACAACTGCAACCAATCCTGGTTCGCATTGTTGACGGCAAGTATCAACTCATCAGTGGCGAACGTCGCCTGCGAGCAACCATCCACGCAGGTCTAACCAAGATCCGTGCGGAAGTTCGCGAGGCCGACGATCGATTGGTCGCGGAGCTGGCGATCATCGAGAACTTGCAACGCAAGGACTTGAACCCGATCGAAAAGGCGATGTCGTTCAAACGCTACATCACCGAGCACAAGTGCAAGCAGGATGACCTGGCTCGCCGCTTGAGCATTGATCGCAGCACGATCGCAAACCTGATGCGACTGCTCGAGTTGCCCCAGCAAATCCTCGACTGGCTAACCGCTGGCGAAGTCAGTGCGGGACACGCACGGGCGTTGCTGCCGATCGGCGACGAAGAAGTCCAAGTCAACATCGCTCGCAAAATCATGGACGAGCGCTGGAGTGTCCGGGCGACCGAGACTCATGTGGCCGAGCTGCTGAAGAACGAAGAAGACGAAGATACGGGCAAAGTGATCGTCAACGCGTCGCGTCAAAAACGTCGTCCTGTGTCGCCGCAAATCGAAGCGATGCAGCAAGAGATGCGAATGATCTTTGGCACCAAAATCGAGATCAAGTCGTCGGCTCGCAGCCGCGGCAAAATCACGATCCACTTCACCGATGCTGAAGAGTTCGAGCGATTGAAGGACATCCTCTGTGTCGCCGCTAAACCAAATCTAAGAATTGCTGGCTAGTTCAGGCCAGCAAAAAGCAAAGATTCAAGAGCCCGAGTTGTCAACGCAGCTCGGGCTTTTTTTACGCGCCGATTTCTCGGTCGTGATTGATCGCATGAGTCGTGACTCGCAAGTGGCCGAGTCTTCGGCCGGGTCTGCGGCCGAGTCTGCGGCCGAGTCTGCGGCCGGGTCTGCGGCCGGGTCAGCCTGCATCCGCCTTGGATCGTTTCAGTCCTCGGCTCACCCCATTCCCATGTCGTCATTCCCATGTCGTCAGCACATCCAGTAGGCAATCAACAGCGTCAGCGGCGCCAATCCCGCAGGACGAACCTGCTCGCGTTTCACATTCGTTTCACGGGTTCCCGGGTTTATGCTTCCGTTTCCAACAAGTTTGCTTTTTAACCTTGGTCCCATTTTGGTCATCTGCTAATCTCCCATTCGCTCAGCCATGATGGCTCGGGAGTGGCTCGGAAGACGGATTTAGTTTTCTGAGACGAGGTTGTTTCGCTGGAAAGGAGTCCCAGGGTGGAAACCGAACAAACACGCACTTGTGTTCACATTCGTTGGATGATCCGCCGGGATATGCCGGCAGTGTTGGGGATCGAAAACAAGAGTTTCGAGTTTGCATGGACAGAGGATGATTTCATCCGCTGCCTCCGCCAACGGAACTGCATCGGGATGGTAGCCGAAGAAGACGACAAGGTGGTCGGCTTCATGATTTATGAGCTGCACAAGAACCGCTTGCATATCTTGAACTTTGCTGTCGGTGCCGACAGTCGTCGCTCGGGCGTCGGGTTCGCAATGATCGGAAAGCTGTTGGGCAAGTTGTCCCAAGAACGTCGCAACCGAATCATGTTGGAAGTCCGTGAAACGAACCTCGTTGCACAATTATTTTTCAAAAAGATTGGCTTCCGCGCCGTCTCGGTTTTGCGTGACTTCTATGAAGACACCGATGAAGACGCCTACTTGATGCAATACCGCTATCAGGCCAGCGCCGAAGAACTCGCCGAGCCCCACAACCGCATCTCGCGGCTGGCCGGTTAACGAGCGAGCCACCTTCGCGTGGGCCCGCGACTCCGATCGCGGGACGTCAGCTGCAAATCAGCTGACAGGAACCAAACCCTACACCCTACACCCTGCGACAGAGTCGCAGGGGCATCTGGGGTTGTTCGTTAAAGGCCCAGTTCAATCAACGTTGGCTCAAGTGCTTTTGCCCATCGCTCATAACCTTCGGGCGACAGGTGCAGTTTGTCTGGCATGATCTTTGGATCGATCGTCCCATCGGACTCGACAAACTGATCGCCAATTTCTAGGAACTGCACTCGATCACCGTCGGCCATCTTGCGGATCATTTCGTTGATCGCAATGTTGTTGAGCCGCTTCAGGTCCAGTGGGCCATTGCCGCGAGGGAAGATCCCTTGCAACACGACCTTCGTATCCGGCAACCTTTCAGCCAGGATGTTCAGAATCTCTTGAACGCCTGCGGCAACTTGTGCAGGGTCTTGGTCCAAGTGTCCTGTGTTGTTCGTGCCAATCATCAGCACGGCAACTTGGGGTTTGATTTTGCTTAGGTTGCCGTGCGTTAGTCGCCATATGACATGCTCGGTCCGGTCGCCACCGATGCCTAAATTAATCGTTTTTCGATTGCCGTAATATTTCTCCCAGACTTCCTTGCCTGCGCCTTCCCAGCCCTGAGTGATCGAGTCCCCGATGAAGGCCAAATCGACATCGCCCTGCTTGGCTTGACGGTTCATTTCCTGATGACGCTCGGCCCACCGTTTCTCTTCGTTGCGAGTGGCCGGGATGATGGCAGTGTTTACGTCATAGAACTGGCGAAGATCGCGATACCGTTTTTGCATTCCTGCCAAGACATCCGCATAAGCTTCGCTGTCGTGAACGCTCGCCATTTCCAGCGGATCAGTTTCCAAGTCGAACAAATTCCACTGTCGAGTCCGCGGGAAGAACATCAGCTTGTACCGATCCGTGCGAACTCCGTCGTGAATCGGCACATTGTGGGAGGCTGCGTTTTCGTAATACGCATAGTAGATGGCGTCTCGCCAACTGGCCGACGGTTTGCCTTGGTTCTTCATCATTTCGACCATGCTGCGGCCCTGAATTTCGGCCGGCACTTCGGCTCCGGCGATTTCCAAGAACGTCGGCGCATAGTCAATGTTTTGGATCATTGCGGTCGAGTCGACGCCGGGGTTGATCACGCCAGGCCAACGAACCAAAAATGGCATTCGTAGTGATTCCTCGAACATCCATCGTTTGTCGTACCAGCCATGTTCACCTAGGTAGAATCCTTGGTCGCTGCTGTAGATCACGATCGTATCGTCGGCTATTCCAGATTCGTCCAAGTACGCTAGCAGGCTGCCCATCGAATCGTCAACGGCTTGAATGCATCGCAGATAGTCCTTGATGTATCGCTGGTACTTCCACTGAGTGACTTCGCGATCGGTGAATCCGCCGGCTTTCATTTTGGCAATGAAGGCTTGGTTCTTGGGCTCGTACGCCGCGTCCCAAGCGGCTTTCTGGTCCGCTGTCATGCGACCGTATTCAGCGTTCTTGTGCAGATCGGCAAAGTGGTCGGGAAACTGGTTTTCACCGTGAAACTTCATGTCGTGTCCCCAATGCATGTGATTGGCGATCGTCATTTCGTTCTCTTTCAGCAAGTCGCTGCGCCCACTGTAATCGTCGAATAGAGTGTCCGGTTCGGGAATCGTGGTGTCGTCGTAAAGCGAGTAGTAGCGTGGTGGCGGTGACCAGTTGCGGTGCGGTGCCTTGTGTTGGCACATCATGATGAAGGGCTTGTCGGGGTCGCGATCTTCCTTGAGCCACTTCAATGTGTGCTCGGTGATGATGTCGGTGCAGTAGCCGTCGAATCGTTTGCGACTGCCGTCCATCTGCAGCAGGTCCGGATTGTAGTAGTTGCCTTGGCCAGGCAAAACTTCCCAGTGATCGAAGCCAACTGGATCGCTGCTGAGATGCCATTTGCCGATGATCGCGGTTTGGTAACCAACCTCTTGCATCAATTTCGGAAACGTCATCTGCGAACCGTCGAACCGGTTTCCGTTGTGTAGAAATCCGTTGATGTGCGAGTGCTTACCTGTCAGGATGCAAGCCCGCGACGGCCCGCAGATCGAATTGGCGCAAAACGAGTTGCGAAACACGGCGCCTTCTTTGGCGATCCGGTCTAGGTTCGGTGTCTGATTGATCGTCGACCCGTAGGCGCCAATGGACTGTAACGCATGATCATCCGAAAATACGAACAGAATATTGGGCTGTTTGGCGTCGGTCAGGCCAGTCAGCAGCAGAAACGCGGCAAAGCCGATCAAGAAACGATTCACGGGCGGGGTCTCGCAAGAGAACAATGGATAGGTGGCCCATCATTCTACTTAACTGTGAGATGCCGTGGCGAATGCGACCGACTTCGTTCGGTTCCGCAGCCACGTTCGACACCGAAAAATTGACCTCGCCAACCTTCAGTCGCTGATCAACAAGCGTCGTCAACATTCCGGTTGCTCCTAAAACTAGGAGAACCTCGCCCGGATCCCCATCGCCGCTCTGCATTTGACACCGAAGCCGATGGCTCAAGCAATCGGAAGTCCAAACGGCATTTGCTTGATCGTTTCGAACTGCTCCGTAAGCATCAATAATTGAATTGTTGAACACAAATTGGAATAGCGCAGCGAAAGTTCGGGGCACTGGTTCAAAACCATTCGACTATCAAAAAAGTTCATTTAGCGTGGCGTCTACTGAATTGGCCCAACTTTCATCGGACCCTTCTTCGCTGAGTAGCCGTAACGAAGAAGAAGTTGAAGCCAACAACGGACTTGGGCTTGGGGCTTCCGGCGGAGCAACCGGGTTACCGAAAGGCAGGAAGCTGAACTGTACCGATGCTACCGTGTCCGTATCGTCGCCCAACAGGAAACCGTCACCATTGATGTCAGTGAACGGGTCGTAGCTGGGGCCACCCGCAAACGTGAACTGAACCATGGCCACTGTATCGGTGTCATTTCCAAGCAAGAAGTCGTCGCCCGTGGTGTCACCCGGAAGCACATCGATGCGAAAGGCAAAGTCGCCTCCGGCAGTCGCGTCGCCCGACACCATGCTGACCGAGTTCGTCCATTCGCCATCGAGCAAATTCCCGCTTGCGTCCTGGACCGTATCGTTAATCGTCAACAGTAACTTCTCGGCGTCAAACACTGCAGCGCTGTCGAGTTGGAGGGTCAGCTTAAACGGCCCTGCTCCGCCACCATCGGTGTAGACTGCAATTAAGCCCGGAAAAGCTTCGTAGTCCAGGATGTTGACACCCGCTAGCGAAAGGTTGCCGAGGTTGATGTCCGATCCGTCAGACTGCTGAACGTTCTCGCTGAATTCAACGATGATCGTATCCAGATTAGACCAAGTCAAATTCTTGAGCTGATCAGCGCCGGGAAGTGGCAGCCCGTCGGAGTCGATCGGATCAACGAAAGACTTGAAGGTTGGCGACCATGACGACGAAGCAATTTTCACATCCGTAATCGTTGGCGGAGTTTCGTCGATGCCGATCACATCTAGACGCACTGAGTTCGTGGAATACGAGACGTCCCAGCCCAGGCCTGCGGATAGGGCTGGCAGCGTTTCGACTGCAAATGTGCCGCCGATCCCATCGGTCGACGTGATGATTGTGAACGAGTCGCCTATCGCGGGTGCAAAGCTGTTGATCAGTTCGACTTTTAGATTGCCGGCAAGTGAGGCGGTCCCGGTGTGAACGATTTGGTCAAACCCGCTGCTGCCGGGCGTCGTTCCGCCAATTTCTAACACCAAGTCCGAGCCCGCTGCGTAGCTTACGCTGCCATTGATGACTTGCGCAGCACTAGCGCCAGGGCTATAAGTGCCAGTGACACTGACATGGTTCAGCGACCCAACGCCCTGGATGTAGCCTGGCAAAGTGATGGGACGAGTTGAACTGGCACCGTCAATCGAACCATTGATCAACACCTGGAATGCGATGTCGTTGGGGGTGTCAATCGTTCCAAATCCTGTGACGCTCTCTCCGTTGGCAACCAACAAGCCATTGCTGGCGACAATGGTGCCGGCACTCTCGGTGATGCCTAGTAACGCAATCGCCCCGAGTGACGCAGTGGTAGATCCAATCGTTAGGGTATCGATACCAACATTCAATGTACCGTCAGCATCGAATGCACTCATTTCGGTCACATCCAACGGCTCGACTCCGGTGAACGTGATCGTACTTTGCAGCGATCCTTCTTGTATCAAGACGCTAGCGTTGCCGAGTGTGTTGCCGGTCGACTGGTACGTGGCCAGCGAGCCGCCGGTACCCTTGATGATCAAGCGATCTGTTCCGGCCGGATCCGCAAAACTGATTCCACTCGGGAACCGAAAGAAGCCGTCGGAATAGTCGATCGTCACTACATCGTCCAAGTTGCCGCCGTTGATTGTCAGCGAAAGGGACGAAGACAACGGAGCGGTTGCCAAGACAGCTCCACCATTATGATTGTCTAGCACCTCGACGTCGGTGCCGTTGAGTTTGACCGTCACGTCATTGCTCGTGCCGATGGGCAAGTCAACGGTTACTTCGTCGACAATCGCGACCGCCAACTGATAGTCGCCCGCTCCGCTGGCCGCTTGCGTTGCAACGGTGTACACGCCTGCCGAGCCAGCCGTGAATACAACTTCTGCGTTCTTTCCGTCGACTGAGTCGGCGTCTTCGGCAACTACGGTCACCTGATCCGGTGCAATGATCGTCAATCCTGGGTCCAGCGTGTTGTTCACCGATGCAAACTGGTCGAGTGGCGTTGCGGTTCGAACCAGCAGAGTCTCACCTGCGGCAAGCGAAACTGAGTACCGATCCTGAACGTCTGAATTCGCGTCGAGCGACCCGATCACATGTCCTTCGCTGGGGATTGTTCGTAGTGCTGCTGGTCCTTCGTTTGGCTCGGTATCAATGACGGTTGATTCAGCAACAGTCATTGCATATTCGGACTGCAAGGCTGCGCTGAGCCGAACAAAATAGACTCCGTCGGTCGGCACAACGAATCCCAAGATGGCCAAATCATGGTCGGTCGCAACACCAGAGGCCACTGCATCGTTTACGGCCGTTGCTAACACCGTTGATCCATCCGGACCGATGATTTGCAACTCTTCCGCCGCGTAGCTTTCGCTGCCAAGTCCATCCAGAATTAGGTCGACCTTGGTGCCCGCTTTGCCTGTCCAGTCGATTGAGTAAACGTCCACATCTGGCTCGAGGGCAAATTGGACATCCACGACATCGCCATCAGAAAGCGACGGCGAGTTTGTGCTAAGGGCCACCGCGGTCGTGCCATTGGCTTGAAAACCGACGGTCGCCGAAGCTCCCCCGTCAACTGCAACGTTGCCAAACGATACGTCTTTGTAGGCGTATTTCGCTAACACAGGTCCGTCATCAAAAACTTGAACCTGAAACGTGACAGCCCCTCCAAAGCTACGATGGGGCCGGTCTTGCCACTGGGCAACGAACGCAGGAATACCGTCGATCAGAATTTCGTCGTAGTAGATCAGGCTTGCATCAAGTTCGTCCCAGAACGGCATCATCGCAGTCACAATGCCAGAGTTCGGGATCGATGTGTTGTCTTGTAGCAATGGAATCGTGAATCCAGTTGTCGGAGTCAAGCTGCCATTGTCATGCATCTTCCAAGTTCCTGCCGGGAAGACATCGTTGCCCACTGAAATACTCGTGCTCAAAGTCGAGTTGTTGTTGAGCATGAACGAGTTCGATGCAGGCAATTGTGTAAGGTCAACAAATTCGGTCGGGGCATTTCTCTGGACCAGTTCGATGGTGGTCCCCGGCACTGCGTCTGAATTCCCGATGATTCCATAGATAGAAGCGTTGCTGGCGGTCCCGTCGATCAACCCCAAGCCCGCTACAAGCGGCAGCGGACTAAGAGGACTCGTATCACCATTCAGCTTTTCCAAAATTGTGTTTCGCCAAGCGTCCATCGTGAACTGCGTCGCGCCACTCGCAGTAACTTTCAACTGGTATGAGCCGGTCGCTGGCGCGACTTGCGAAGTCAAGATAACGGGCGAACCAGGTGAAGCTGCTGTTGCCGCGGCTGAGACTCCCACCCACTCCAAGACCAAGGTTTCATTCGAATCGGGTTCGGCACGTACTGCTAAGGTTTCCCCTTCCAGGAGTTCGAAGTTGAAGTAGCGAACGTCGTTCGCATCGTCAAGTGAACCCTCGTTTCCAATGGTCTCAAAGACTTGACCCGCAAGAGGCTCGGCGGACAGCCAGTTGCCAAGTTCGTTGTCATCGATACTCGGCTGTAATGAAGCGATCGTGCGGGAAAGCGGATAGTCTGTTCCATCCATGGTGGCGGTGATCTGGTGCTCGATCGTCCCCGTATGAACACCTTCGGAAACGTTGTCATCAAGAGCTCGTACGAAAACCGTGACGGGCGTCGTATCGGCTAGCGTCAAATTCAACGACGTAGAGAACAGGACTGCGTCTAAGCTGATCTCGAGCTGATCGTCGGCCGTAGCCGTTACCTCAACAGCACCTTCGGGAGTGGTGCCGAGAAAAATTTGATAGGATTCGGCGCTACCACCCTCGCGTAGATTCGTTCCACCAAAATTTGAAGCGATATTCACAGCCGGGGTCGCCTCAACATTGATCGACAGTTCGTAGAACTGGGCAAAAGTAGAGTCGCTCGTGACCGCAGCGTGATACGTACCCGATTGCGGCAGGACCAAGTTAATCGACTCGGTGCCACCGAGGCCGGCCACGTTACTGGTTGAGATCACCACGCCGCTCGCATCAAGCAGTTCTAGCGTAAGGTCGCCGCGAGTTTGCAAGTTGTAGGCCGACTGACTTCCGCCTTGAGGGCCTTCGTTGTAGGTCGGCCCTACGGGAGTCAACGTGACGGTGACATCTGCGGCCGCTTCGGTAGTGAATGCGAACAGGTCGGTGTCGGTTTGTCTGTCCACAGTTAAGAAGTCAGTATCCGAAATGTCGACGACCGTATCGTTCGCGTCACTGCCGAGGCTGACAGATGATCCGACGGCGATCACACCTAAACTAGTCGCCTCGGCAATCGAATCGTTGGGTTCGAGTGCGTCACCGTAAAGACTCTGGACGCCGTAGATGTCATCGAGTTGTGGACCGTCAAACGCAACGTTGAGGAATGGCTCTAACAGAAAGGCAGCATTGTTCGATTCGACGTGATTGAGTCCAAGCCCGTGTCCATGTTCATGAGCAACGATGGTTCTTAAACGTCGCGAATTCGTCGAAATGTTGTTGTAAACCGAATCGTCGGTGTCGATTACCATGTCACCGAAATTCGGACTGACGTTGTAGGCAAGTACGTTTGAGTTGCCATCGAGCGTGTGACCACCAATTCGGATATCTGCGCGAACCCCTAGGCTGCCAGGTGTGCTGGGAAATGTCGCGCCGTCGTCGTTGGGCTCGTATACATACGTGATGCTGGATAGTTCTCCCCAGCGATCAAACACGGATTGGATCAGAGGAAACCAAGGTTCGTCTTGATAGTTCGTGTCGTTTGTACTAACCCCGTAAATATCCCCAAGGAACGAAATTAGGTTGCTTGGTGACGTGACTTCTCCTGAAACGAATCCGCCGGGGAGCGTTGTTCCGTCGTTGACAAATCCCCAAGTCAACGTAATTGGGTCGCCGAATGTGAAGCCGCCACCGTCGGTGGCCGTCGCAGTAAATCGGCCGTTGGCACGATATGTTTGGACGTTCGGGAAATTCGGCCCGTAAACTAACTCGTCAGTCTGTTGGGGAGAATTTGGAAAACCCTCGTAGTAGAGTGGTTCATCACCAAAATCGCTGGCAAGCAGTCTTCGCGATTCAAGTTGTTCGACACCTAGCGATCGAGCTGAACGAGGTCGAACTGAACGGGGGCGTGCTGAACGAGTGCGTTTTCTTTGGTGCGGCAAGGATAGGGTTCCCGTGCTAACAGCTTGATTCTAGACCTATTTTCAAATGTACCCGAATGGGTGAGTTGGGTGGGTTGTGTCGACGGTGAACGCAAAATTAAGTTTGCAGGAATCAATAGGATGCCGGCAGACCACTCTCGGCTGTAAAAGACTGCAGCGCATGGTCATCCGAGAACGAACAAGATGTTGGGCTGTTTGGCGTCTGATCGGCCAGTCAGCATTAGAAACGCGGCAAAGCCGATCAAGAAACGATTCACGGGCGGGGGCTCGCAAGAGACCAATGGATCGGTGGCCCGTCTTTCTACTTCTGTGCGCATCGACAGTGGCAAGCACAACCGACGCCGTAACACAGGTTGCCAGCCTGTCGTGAATTGCAGGCTAGCAGCCCGCAATCTCCGACGCCCCATTCAAGCTAAACCCGACGTCGACGCAATCGAAGCCCGCCCACCGCAATCGCTAGCCCTATCAAAACGGCAGACGAAGGCTCGGGAACGGCGTTGGCCTGAAGGGTGAGCATTGCGGGTGTCGGGTTGAACTGAGTGGCGAACACTGGATTGTCGGCAGCAAGAACAAAGGAGGGGAAGATGTCGAATGGGATCCCGGCAGCCGTAAGCGTTGCCGTACCTGTGGCCATTGAATCGACTAGATAAGTGCCCGTTCCCAATAGAATTGAGTCATGAATTAGTAACGTCGGCGTTGAAAAAAAGTTTGGGGTCACTGCAGAGTCAGGACTTAGGACTGGGGCAGTGCCATGAAACTCATAGTCTTCCGCTGAGAACGTTGACGCGCCAAGCAAGCTTTCAGAAAATGCCGCGTCAAGCGAGATTCCAGTTGGGGTACCAAACAACAGGTTGTTGGAAGTAATGGACGCGTCAAAAAGGTTAAGCCCTTCATCGCTTAGACGCGTCTCAGAGTTGGTTTGTGTGAGTATCAGCTTGAACGAAACAGACTCTCCCGGATTTACGTTTAATGCGGTAACAATCTCGTCATCGCTATTCACGAAATGGAGAACGAAATCTGCTATTGAAATCGACGGGAATCCTAATGAAAAGCAAAGGATTAAGGCGATGTGTCTGTATTTGAAAAACATAGGTTTGCTCGGGAAATTGGGAAGCTGTGTCAGCCTAGTTACGGCAATATTTTTTTGCCATAGCTGCCTCTGAAGAAAAGGTAGTCGTAGTAGTCGACTATCCCGTTAGTGTTGAGATCAAATGCGGACAAGTTCTCGTCCGAAGTGCTGGACGAACCGTAGGAACCCCGAAAGTAGAGGAAGTCGACGTATCCCACTTCACGGTTTCCGTCTCGGTCGCCGTACAGCCTAAAGAAATCATCGGTCATTTGGCCGTCGGTTTCGCCGTCGTGGTTCGCATCTAGGTAGTTTCCAGCTCCGTCGTGGATCAGCGATTCATGGATGATCAAACGGTAGTTCCCGTCCTTCAGTGATCCGAACGCGTCGACGGATGAACCCGCGAAAGACAAGACCGCAGCTGTGCTTGTGCTGGCGGGGGCAAGGGTGACGGAAACGATTTGCGTCGGGTCGGTCAAGTTGACGATTTCAAATGCGCCCGGTTCGACAGTTACCGCCGAATCAAACTCGACGGTCACCGAATCAACTCGCGAACGTTGACTGGTTCCATTGGCGATTGTTATTCCATTTCCTGAGGGGCCGTTGGTCGACATCTCGATCAAGTTGTTCACTGACAGCGTCAGTTCTTTTTCCATCAGCACTTGCGAGTTGTCGCCGACGAAGACGCGGACTTGGTAGGTCGGTTGGGTTTCATAGTCGATGACTTCGTTTTGCTTGATGCGCAGTTCGTTGCCGACGATGACGAATTTTTCGTTGTCGTCATCGCCGTTGCCGATGGCTAGGGAGAAGAAGTATTGGCCGATTGGCGATGCGTCGACGGCTGAAAGTTCAGCGAACATGACGTCGGCAGCTGAAGTGTCGATGTTTTCGTTGATTGACGTTGCCGATAGTTCGATGTCCGATGTGGCGAGGCCGGATCGGATTAAGAAGTCGACGCCTGAAATTGTGGCGTCGGCGGCCATGTTGAGTCGGGCTTCGCGGTGGGGAACTTCGGCGACAGCTAGGCCGGATGCATAGCTCGGGTGGTAGGCGGTCGGCAGAGTTCGCGTCAATTGGTTTTGCTGGTTTCGTATTTGAATTTTGCCTTGCGAGCCGTGGTAGTGCTCGCCGGCAGCCGCTCCAGACCCGGCATCCATCCACAGAAAATTGACGTTCGAATCCTCACTGCCATCGACCGGGTCGATCGCAACAACACCGTTGTTGGCGGTGCTAGCGATTAGCTTGGTGCCATCGAAGCTTTCGCCTAACGTGCCCGTCAAATCGAATGTCGACGTGAATGTGGCGACGACGGTTTGGCTGAGTGGCTCGATCTTCAAGATCTTGTTGGTATTCGGTTCGACAACGAACACATGCCCGCCGACAGCCGCGGCGCCGGTGTAGTCGCCGTTGGGCAGTTCTAGGTACGCGAACACTTCGCCAGTATCGGGGTCGAGGCTGTACAGGTCATCCTGTGTCGCGAAATACAACGCGTGCTGATCGAGCGCCAGACCCGCGTTGCCTACATCTTCGGGGGCGTCGAACGTATTGAGCACCGCACCGGAAATCGGATCCAGTTCGCGAATCACCGTCGGGCCGACTCCCGAGCCACTTTGGGTGGTGAACAATCGCGTCGCTTGTCCAGCGGTCGTGACGGATCGCTCGTCCGATGTCGTGACGACTTGAACTTGATGATCGCCCGGCGTGATTCCGGTGAACGTGTAAGTCCCCGCTGCATCGGTCGTCACGAAAACTTCGCCCGCGTCGAGGACTCCGTTGCGGTTCGAGTCCAAGAACACGTCCACGCCGACGCGAGGTTGATCGCCTACATCCGAAATTCCGTCGCTGTTCACGTCATCGAGGATCGTTCCCGAAATCGTCCCCAGCGTCGATCGATAGCCGAAGGACACATCGGCGGTCGTTTGTCCGCTGGAAACGCTGACCACCAACCCGCTGTCTTCATAGAGTCCACCGCCGAAACCTTGGCGCGTAAAGTTAGTCGTCATCGTGCGTTGAAGCACCCAAGCATCGTTGTAAACAAGCGTTCCGCTAGAGCCACTTGAGCCGACAAACAATTCTTGACCGACGGCTGTCGCTGCATAGTCAAAACCTTGAGTCTCCGCGAGTTCGACGACGCTGGTCGTTCGTCCGGTGGCCGGATCGATCGTGAAAGCACGTTGGTCGCTCGCGTAGGCGATGATCGATTGACCGTCGACCGATTCCGACAACGAGGTGCTGAACTGGGGTGGGGTATCCCCAGCAGGAAGCAACAACGTCAACGCCTTGGGTTCAACGAACTGATTCGATTCCGTGTCGAAACGGTAGATCCACTGCTGTTCGCCGCTGCTGGCCAACACATAGATGGCACCGCGAGCCATGACCGGACCGTTGACGAACAAAATGTCATTTCCGACCCACGGTAGCGGCACTGTTTCGATCAGGGTTCCATCGAGTCCGATCTTAAACAAGGAATCAAGTGTGTTATCGATGACAATTAGCTGCTGGCCATCGAACGCGGTGGAGTGGCTATAGGAGATCGGAAGATCGGTGTGAGCAACGGTCATCACGTTGCCGGTTGCCGGATCGATTTCGCGAACGTCCATGATGTAGCCGGTGGGACTATTACCGTCGGTAATGCGGCCAGTCGCAAACAGGCGATCCGCCGAGTAGGAAACAACGGTCGGACGATGATTGGCGGGAGTGATCGTGCGGACCAACGAATTCCCGGTGGGAACATCGGTCAAGACGTAAGATCCATCTGCCTGACTGATTGTTTGAGATTCGCCAGCATCTGGAAAGCCGTTCGCGTTGTCATCAACAAACACGACGACTCCGGCTTGCGGCACCTCACCCGCGTCGACGATTCCGTTCGCGTTCGAATCGATAAATTGCATGCCCGAAATCGTGCCCGTATCGGCAACGTTATCGAAGTCTAGATTTGCAAAGTTGTCGCCGCCGTAAACGCTGATTCGATGAGCCGAAGCTGCAACGGATTCGGCACCAAGAGCTTGGACACTATTGGTAATTTGAACCGGAATCGAGCGGATCAATTGTCCCGTCTGATCGCGAACAGCGATCGATAGCATGAGGCTACCGCTAAACTGATGGGGTTCAAACAACAGCCCGCCCGCACTGGCGATCCCTACGCCCGGATAGATTTGACCCAAGTCGGCGATGACAGATCCAGTGACCGGGTCGATCTGATAAGCGTACGTTCCCGCAGTGATGATCAAGGACTGGCCGTCGGGCGATTCTCCCAAGCCGCCCAAACCGGACTGAGAGTAACCTGGAATCAAACCGTTGAGCTGTATCGAATTGGTGACGCGGCGGGTTTGCAGGTCAAATGTTTTCAGAGTCCCGGTGCTGCTGTCGTGCAGATAGGCGACGGAATCAAGGATCGCCAAACCTTTGTGGACGCCCGATGGAATAGGAATCTCGTCGATCATTTGACCGGTCGCAGCGTCGACTACAAACATCGATGCGTTCTTGGACAAGAAGATTTTTCCGCCCTCGACCGCCATACCGGTCGCCTGGTTCGCCGGGCCTGGGGCCGCAATTTCCTGTAGTGTGACACCTGTTTCAGTGTCTATCTCAGCGATCGTGCTGTCGAGTTGGTTATTGGACGTATAGACGAACAGTCGTGTCACATCACTACCGGCAACGATCGTCGTCCGACCTG
Source organism: Rubripirellula reticaptiva (assembly GCF_007860175.1). Lineage (NCBI taxonomy): Bacteria > Pseudomonadati > Planctomycetota > Planctomycetia > Pirellulales > Pirellulaceae > Rubripirellula > Rubripirellula reticaptiva. The sequence goes on along the minus strand of NZ_SJPX01000005.1, from coordinate 58,733 downwards.
AAAGCTCCACTTGCCGCACGATGTGTTCTCCGGCCACCACGTCGGTGATCGTGTAAGTTCCGTCTGCACCAGTCGTCGCGTTTGGTTCGGCGAGATCAAATTGTCCGTTGCCATTGACGTCAATGTAGACCTGAGCACCTTGGAATGCAGTTCCTTCGGTGACCGTACCGCTGACCGTCGACAACATCGAGTTGAATCCGTGGTCGAGCGCCGTCTGGGTTTCACCAGCGGTGACAGAAACCTGCAATCCGTTATCCCGAAAAACACCGGTGCCTATACCGAATGGGTAGGCAGGGATACTCAACGTACGATTGATATTGCCGGTGCTATCGATGACCGAAATCGGGCTGCCGTCGAACGCCAAAAACATCTCGCCGCCGAGGGAGTCACGCGCGTCGACATCAGTAAACTGTTCGCGGCTCAAAATGCCTTCACCGGTAGCGACATCGATTGTCAATGCGACCGCCGAATTGTCTCCACTGATCACGATCGATTGGCCGTCTGCCGATCGACCGACCCCGGTGGTCCAAACCGAAGGAGCGACCAATCCAATCGAAGACGGAGTGATCGATACGGGGCGGCGCGCAGAAAATTGGTTGCCCTCGCGATCGTATTGCATCAGAAACAAATCGCCACCGATCTTCCGTACTGAGATGATCGAATTGCCGATCACCGTCGCGCCGTAATCTTCGGCCGTAAAGAAACCGCCTTCGCCATCGGAGTCCCCCAGCGGTACCGTTTCAATGAGTTCGCCGTCCATCGCGACTTCGTGAACTTGGTCGTTCCAATTGTCGACCACGATGAACGAGTTTCCGTGGAACGTGATCTCCATTCCAAATCGTATCGGAATCGTCGTCGGAATCGTCGCTAGAACGGATCCGTCGATCGGATCGATTTGGCGAATCATCAAGTGGTAAAAACCACCGCCGAGATTGGATCCCCCGTAAGCAACGTAAAGACGGTCTTCGGCCGCGTAGGCATCGCCGACCCGGTAGTGCTCTGGTGCAATCGCTCGCACCGTTTGTGGGCCTGGCGCTACGCCGGTGATCGTGTAGGTACCATCGATTCCGCTGGTGGCTTGCGGTTCGCCAGCGTCGGGCCAGAAGTTACCGTTGGTGTCGACGAAGACCGTCACTCCGGCAACGGGCAATTCGCCAGTGTCGAAAACGCCGTTGCCGTTGGCGTCGGTGAACTGAGTGCCGGTGATCGAGCCGACGGAACTGGCTAGGCCCATGTCCAGTTCGGTCACATCTTGATCAGCCACCACGGTTAACAGCGTTCCGACCCGGCCGCTTGGTCCGGCTGCCAAACTTTCCGCCGTCCCGTAGTAACCGAGCTGCGTCAGGAATCCGCCTGCGGTGTCATGCACCTTGATCCCATAGGCGTTCGATCGGCCTGAATAGATTCGGTTCGATGCACCGGCCAGGCCCGAGCCGACGTCGTTCACGTTCAAGCCAACATCGGATCCCGTGATCAGTCCCGTCGCCGGATCGATGTACAATCGATACTGGTCGGTTGTCGAAACCGCCAACTGGGTTCCATCGGCCGATTCGCCCAGGCCGCTATTGAGGTTGAACCCGCCTGGATGATGAGTGGTGCTGACGTTGAGAGCTTGGATATTAAAGGAAGCGCCCAACGTGTTGGTCGCTAAGTCGTAGGTCAGGATCGTGTCGGTGTTTTCATCCAGTGCGTATAACGTCGTGCCGATCACCGCCAATCCGGTAATGGATTGGTTGGACTGGTTGTTCAGATCAAGCGTGTACAGGATATTCGTCGACAAAGTGCCGTCATTGTTCGGATCGATGACCAGAACCACATCCAGAAATGAATCCATCGCATAAAGATTCGTGCCGTCGAACGCTAAGCCCGACAATTCAACGCCATGCGTCGGGCTGACATTTACGCTCAGGTAGTTCAGGACCGATCCGTCGCGCGGATTGAGTTCGCGGATGCCCTGGCCATACTCGACAAACAATCGAGGGATCGGAGCCACGTCGCTGGTCACGATTTGCGGCTCCGTCGTGATGATCGAAATCGCTGTCTCGCCTGCGATCACGTTGGCCAACAAGTACGAACCGTCGGCCGCGGTCGTATCCGATGGTTCGGACGCCCCGGCCGCTCCATCGCCGTTGTAGTCGGCGAACACGACGAGACCGGCCAGTGGCAGTTCGCCTGTATCCTGGAACCCGTCACCGTTCAGGTCATCGAACAGAATTCCGCCGACGTCCGCACCGTTGAAGTGCGCACCGAAGTCGCCGCTGAACTGGTCGGTGCTAGACGCAAGTGTCCCTGCAAAACTGGCCGAACCGGTGATCAAGAATCCGGTTGGTGGTTGGACTGCGACACTGTAGTTGCCCAGGTCCAAGTTGGTGAACGAAAAAGTGCCGAGTTCGTCGACGCCGGCCGTGTTAGCGTCATCCGCAAGGGTGTGCATGTAGGGCTCGCCAGCGTTGTAAGAGCCGTTTGAGTTCAGGTCGACAAACACGAGCCAGCCCGCCAACCCAGACTCGCCAGCTTGGCGTATGCCGTCCGAGTCGATGTCGTCGAACACCGTGCCAGAGATCTCGGTCAAGTTCGCTTCGATTGGCAATTCAATTTCAAGCGGTTCCGAACCAAAACCCAAAACGAGTGATATCGGATTCAGGAATAGGTGCCCCGGTTGTCCGACGACGGCGACCAAGTGGTTGCCTTCGTCTAAATCGATAAACTCGAATCTTCCTGTTTCATCGTCTGCCAGAGTGCCCGGATCGTCCGCTGTCGTCACGACCGAAGTCTCGCCTGAATCAAAAACTCCATTGGCGTTAGCATCCAAGTAGACCGTGAAACCTGACAGTGCGGCTTCGCCCGAATCGAGAGTACCACTAAGGTTTGTGTCCTCGAACAGCACGCCCGAAATTCGCGTGTCCAGTGGATACATGCCAAAGTCGACCAAGCCGACATCGTTGCTGTCGGCGATCGTCACCCAGCCCATCGTCGGCGTGGTGGCGTGCACGTTGGTTTGCGGGACGATGGTGACGTAGTGATCGCCGATCGGCAAATCGGCAAACGAATAGTAGCCCGTTTCGTCGACTCCGGGCGTGTTCGGATCGTCACGCTGGGACAGCACCGAAGTCTCGCCCGTATCTAGTTGCCCGTTTTGGTTGGCGTCAAGAAATATTACCCATTCGCCCAAGCCGACTTCAGTCCCCGACCACATGCCATTGGCGTCGTCGTCTCGGTAAACGAGGCCCGAAATTTGTGTCAGATTTTCTTCGATCCCCATGTCCAACGTGACGTCACCGCCGGAGTAGACCAATGTCGCCGAACCGGTCGATGCGGCGGTGGTGAACCATCCGGGCTGGTCGGCGACTGCAACGGTGTAAGTGCCAAGCGGCTGGTCGGCGAGCACGTAGTGGCCGGCCGCGTCGGTGATCGCGATCGTTTCGCCAGCGTCTAGTGTCTGGTTGTCGTTCGCATCGATGTACACACTCTGTCCGCCGGCACCCAGTTCGCCTGCGTCGCGCCCGCCGTTCAAGTTTGCGTCGATGTAAACGTCGCCGATGATGTCGCGCAGCGGATTGGTTTCAATGTTGTAGGTCGCCGCGCTCGTGAAGTTGCCGTCGCCAGCACTAGGACCACCGAGTGGAAGTTCGGCGAAGTCCTTGGTGATATTGTCGTCGATCACTTGCAACTGAGCGGTGCCGTTGCCGCTGCCAGCATCGATCGTCACGATGTAGGATGCGCGACTGCCGTTGGTTTGGATGCTGTCGATCGTCGCCCCGGTCAAGCCAGTCGTGACCAAATTCAAGCTGCTTTGTGCGAGGTAGACGGGCTCGTTAAAGTCCAACTGGTAGCGGACGGAGGTTCCGGACGTATTGGTCGAATCGAGTGGTGTGATCGCCGTCACGACCGGTGCCTCGTTAATGCCGGTGACGCTGAGCGAAACCGTGGCCGGAGCGGATAGCAGTCCCAGCGGATCGACGGCGCGATACGTGAACAAGTCGGGGCCGGTGTAGCCGGTGTCGGCGACGTAGATCACGCTGCCGTCGCTGCGCAATTCCAGTGTCCCGTGATTCGGGCCTGTTTCCAAAACCGCCGATAGAGCATCGCTATCGTCATCGACGTCGTTGGTCAGGATGCTGTGCGCGTAGGAGGGACTTGAGTACACCAGCGTGCCGGTCAGTCCGGGTGACGTCGGCGTGATGTTGGCACCACATTGCTGTTGAAAACTCATCTCCAGCCGTGCGACACGGCCTGATGTTCGCAAGTCCAAAGCGTCGATGTCGAAGTCGCCCAGAATCGTATTGCACCCACGGCCAGTCGCGGAAATGTCGATGCCTGGATTGGCCGGATCGTTGAACGGCCAACGCGTCGCGCCGGTGTAACTGCCAACCGTGATTTCGTCACCTTCCTTGGCCACAAAGTCCATGTCGAAATTGTCGCCGGCAAACCCGCTGGCGCCGGTGTAGTTGTTGACATCGACGCCGATTCGCCATTGGTCGGGACTGTTCGAACTGGTCACCCGGTTGTAGCTGACGGAGATCCCAGAATTGCTGGCATCAAAATCGTACGACAAGCCTTGTCCGATCCAGTCGCCTGAGTCGCTGTTCATGATCAGCGACGTGTTGTTCAGGAAGGCAAAGAACCGTAGCTCGCCGCTCTCTTCGACGTTGAACCAGTCATCATTGGCGACTGGAATCGCCGACACATTCACGGTCACCGTTGCCGAGGCAGAGACGTCGTTTCCGTCGGTTGCCGTGTAGGTGAACGTGTCGGTACCGATGAAGCCCGTGTTGCCGGTGTATGCCAGCGTGCCGTCGCCGTTGTCTGTGACGACACCGCTTGTGGGCTGAGTGAACGACTCGATCGTAAACGGATCGCCTTCCACATCGCTATCGTTGGCAAGCACAGCGATGATGGTTGACGTTTCACGGACGGCTTCGATCGCGTCATCAACGGTTTTCGGTGCATCGTTTTGTGGCGAAACCGAAATGATGACGGTCGCTAAATCGACGTCGCCGGCATGGTCGGTGATCTGATAGACCAGTTTGTCGGATCCAGAGAAGTCGGTCGACGGCGTGTAGGTGACCAGTTGGTCGCCGCCGACGGTGGCGACGCCATATCGAGGTGACTGCAGCAGGGTGACCGACAGCGTGTCGCCTTCGAGATCGGTGTCGCCGGTGCGGGCGTCAAAAGTGATTGCGGTGTCTTCGCTAGTGCTGACCGAGTCGTCGGCCGCCGTCGGTGCTTGGTTGCTGCCAACGAAGAGTTCGACGGCGCCGATGTCCACGGCTGTACCTTGCGGACGAGCGATGCCGCGTGCGTCACGATCGGTTGCAATCGCATTGCTGCCGGCATCGATGGCGGGACTGCCAGCAAGCGGGAGATGCGTCATTGTTGGTCCGCCGTTATCGGAAAGCGATTCAAGCATCGCGTCGGATGGAAAGATATCGCCACTGACACCAAAGCCAGTTGATCCCGAAGTGCCGACGACCAAATTGCCTCCAAGACTTGTGAGCGTCCCGTAAACGTTGGGGCCGCCGTTGACGGACGTGTTGCCCGCAATGATTGAATTGCCGATCTGTAGCGTCTTCGAAGCAGACCCGCCAAAGTAAATTCCACCGCCCCAATTCGGGCTGGAATTGTTGACGATCGTACTGTTGGAAATGTTGGCATCGCCAGTCAGGTACATAGCTCCGCCAAAACCTGAAACGTGGCCCGTAAACGTGCTGTTGGTGATCGTCACGCTCGAACCAGCGTTGGCGTTAATCGCACCTCCGTTGCTTCCGTTGGGCGTCGGCAAGGTGGCGTTGTTGCCGGTGAATAGGCTGTCTTGGATCAGTAAGCTTTGGACCGAATAGATTGCTCCACCGCCGGGTCCGTTGTTGCCGTCGAAAGTGGACGCCAAAATGGTCAACGTGCCTTGGCTACCTGCCGTTGCGATCGCGCCGCCGTCGTTTTTAGATTCGTTGTTCTTGAACGTGGAGTGAACGATCGTTGTGGTGCCGAACAAATCCAACGCGCCGCCGGATCCCGAGTTCGATGAGATCGCGGTGTTGTCGTGAAAGTTGACCTGGTCAAGGTACAACGCTGTTCCGAAGTCTGAACGTAGCCCGCCACCGCGATAGTCGCCCGTCGCCGTTGCGCCCGATGCAGTACCGCCAGTCACGGTGACTCCGTGCATGTGCAGGGCTGTGTAGTAGCCTAAGTCGATCGCGCGGTCACCCAGTCCGGACGCATCGATGACCGTCTCGCTCGCGACTCCGATGATGGTCAGGTCTTCGGTGATGTCCAAATCACCGGACAATCCCACGTCTTCACGACTGCCCGAGATCGACAATGTATAGGTTCCTGCGGACAAGTTGACGTGGACCCGCTCAGGCGACTGGTTGGCCGCCACGATCACTTCACGCAGTGATATCCCGCTGCCGCCTGGACTGGACCTTAGTGCCGCCAACGAGGTCGTATCGCCATCAAGCTCGTCGACAAATGTGGTCGGCGAAATGACAAATGGCGTTGAGCGGAGCGTCGTATGAAGTGGGCTGGAGACATTGCTGTTACCCGCCCCAGGACCGCCCAGCGGGTTTCCCGCACCATCGGTCACCGAGTCGTCGTCGATCAGCGACACGCCCACGGTGCCGACGCCGTCCCCGGTCGTTACGATCACATTGTACGTCGCACCGGAACCTTCGACCCCGATGATTTCGGCGCCCACCAGACCGGTCGACGTGAGCGAGAAATCAGACGTATCTAAACCGCTGACGGATTCCGAAAACGTGGCCACAAACCGAACCTCAAAGTCGCCCGATCGCGATTCGGTGGCGGGTGCCAGCGAAACCGACGTCGGATCCGTGCGATCGATCGTGTAAGTGTCGCCGTCACCAAAACCGCTCAACAATCCGATTGAATCAAGGTCTGTGATCGTCGAGTTGTCGACCAGATTCAATTGCAACGTGCCTTCGCCGGGGCCCGTGGAAACTTCGACCAGATACAGACTTGGCGTCGACTCGGTGACGCTGACCAGCGCAGGCGTCGTCAGCCCGGTGACATCCAAGGCAAAGTCTCCGGCGTCAACACCTGTGACCGGTTTCGAAAATGCAACGGCAAAGGAAACCGTAGACGCGGTTGTTTGCAGCGGGGTGGTCCCAGTGATCGACGATACGACCGGCGGTGTCTTGTTAACGCTCAGCAAGGCCGACCCAGTCGAGCCGTTGTCGCCCGTTCCGGCCAGTGGCTGTCCACCCAAATCGACGATCGAATCGTCGTCGTCCAGGATCAACTGCACCGTGCCTTGGCTAGTCCCGGTATTGACCGTGACGGTGTACTGCGCCGGGCCACCGGTCACGCTGGCGATTGTCGATCCTGTGATGCCAGTTTCGACGAGACTGAAATCAGTCAGGTCAACGCCCGAAACCGATTCGTCAAACGTCAACGTGAACGTTGCCGTGTCGGCGCCAGTCGGATTCGGCCCGTCGGCCAACAGCGAGACGACGGTGGGCGGCGAATTGAAGACACCAAAATCACCACCGTTGTTGTTGACGAAATTTGTGGTGATGTCACGAGCGACGACGGATGTGGTCCCGCTGACACGTCCGAAACGCGTCAAAGCACCGTCGTTGTAGGAAACCGCAAACACTTCTTGGTCATCCGGAGTCACGATGACTTGGCGAACGCCGCTGAGCGCAGAATGAGGGGCTTCGTCGAGCAATGTTTGTACGGCTGTCAATGCACCGGTGGTTTCATTTCGCTGCAAAACGGTGATCGAATGGGTGACTTCATTGGCCAAGTAAATGAATCGGCCATCAGTGCTGATATCGATTCCCGACGCGTCACCCGAACTGTACTGAGTCCGACTCAGATAGTTCCATGTTCCAGTCAGCGGGTCGCGTTGGTACAGACGGATGTAGGAAAAATCCGTTTCGGCGACATAGGCGAAGTTCCCATCCGGCGAGAACGCTGTGTCTTCGCTGTTGTAAACCGTCGTGAAGGTTTGCGTCAAAACCAAGCGTCCCGTGCCTGGGATGACGTCATAGATTTGCAGTTCACGATCGGGATCCGTGGTGACAAATACCTGGGACCCGTCGGGAGTCACGGCAACATTCGCAACTGAATTCAAACCCGATGCACCGTTTTCTCCGCTGACAAACTGTTGCGTCAGAGCGAGTGAACCGTCGCTTTGGTCAATCGCAAACACAGAGAATCCAGCGCTGGGACCGGACGCGTACAACCACCGACTATCGGGGCTGGCCACGAACGAAGTCGAACCGGTCTGTCCCGATGGTCCCGCGTCGCCTGGGTTTAACTTCGATGCAAACGTCAACAGGCCAGTCGCCTGATCTCGCGAGACGACATAGATCGTTGCGGAACTGCCCAGATACCCGAACCGTCCGTCCGGCGTTAACTCGAAGTGACGCGGGAAATTGAGACCGGCAAAGCCAGCCGTCGTCGATCGAATGGACTGCACTCGAGTGAACGTGTCGTTGGAAAAATCACGTTCGAAAACGCCCAGCGTGTGCCCGTTAAGCGACGTTGTGTACAGGTGTCGCCCGTCATCGCTGGCGATTACCGTTTCAGCGCTCAGCAAGCTGATATCCGGTTGTGCCTTGGCGATGAAGTCATCCTTATACGTCAACAAACCGTCGTCTTGCGAAAACGCCACCGGGTTGGTTTGCGTGTGGATCGCGTTGTCGATCAGAATCGAGTAGGTGGTGGTCGCGGCCAGGCCACTAATCGTGTACTGGCCCGATTCATCAACGCCCGTCGTGGAAAGGTTATCGGCGATCGAGACCGCCATCGGCTCTGCGGCGTCACGCAACCCGTTGTCGTTCAAGTCGGCAAAGATGATCGCGTCGGCAAGGCCGGATTCCTCCACGTCACGGCGTCCGTTTTGGTTGGCGTCGCTCCAAATGGTCCCGCGAATCGCCGGCGTATCGATGACCACTACTGACGACACAAAACTACCGTTGCCTGGGCCTGACGTCCCGATACCGCCCAACGCTTTCAACCCAGCGTCGACGATTGAATCGTCATCGGTAAGGTTCAAAGCAACGGTGCCTGGGATGCCGGTCACTCCAATCGTCGCGACGAACACTTGCGGGTCGCTCGTTGGTGTGACAGATAGCACCGTGCTAACGACAGCGCCGGTATCCGTGGTGCTCAGATCGCCAACATCCAAGCCCGTCACCGGCTCGTCGAAAGAGACATAGAAGTCTATCTCCGTCGCGCCCGCAGACGTGTTGCTGAACGGCGCAATGGCTAAAACGTTGGGCGGAACCGAGTCAACCAAAATGCGGTTCGACCGCGCGACGACTGACCCCGTCCCGGCACCGCCGAGTGCTGCCGAATCGGCATCCCGAATCAGATTATTGTCCACCAGTTCCAACTGCAGAAACCCTTGGCCTGTCGGCGTGGAGACTGTTACTGTCCAGTTCGCTCCGCTACCGGTGACCGCGTCGATCGAAGCGTTGGTAAAGGTCGTCTGATGAAACTGGAAAGCCGAGACGTCGACGCCCGTGACGGGTTCGCTGAATTGGACCTGGAAATCCACCGTCGTCGCATCAATCGGCCCCGAAAGTATAGAAGCAAACGAAGTCACCATAGGCGAATCAATCGTTGTCGAGAAGTTCACATCAGCGGCGGTTTCACCAGCTACCAGCTCGACCAATCGAGAGCTGGCTGATCGACCCGCTTGGTCAATCGAAAAGTTGATCAAACGCTTGCCCGTCGTTGCGACAGCATAGACATTGCGACCATCCGGGCTGACAGTGATGCCCTGAGGCGCGTCCAGCAAGGAAACGTCTGTCGTGTTTAGGAAAGTTTGCTGAATTGTCAACGAGCCGTCGGTCGAATCGCGACTCAGATGAATCATCGCGTCGCTTCCGGGCGCCGTCACGAACACGCTCGACCCGTCCGGACTGGTCACTAAAAATTCGGGGCTCAGGGCGCCTAGGTCCGTCGATCCAGCCAACGTGACACCGCCCGTCGTTGGGTCGCGATCGAGTGTCCGGATGAAATTGGAGCTGTCGGCAATGTAGAGGTTCTTTCCGTCTGCTGAGAACGCAACCTGGTAGATCGTGAAATAACTGTTGTTAAAGTCGATCGCGGTTTGCCCCGGACTGAGGGCTCCAGTGGCCACATCGCGGTCGAAGAATTGCAGATCATTGTTGCCCGTGTAGTTGGTAACCGCGATCAAAGATCCGTCCGGTGAGATCGCAATTTTTGCCGGCCCCGGCAGGTTCGTGACTCCGTCAACTCCCTGTTTGACGGTTTGCGCAAGTGTCAACGTTCCGTTGACGGAATTGATGTCGTACACCAGCATCGACTGGGCCTGTGGCGCCACGGCGACCAATTGAGAACCATCAGGGGTCACGACCAAAGATCGCACTTGATCCAAGTCACTATTGTCGCTGAACGTCTCGGCATCGACCCACGACAGTGCGCCATTGGGGGCCACGGACATGACGTTAATTGCGTCAGCGACGCGCGCAGCCACATAAACAAACTTTCCATTGGGATGGAAAGTAACGTCCGTGATTCCGTTCAGATTCGGATTGTAGATTTCGCCAATATGCGACAGCGATCCGTCAATTGGGTTTCGATAAAACGAAGAAACTCGCGAGCTGGTTCCCCAACCTACGACCGCCACGTTTCCGTTGGGTGACACATCAATGTCGATCGGCGATGATCCAGAGATACCGGTCGGTACCGGCAAATTCTCGAACAATTCCAGTGGCAAGGTCCCATCGGCAGCCGTCAGCGGCGAGGATGCTCGGAAATTGCCGGCGATGTCGATTCGAACGTCGACTTGGCCCGTCGCCAAACCGCTAAGAGAGTACGTCCCGGCTTCGTCAATCGAGGTCGTCGACGGATCATCAGCCACGGTCACAGTCGTTGGTTCGCCGGCGTCGCGAACGCCGTCGTTGTTGGAGTCGACGTAAACCGACACACCGGCAAGTCCGTGATCGGCCACATCTCGCAAGCCGTCGCCGTCGACGTCGTCCCACACCGCGCCGGTTAACGTCGCCAAAACTCGCCGTGTTTCCAGCGTTTCCAGGAACAGCCGCCGCCGTTTCTGGTCGCGCACGCGTCGTTTGGAACTGGTCGAAGCTTGACGTAAAACGGATTTGCCCAATGCCATGGCGAACCTTTGTTTTCGAACCAGCCAAAGCGGTCAGCCCGAGTCTTTCGAGTACCTGTACGCAGCAATCCAGAATGAAAATGAATTGAACACTGCTCCCGTATTAGGGGCTCAGTTTAGTGCTTGGCGGCGGCGTTGTGGTGGTTTGACGCACCGTAACGTACGTTTAAGTATGGGCTTGTCGCCGTTGGGGTGTTTGGGGGTGGTCCTGTGGAGGGCCTGGGTGTTTGATCCGCACTGCCATGTAGGTCCGCCTCTCCGAGGCGGAGACTTCGAGGCGGACACGTCGTACGGACTGTCAACAATGTCGCGGGCAGCATAAGTCTGGCAGAGCCCCGGCTCCATGAACGCCGATTCGCTCGTCGGGAAAACCGGCGACGCTGAAATCGGCGGCATTGGGGCTGGGCGAACCGATCATTCCGTGATCACGTACCGTCCGCTATATTTCCATCTGTAACCCCGTCCATGGATCGAACAGGAAACGAATGACCGAGACCCAAACGCCCCGTCGCCCGATGATCGAAGCGGTGGGATTGAGCAAGTTTTATGGTCCGTTTGCTGCGGCTCGCGATGTCACGTTCAGCGTCGGCGAAGGCGAGTTGGTAGCGTTTCTCGGGCCCAACGGTGCTGGAAAAAGCACCACCATGAAGATGTTGACCGGCTACATTGCGGCCAGCGAAGGCACCGCACGGATCGCTGGCCACAACATGATGGAAGACCGGATCGAAGGTTCGCGTCATTTGGGTTATCTGCCCGAAAACGGGCCGCTTTACCCGGAAATGACGCCGCTGACGATGCTGGAGTTCTTTGCCGACGCTCGCGGCATGTCCAAGGCAATGAAGAAAGACCGTATTGAAAAGGTTGTCGACATCTGTGACTTGTCCAGCGTCTTGTACAAGGCCGTCAGCAAGTTGTCGAAGGGTTTCAAGCAACGGGTCGGCATGAGCCAAGCGCTGCTGCACGAACCGGACGTCCTGATTCTGGACGAACCGACCGCTGGCTTGGACCCCAACCAGATTCGTGGCGTTCGGGCGACGATGAAGCGGCTCAGTGAGACGAAAACGATCTTGCTTAGCACGCATATTCTGCAAGAAGTCGAAGCGATGGCCGACCGTGTCGTGATGATCAACGAAGGCCGAGTGGTCTACGACGGCGATGTCACAAAACTGCGAGAAATCGGCAGCGGCGACTTGGACAATGCGTTCCACACGCTAACGACTTCGTCCTAGAAAAATTCAAGCACCTACTCGTGTCTCCGCTGGCGCCGCTGGCGAGGTCTGAATTGCCAAGCATTTCAGAGTCTGCCAAATCCCCGCGAACTTCGCCTGCGGGGGCACGAAGGTTGATCCAAACATTCCCTCCTTACTCAACCAAAAGATCCCATGGCGCTCAATAACGTCACCACTGCACTGCTTAGCTTGCTGGTCTACGACCTGATCTTTCTGTTGATCTTGGTCGCGATCGTTGCGGTCCTCGCCGGCACCAAACGGGCCGCGTTTGCGGTCATGAAACGAAACTTCGTCGGCTACTTCAGCAACCCGACCGGTTACGTGTTCCTGTGTATCTTCGTCTTCTTGACGTCGGTCGCCGCGTTCTGGCCCTACGAGTTCTTTAACCAGAACCTGGCCACGCTCGACCAACTCAATTACTGGTTCCCGCTGATCATGCTGGTCTTCATCCCAGCGATCACGATGAGCATCTGGGCGGAAGAGAAACGCCAGGGCACCGACGAGCTGCTGTTGACGCTGCCGGCCGACGACTTTGACATCGTGATCGGCAAATACATGGCGGCCTCGGCGATTTTCACCGCGTCGCTGTTGTTCAGCCAGATCAGCACCTTCGTGACGCTGGCGATCCTGACCGAAGGACAACTCGACACGGGGCTGATTTTCACCAGCTACCTGGGTTATTACTTCGTCGGCCTGGCCATGATTGCGATCGGCATGATCGCATCGTTCTTGACCGGCAACTTGACGGTCGGGTTTATCCTGGGCGCCCTGTTCAACGCACCGCTAGCGTTTGCCTCGCTCGCTGAATCCGTTTCGCCGAACCAGAAACTGGCTGCGTGGTTGGCCGAAAGCGGCATCGCTCGTCCGTTCGACGACTTTGGCCGCGGCGTGGTCAGTTCCTCGTCGGTCGTGTACTTCGTGCTGGTTTCCAGTGTCGCCTTGTACGTTTGCATGGTCTTGATCGGTCGACGTCACTGGACCGGCGGCAAAGACGGCAACACGATGGCTTGGCACTACATCGCACGTGTGATCGCGCTCGTCGTGATCACGACCGGTGCGGTGACGTTGTTCCGCAACAAAGACATTTACCGCCATGACTTCACCGAAGGCAAAGTGTCATCGCTGGCTTCGGCGACAAAGAAACTGATCCGCGAACTCGACGCCGATCGTCCGATCGTGATCGACGCGTTCATTAGCAAAGACATTCCCGAAGTCTACGCGAAGACGCGTTACGAACTGATCAACCTGCTGAAGGAGTTCCGCAGCGAAGCGGGCGCTCGCGGCCGCGAGATCGAAGTCAACTTGTATGACGACATCGAACTGTTTTCGGACGAAGCCGCGTTGGCCGAAGAACGTTTCGGCATTGCGCCGCAAACTCGATTGGTGAAGGAACGCGGATCGTCCCAGCAAAAGCAATTGATCATGGGCGCGGCATTCAAGTCGGGTCTCGAAAAGGTCACCGTGCCGATATTCGAGTATGGGATTCCAGTCGAGTACGAGTTGGTGCGATCAATCAATACCGTCGCCTCCGGTGCAAGGAAGCGTTTGGGGATCGTCGCCACCGACGCTCGCTTGATGGGCGGCAGCGTGATGACGGGCATGACAGCCCAGCAAGTGCCGCGTCACATGTTGATGGACGAACTAGGTAAACAGTACGACGTCGAAGAAGTCGACTTGAACTCGCCTGTTTCGGCGGACATCTATGCCGCTCTTTTATGCGTCCAACCCTCGTCGCTGGCACCGCCGCAATTCGAACGACTTCTTGAAGCCGTTCGCGCAGGCGTACCTGTGGCTGTTTTCGAAGACCCCGCGCCCGTCGGGGCCGGCTATATCACTCCCACCGGTCAACCCAAGCAAGCACCGGGCGGAATGTTCGGCGGTGGCGGGCAGACACCCAAGGCTGACATTCGCCAGCTTTGGGACTTGTTGGAATTGGATGTGCCCGGTCGTGCTGGAATGCAAGGCATGTACGCACCCGACATTGTTTGGCAACAACACAACCCCTACCCGACGCTGGACGACCAAGCCAACGAGTTGTGGGTCTTCATCGACGAAGAAGCACCCGGTGCCGGTGAAGGGCAGGCTCTCAGCAGCGAAAACGTGATTACGTCGGGCTTGAAAGAAGTATTGGCGATCGTCAGTGGAGCCGTCATGGCCAAGGGCGAATCGACGCTGACTCACACGCCGCTATTGCAAACCGGTGGATTGAGCGGCCTGATCGGCGGGGACAAGATGCAAGAGATCATGTCACGCCGCAGCACGATCGCTCGCGAAGCCAAAGGCCTGAAACCATCGTTGCCAATCGCAATGTCGATTGAAGGCAAAGCGGTCGAAACACCGGCGGCAGATCCTGAAAAGGAAACGACCGATGGCGAAGCCGAACCGGCTGCTGCGGCGAAACCGATCAAGGCAGTTTATGTGGCGGATACAGACATGATGTTGCCTGAGTTCTTGATGATTCGCGCCGACCCCAATACGGTCAGCGAAGCAAAATTCCAATTCCAAAACGTCACGTTTGTGTTGAACGTGATCGATTGGTTGACGGGCGAATATGACTTTATCGAAGTTCGCAAGCACGAACCGATCTTTGCTTCGCTGCGAATGATCGACTCGGTGAAGGAAATCGCTCGGACCGACGTGCGAAACGGCAGTAAGGAATTTCAAGTCGAGTACGACGATGCGATGCGCGAAGCTCAAGAAGCTCAGCAGGCACGAATGAAGGACTTGCAAGAAGAAGTCGAAAAACTGCAAACGCAAAACGCGGACGGACAGGTTTCCCGAGCCGAACTGCAAGCCAAATTGCAAACCTTCCAAACTCAACAAGAGCTGGAACAGCGCAAGTTGGACGTTCGCCGGACCAAGTTGGAACGTGACCGTGAATTGAAGGTTCGGGACATTGAACGGACCGCAGCGGATGAGGTGACCAAGATTCAGAACAAGGTCAAAGCAGCTGCCGTGACATTGCCCTGCATCCCACCGTTGGTCGTGGGTGTGATTGTGTTCGCGGCCCGCCGACTGCGTGAACGCGAAAATATCTCGAAGAGCCGTCTGAAATAGGTATTAGCTGTTAGGGATCGGGTTTTAGGAAACTGGAACCCACCCTCGCACTTGACGCTATTTCTTTGCTTTACCTAACACCTAAAAACCCAATACCTAAAACCTATTTCTATGAACGAAGGCAAAAAAACCGGACTCTTTTGGGTCGCTGCTGTGGCGACGGCCGCCGTCGCCACGTTTGTCTCCTGGCCCCGCGAGGTCGTGCAAACCGACAACGGTGCCGGCCAAATGTTGTTCGAAAAATTCACCGATCCGCTGGCTGCCGCCAGCATGAAGATCGTGACCTTTGACGAAGCGCAAGGCACGCTCGATACGTTCGAGGTCCGCAAGGACAAGGTGTCCGGCCAATGGACGATTCCGTCTCGCGAAGGCTATCCCGCCGACGCTCTCGAACAAATGAAGGATGCTGCCAACGCACTCGTTGGGGTCAAGATTCTGGACATCCAAACGTCGAACGCCGAAGACCACAATGATCTCGGAGTCGCCGAACCGGCTCTGGAAGATCTTGAAGTGGGTGACGAAGGCGTCGGTCGATTGGTGACGTTCAAGAACGAAGCTCAAGAAACTTTGGCGTCTTTGATCATCGGCGATTCGTTAAAGGATGATCCGACCAAACGCTTCGTCCGAATCCCAAATCAGGATCCGGTTTACGTCGTCAAATTTGATGAGTCACCGCTGACGACGAATTTTCGCGACTGGATCGAAGATGACTTGCTGCAGCTGAGCAGCATCGACATCGACAGCCTGGAAATGAAGGACTACACAGCGACGTTGGGGCAGGGCGGCATTTCGCTGAGCCGTAAGTACACCGCCGAGATTGCAGTGGAGGGAGCTCAGTACAGTCTGACCAATTTGCTGGAGTTTGATCCGCGTGATCCTCGCGTTGAACCCAAGAACGTTGAGGCTCCCGAAGGTCAGTCGCTGAACAAGACGAAGCTGAACGAGCTGAAGAATGCTCTGGACGACCTGAAGATCGTCAACGTTTTCCGTAAACCTGAAGGCGTCAGTGCGACGCTGAAGGCGAGCAAGGATTTGCTGTCCGATCAAGCTGCGATTGAATCCCTGGCTCAGCGTGGTTTCTACCCGATCGATGTTGGACCAGACGGCGAAGCGGAAATCTTGTCGGCCAACGGCGAGCTAGCGGTTTCGTTGAAAGATGGCGTCAAGTATCTAATCCGGTTTGGCAACATCGCGGGCGTAAGTGACAGCGGAGATGCGGCGGATGAAGGTGCGGAAAAATCTGATGGTGGCGTGAACCGGTATCTTTTCGTGACGACGATGGTGGACGATTCGAAGTTCCCCGCGCCAGAGCTGCGTGAGATCCCGCAAACATTGGAAGATCTCGAAATGATTCTGAATCCACCCAAGGAGGTCGCGCCAGAGGCTGACACTGAAACTGCTCCGGTTGGTGAAGTGAAAGAGAACAACGCCGAGCCAGCCGATGATCCCGCGGACGAATCGAAGATGAAAGAGGAAGCCGACAAGCCTGCGACCGAAGAAATGGAAACCGAGGAACCAGTGTCCGAGGAATCCGAGGAATCGGCAGCCGAAGAGTCGGTAAAGGAAGAAGCGAAGTCTGAGAACCCAGAAACTGAATCGGCTGAAGAAGCCGCCGAAGAGTCCGGCGAAACCGAAACGGAAGGGCAGGGCGAGGCGACCGGAAAGGGCGAGGCGCAAGATGACGGCGATGATGAAGCAAAGGCTGATTCATTACCGGAAACCGAGACCAAGGCTGATGCTGATGCTGAGGCAAAACCAGCCGACGCTGAGTCTGCTGCTGAAATGGCTGCTGAGGAAACTCCTGCTAATGAAAAACTGACGGACGAGGAACTCCAAGAACGTTTGGAAGCCGAGCAAGAGAAGATCACGAAAGAGAACCAACGAATGTTGGACGCTCGGAAGGATCAGATCGAAATCGCTGAACGCAAAGTGCGAGAACTCAACGAGCGATTCGCCGATTGGTACTACGTCATCCCCGAGGACACGTATTCGAAGTTGACGATCAAGCGTGACGACTTGTTCGAATCCGCAAGTGACGCCGCCGCAGCCGAAGCACCCGGCCAAGGTGGCCCGCAGTTCAACATCCCAGGTTTTCCAGGGAATTAACCGCGGCCCCAACAAACGCAAAGCCCGGCTGGGACGACCAAGGTCGTACCCTGCCGGGCTTTTTTTGTGTCTGTACCGGTACACCAACGGCGTAAACGCCGGGACCGGACAATCATTGATACGACACGCGTCGTAAAGAAGTCGTAAAGAAAACGATTGGCTAGCCGCCCGAACAATGTCGCGATTCGGGCGTTTTCGCCGCCATACCCATGCGGTATTGCTGAAGTGGTTACATCGATCTGCGCCGGCGAAGTAAAACAGGATCTTCTCTGACACAGGAAGACCAATTGAGAAAAATTTTCGCAACCGCAGTCGCCGCCATCGTGCTGGGGCTGACGACGACCTGTGCGGCAGACAAGCCCAACATTCTGTTCATCTCCGTTGACGACTTGAATGATTGGGTTGGATGTCTGGGCGGTCACCCGCAGGCAAAGACCCCCAACATTGACCAACTGGCGGACAGCGGCATGTTGTTCACCAACGCGCACTGCGCGGCGCCGGCCTGCAATCCGTCTCGCAGCGCGATCATGACCGGGATCTCGCCGCACAAATCGGGGCTCTACGACAACCGTCAAAAGATGCGTGAGCTGATGCCGGATGCCGAGCTGATGCCGAAGTACTTTTCGAGGCACGGATATTGGTCAGCGGGTTCTGGAAAGATTCTGCACTACTTCATCGATGCCGCATCGTGGGATCAGTATTACCCGCCGAAGGAAACCGAAGACCCGTTTCCTCGCACGATGTACCCCAAGAACCGTCCCGTCAATCTTCCAGTCGGCGGGCCGTGGCAATACAACGAAACCGACTGGGCGGCGCTCGACGCGACCGATGAAGAATTCGGTGGCGACTGGTTGGTGTCGAAATGGATCGGCGAACACCTTGGCAAGCAGCATGACAAGCCGTTCTTTTTGGCGTGCGGAATCTATCGGCCGCATGAACCATGGTTCGTGCCGCAGAAGTACTTTGATCTGTTTCCGCTCGACGAGATACAGCTACCGCCGGGCTACAAGGCGGACGACCTCGACGACCTGCCTGCGGCCGGCAAAAGCAGAGGCCCGAATCGATACTTCCCGCACATTCGTGAGCATGGCCAGTGGAAGAATGGCATCCAAGGTTACCTCGCCTCGATCGCCTTTGCCGACGCAATGGTTGGAAGAGTCATCAACGCTCTCGACAATGGCCCGAATCGCGATAACACGATGGTGGTGTTATGGAGCGACCATGGGTGGCATTTGGGCGAGAAGCAACACTGGCAGAAGTACACCGCATGGCGAGTTTGCACGCGAGTTCCGTTGATCGTCCGCGTCCCACCCGGCGTACCCGGTTTGCCGATGGGCGCGCAGCCAGGAACGCATTGCGACCAGCCGGTGAACCTGCTGAGTCTATTTCCGACTCTGACTCAGCTCGCTGGCTTGCCTGACAAGTCAACCAACGATGGCCCCAGTTTGCTGCCGCTGCTACGGCAACCGGATAGCGATTGGCCGCATGTGTCGATCACCCATTTGAATAAACCGGGCAACTATGGGCTTAGCGATGATCGGTGGCGTTACATCGAGTACGACACCGGCGAAAACGAACTGTATGACATTGAAAACGATCCGTATGAATGGACGAATTTGGCAATTAATCCCGAGCATGCTGATACGATCGCGGCACTGCGGTCGCGTGCACCCAAAGATTACGCGAAGTACGTGGCAGCAAGCGTCGAAACACTGCCCGAATTGATGTGGCATGCGGCGGCAGATTCAGCGGCACCCGCATCGAATCCAGACGGCGACCCCTTCGATTTGGTGTTCACCAACAAACATGGTCAGCCGGTCAAGGTCTATTGGATGGATCGGGAAGGCAATCCAAAGCCGTACGGGACCTTGGAAGCCGGTTGGCGGAAACCGTACAAGACGCGTCCGGGTGCGGTTTGGATGATCACCAACGCTGACGAAAAACCGCTCGGACACTTCGTTGTTGGCGACCGAACCGCCCACGCGATCGTGCCGGCCAAGTAGATTTGATTTTCCGTTCGTTGTTCATTGCGAGAGATTCAACATGCTTCGTTTTCTTTTCGACCGTTCAAACCACCGTGTCGTGTGCCTTGCTATCGGTTCATTTTTCGGTGCTGTGACCGCCAGCGGAGACGAGCCTGCCGTTCCCGTCTTTAAAGACGGTGAAGCGCAAGTTGTGAAAGCATTCGAAGATTCCGACTATTGGATTCGACATGACTTGTGGGTCGAAACGGAATTTGATTCGGACGGCGACGAAAAGAACGATCGCATGCACGTCAGCGTCACGCGTCCTCGGCAAACCGAAAGCGAAGGACTGAAGCTGCCGGTCGTCTATGTATCGAGTCCCTACTTTGCAGGGACCGGCGACAAAGGCCAGCAGTACTTTTGGAATCCTCGACAAGAAGTAGGTGCCGAACCGCCAGAACGGGAGCACTTTCCGGCCGTTGAGCTGAAAGGAACTCGCCCGATCATTTCAAAATCGCACGTCAAAGAATGGGTTTCTCGCGGATACATCGTGGTGCATTCTTCGTCGCCGGGAACCGGATTGTCGCAGGGCTGCCCAACGATCGGTGGCGACAACGAATCGCTCGCACCCAAGGCGGTTGTTGATTGGTTGTATGGTCGCGGGAAAGGTTTCACGACGCCGGACGGTGACGAGCCAGTCGTGGCCGATTGGTGTACCGGCAAGGTGGGCATGACGGGGACTTCTTACAACGGAACGATTCCGCTTGCTGCCGCAACCACAGGTGTCGAGGGCTTAGAAGCGATCATTCCAGTTGCTCCCAACACGTCTTACTACCACTACTATCGATCCAACGGCTTGGTGCGGCACCCGTTCGGATTCTTGGGCGAAGACATCGACTATCTGTACGACTTTATCCACAGCGGCAATGAGGCTCGGCGTGAGTATTGTGATTGCGAGGTCCGTGACAAAGAGATGGCGGACGGGATGGATCGCGTGACCGGTGACTACAACGATTTCTGGGCCGGTCGCGATTACTTGAACGATCTGCAACCCTTGAAAGCCGCAGTTCTGATGGCGCATGCGTTCAACGACTGGAACGTGGTTCCCGAGCACAGCGTTCGCATTTACGAAGCACTCAAGGCAAAGGGTGTCCCCTGCCAAGCGTTCTTTCATCAAGGCGGCCACGGCGGACCGCCGCCGATGAAGATGATGAATCGCTGGTTCACGCGTTATCTGCACGGCATCGAAAACGATGTCGAAAAAGACCCGCGTGCTTGGATCGTCCGTGAACAGGATGACCAAGACAAACCGACGCCGTATGAAGATTTTCCGAACCCAGCCGCTTCGCCCGTTACCCTATACCTGCAAGCAGGCGCGCCCGAGCAGGGAAGCTTGTCGATGTCGCCGAGCGCCAAGCAGGGAACCGAGACGCTGGTGGACAACTTCTCGTTCGACGGCGACGCACTGGCTCGTGCACCGTGGACCGAACACCGTTTGATCTACGTGTCGGATCCGCTGACGGAACCCGTTCATGTCTCGGGGGCGTCTCGCATCTCCGTCAAAGTGGCCAGCAGCAAACCGGCAGCCAACCTGTCCGTTTGGCTGGTGTCGCTGCCGTGGACAGAGGGAAAGAAAACGCGGATCACTGACAACATCATCACACGTGGTTGGGCCGATCCGCAGAACCACCGATCACTCACCGAGGGTGAGCCCCTCGTTCCAGGACAGTTCTATGAGCTCAGTTTTGATCTTCAACCCGATGACCAAATCATCGCGAAGGGTCAGCAGATCGGATTGATGATCTTTTCCAGCGATCGCGATTTCACACTGCATCCAACGCCAGGTACGAAACTGACCGTCGATCTCGACGCAACCTCGATCACGCTGCCGATCGTCGGCGGCGAGTCACAGCTTCGCGATGCGTTGTCGCCCGCTAAGTGAGCCGAGGGCCGTAAGAGAGCATCCGGCTTAGCTATAAGTGGCGCAAATGTTAGTGGACGAGGCAACGGTCCCGTGCTGCAGGACTCGTTGCCTCGTCCACTACACCAGTGATGGATGCGTCGTTTCTAAGTGGCGAAACGCCCCAAGAACGTTCCTTGCGAAATTTGCTTGACATTCGCCAGCGACTCGGTGTACCATCACGGCAGTACACATGACGTCCACGTTTAGGGGTGACGAATGTTCTTTTCCATTGACCCGTCTGGCGACACGCCGATCTACGAACAAATTGTTCGGCAGGTCAAATTGGGTGTTGCCGATGGCGTATTGGTTGGCGGCCAGATGGTGCCCAGCGTGCGGCAGCTCGCCCATGAATTGGCGATCAATCCGAACACGATCGCGCGGGCTTATACCGAACTGCAAAACGATCTCGTGCTTGAGACACTGCGGGGCCGAGGCATGGTGGTCCGCCGCGACGCGATCAATCGCTGCACCAAGGCTCGCAATACGCTAGTCGTCGATGCGGTTCGCCGTGCGTTGGCCGATGCGATCGCGGGCGGTATGACGGCGGACGAGCTTCGTGCTTTGTTTGAAGTTGAACTGGCAAAACAATCCATTGAATCGGAGTCTTGAAGCATGGCAAATTCCATCATTTCATTGGACAACGTGTCCAAGCGGTATGGCCGCACCCAGGCTCTGGATCATGTGACGTTGGAGGTACCCGAAGGCGTCGTGTTTGCCTTGCTTGGCGAGAACGGTGCTGGCAAGACGACCATGATTCGGATTCTGACAGGATTCGAAAAGCCGGACTCGGGCGAAGCACTCGTTCTTGGCAAGTCGCCCAGTGATGCGGCGATGCAGATTCGTCGTTCGATCGGCTACGTGTCGGACGCACCGGCGCTGTACGACTGGATGAAGGCCGAGGAGATCGGTTGGTTCACATCGGCGTTCTACGATGAAACGTTTCCAATGCGTTACTTAGAACTGTTGGCCGCATTCGACGTTCCGGCGGGCGTGAAGCTAAAGAACATGAGCAAGGGCCAGCGGGCTAAGGTGGCACTCGCACTAGCCACCGCTCATGATCCGAAACTTCTGATTTTAGACGAACCGACTAGCGGCTTGGATCCGATGGTGCGGCGCCAGTTTTTGGAGTCGATGGTGGACCGCGCGGCGCTTGGACGAACGGTTTTGTTGTCGAGTCACCAGATCAGCGAAGTCGAACGCGTGGCCGACTGGGTGGCGATCGTGCACAAGGGTCGACTGCGAGTCTGCGAGCCACTGGACACTTTGCGAGCGAAAACCTTCATCGTCACGATGACGCTCGATCACGCTGGATCGACCGTTGCGATCCCCGAAGGAAAAGTCCTCTCCGAAGTTCAGAACGGACGCCAACTGCGATTTGTGGTTTCCGATCTGGCCGACGATTGGCGATCCCAATATGGCACCGAAAGCGGTGTGGCAGATGCATCCGCGGTTCCCGCATCGCTCGAAGAAATTTTTGTCGCGGTTTGCACGGATGACCAAAAAACCGGGAGTCTTCAATGAATGCCTCGCGAGTTTGGCAAAGCCTATGCTGGAAAGACCTGGTCACGATTCGGCCGCTGTTGTTGGCGGTGGGATTGGCGATCCTGGCGCTACCGATCATCGCTGCGCTTGCGTCGATGTTGTCGGATGATCGTGGACGGTCAGCGGTCGCATGGTCGGTCATGATGTGGATCTTGTTGCCCAATTTGATGGCGATCGGTCTTCCACCGATGTTGATCGGCACGGAAGAAGAAAATGGAACGTTGGGTTGGCTGCGGACGTTGCCGGTGCGTTGGCAGTCGGTCGCGGACACGAAGTTTGCGATCGCGTTGGTCTGCATGCTTAGTGCGTGGGTTCTGGCGTCGGTCGCACTGTGGCTTTCGACTTGGACGTGGCAGGATGCCAGTTCTGAAAACAGTTTTGGTGGGTTGTTGACGACGGTTGGGATCGGGCAAGCGTTCTTCTTTACGTGCCTGTTGTTGATGGTCGGCTTGGTGACTTCGTACGCGATCAAATCACCGGTGGCTGGGCTAGTGTCGTTGTTACCAGTGATCTCGATCGCCTGGTATTTTGCCTACTGGATGATGGTTTACTTGCTGGACTCTCCGTATGCTTCGTCGATTTCGCAAATCGGCGCACCGGTCGCCAACTGGATCCGCATGATTGTCGCCTGCGCCTTGGTGTTGGTGGCACTGTTTGCGCTGCAGCGCTGGTTGGCGAGGTATCGATTATCAAAGGCAACGTTGACGTTCCGGAATCCGGCCGGTGGGATCATGCGTGAAGACGCCTATCGTCCGCCACCCGTCGTCGTCTCGGGTCTGTTCCAGCCAACGCCCGTTTACGCGATGTTGTGGCAACAGTGGCGTCAGGTCTGCGTGATCGTGGCATCGTTGTTTTCGATCACGTTCGTTTTTGTTCTCGTTGAACTTGCCAGTTCGTATGGATACCGAGGTCGGGTACGGGGCGGCGTGATTCCCCTGGCAACGCTTTCGTTTCTATGGATGGGAGCGGTCACGTTCTATGGCGACTCGGTCCGTCAGCAATGCCGTTACTTTGCCGATCGCGGCATCTCGCACCGCATGGTCTGGTGGACTCGCGTGCTGCCGACACTTGTACCGGCGCTATTACTGCTAGCGTTTTTGTTGTTGTCAGCGCCTCGGATCGATGGTCCGCAAAATGCGACGCAGGAGCGTGCTTTTGCCACCGTGTATCTGATGTGTTGCTATGCGTTTGGGCAATTGGTTTCGATGTGGGTCAAGCGTCCAGTTTTGTCGTTCTTTGCGGCGCCGGCCTACGGCATGTTCGCGTCGTTTGTGTTGGTGTGGTTCTTCATTCCGTACGCGCACTATGTGATCGTAATTTTGTTGATGGTGCCTATCTTGCTGATTGCGACTCGTCGATTGACGGGACGTTGGCTCGAGGGCCGGATTGACCGTGGATTCCACTGGCGAGTGATCGGTTGGACAGGGATGGCAGTTGCCGTTCCGATGTTGTTGGTGTTCGGCCTGCGTTGGTGGACAACGCCGCCCGTCATGACGGATTGGCGAGCCCGCATGATGGCAGTCAACTTGCCAACGTTGGAACGCCCCGCAACTCGGTGGGAGGGCATGCCAAGTTCGACGAAGGTTTCGGCCGAGGCGATGCAGCCACTCTATTATGTCAACGTTGACGTCCGTGCGGACATTTCCCAACGTTTGAAAAACGAATTGAAAGCCGAAGACTCGGTCGGTCGGCATGTTTCGTTCGCCGAGCTCCGGTCGGTTGTCGAGCGGACATCGAGGGGCTTCGTTGCTGCGTCGGACGAGGTCGTTTGGAACGAAGAATTCAGCGTGTTTGTACCCCCAGAGCCAACGGAAGCAGAACTAAAGGTTGCTTTTCGACAGCGCGACTTGGCCGTCGAAGTCTTGTTGAAATGGGCCAACCTGGTTCGCCAGTATGTGGCGGACGGAGAAGAGGGGTTGCTTGCGTTGATTCGTATTGCTGAGCCCGCCGAGGAGATTGCGTTGCAAGTGTTCGCGTCCCAACCAAGAATAAAATCAGTCGGTTCCGACAAGCTGCTTGCTGCGATGTTTCCATCCCCCGAGCTGCGCAAAAAGTCCCGCCGCATTGGCGTGATCGGCGAATGGCAACGCTACAACCGACGCGGCTGGTTTGATCGCGACCCTCAAGTGCCCATCAAGGACTTCGCGGGGGAACTCATGCTCAACAGCATGTCGCATAAGTTTGCGATCGAACGCAATCGAGCGGATCGAAACATTGACTCGTTTGTACGACGACTGGTCGATATGATCGATGACGACGGGTACGGTGATACGGACGCGATCGCGGCAATGGCTGCGGATTGGGGCCGTGCAAAACGAGGGTCGATGTTTGATGAAAAACAACCGGATTACTACGCTAACGATCCGCTGATCGTATGGATCGCTAGTCTGCGGCCACTGCCGAACGTTGTTTGGCAGGGCAGGGTTTGGCAGGGCAGGGTTTGGCAGGGTAGGGGAGTCAGCACGAGCACCATCGACTAGCCGCGAACCATTTCGATTGCGCCGGCGTCGACCATTCTTTGGCTGATTCGGTTGGCCAGTTCGACGGCTGCCGACAGATCGTTTGCGAACTCGATCTCGTCGGTTTCATCGATACGCTTTCTGCCGTCCGGGCTAAGAGCGACAGCCGACATTCTCAGCACGTCACCATCGACGACGGCGTAGGCAGCGATTGGCGCCAGGCATCCACCGTGCAGTGACGACAACAATGTTCGCTCGGCCGTCACTGCGGCTCGGGTTGCCATGTCGTCCATCGTCGCGGCTGCTTCGAGCGCCTGTTTGTCGTTGGCGCGGACTTCGATTCCCAGGGCACCTTGCCCGGGCGCGGGCAGCATCTCGTCAAACGTAAAGTGATATCGCGGCAGATCTGCCATTTCCAATCGCACCAAACCGGCATCGGCCAAAACGATCGCGTCAAATCCTTCGTCTAGCTTGCTCAATCGCGTTTGCACGTTGCCGCGGATTCCTTCCACGTTCAAGTCCGGCCGACGACTGAGGATCTGAGCCGCCCGTCGCCGGCTACCCGTTCCGATCTTTGCTCCGTTGGGTAAATCCGAAAATTTCACACCCGACTTGGACACTAAACAGTCTGTAACGGTTTCGCGGACTGGAACGGCTGCAAGGGTTAGCAACTCGTTGACTTCGGTCGGCAAGTCTTTGAGCGAATGAACCGCGATGTCGCCTTCGTCTTCCAGCAATGCTTGTTGGATTCGCTTTGTGAACAACCCAACTTGCCTAGTCCCATCGATCGGACGCATGTCGGTGTCGCCGCTGCTGACCATCGGGACCAAAACGGTTTGAATCCCCGCCGATGCTAGCAGTGCGGCCACATGTTCGGCCTGCCACAGGGCCAACGGACTTTGTCGGGTCGCAATTCGGAGCATGGGAGGCTATTGGGAGCTAGATATTAGGGGGTAAGATCAGTACCGGATCGGATATGATAGTGTCTCGCGAGTTTCCTAAAACCCAACATCAAACATCTCAGTCCAACGCACCTTTGTCTTCATCGTACGAAAACCTACCGATCAACGAACTTCCAACTCAGGATTGCGTGTCCCAGGGTGACGAAATCGATTCGTTTGACGTTGCGGACATCGAAAAACGTGACACGATCGATGACGTGCCCGAAAAAATCGGCGACTACGTCATCCGCGAGCTGATCGGGTCGGGTGGCATGGGCAACGTCTATCTGGCCGAGCATACACGGATGCAGCGGATGGTGGCGATCAAGATGCTGCCGATCAAACGGATGAAGGACGAGTTGGCGGTTCGTCGATTCTATGACGAAGTTCGAGCCGCATCGCGTTTATTGCATCCCAATATCGTTACCGCGTTTGATGCCGGCGAATCCGATGACGGCATCCATTATCTGGCGATGGAACATGTCGATGGCGTCACACTGACACGTTGGGTCGCAATGCGAGGTCCGTTGCCGGTTAGCGAAGCGGCTTCGATCATTCGCCAAGCCGCCCTGGGGCTGCTGCATGCTCACCGTGCCGGGATTGTTCACCGCGACGTCAAGCCAGGCAATCTGATGCGTGCGACCGACGGAACGATCAAAGTTCTGGATCTCGGTTTGGCCAGAATTTCAGAGGCCGATTATGTTTCGCCGATTGTCGATGCAGACGGCGAAGATATCGATCCTTTGAAAAGTGCGAAGGGACGTCTGGTCGGCACGTTACCATTCATGTCACCGGAGCAACTTGAGAACCCGGATGAAGCCGACGCGCGAAGCGATATCTACTCGCTCGGTGCGACGATGTATTTCTTGTTAACGGCGAGTCCTCCGTTCAGCGGCGAGTACTTGGACCAAGTCTACGGACACCGGCACGGCGAGATTCCGGATCTGATGCAGGCCCGGGGCGACGTTGACATGAACTTTGCCAACATATTTTTCCGAATGATGGCGAAGAAGCCCGATCAACGGTACGCGTCGCTTGACGAAGTGATCGACGATCTGTCGCCGTACGCCACTCTGGCCGATGCACCGGTTTGGTTGTCCGAATTTGCTCAGCGGAATACAGTGGGCGATCAATCAACGGCAGGCGCAGGCTCCACCTACGCCAGCGGTTCGACATCGAGGACTGTTGCCAGGGTTTTCGCAATCGATTTTGGAATGTTCTATTCCGCGGCTGCGTCGGCGTCGCCCATCGGTGGGATGAATCAGTTGTCGGCTGGTGGTGGCGATCATCCGCTG
Source organism: Rubripirellula reticaptiva (assembly GCF_007860175.1). Lineage (NCBI taxonomy): Bacteria > Pseudomonadati > Planctomycetota > Planctomycetia > Pirellulales > Pirellulaceae > Rubripirellula > Rubripirellula reticaptiva. Next base: position 31,061 of record NZ_SJPX01000005.1, on the reverse strand, counting down.
TTTCGGATGGCAATCGCATCGGACGGCGAACAGTTGATTTACGGCCAAGATGCGATCGAACGTCGGCGCGAGTTTCCGCAGAGTCTGGTGCATTGTTTGCCGATGTACATCGGCAAACCGGTGGTCGATCGCAAAGTCGCAGGGCGATCTTGTCCGCCCGAAGTCTTGATGGCGATGCTGTTGCGAAAGATCCGCAAGAATGCTTGGTCTGGCAATACGCAGCCGCTTGCAACTGCGATTACGGTGCCGTCAAGTTACGATCAACTGCACCGCCGAAGCGTGCTGCAGGCGGCAAAGATGGCGGGGATGTCGTCAGTGCGATTGGTGGATCGATCGATCGCAGCGGTTCAGTCGTTGTTGGTTGATCCCGATCATGAAATAGGGGCCGGCCCCGCGATTGAGGGCGGATTGGGTGGCAGGATCGGCGAACTTGATTCGGACCAGGATCAGCTCATTTTCTTTGTCGGCGTATCTGGCCAGGCGACTGAGATTGCGATCGTACGCCGTGACGAAACACGGTTGCATCAATTGGCCAACGGCGGGCATTGGCACCAGGGGACGTTACCTTGGTTGCATCGTTTGGTCGATTTAGTTGCCGCGAAATTCGTCACTCAGTTTGGCTTGGATCCTCGTCGTTCGATGAAGACCGGTGCTCAGTTGCAAATTGCGTGCGAGCGGGCGATGAACACTATGCTGCTTGCCGATTCGGCGACCGTTCAAATCGAGTCGAGCGGTAAAAAGATCGCGGTCTCGGTTAGTCGGAATGATTGGTTGGACTATTGCGATGACCTGATTGCCGGGATCGTCGCAGCAGTAAAACGAACGTGCGATCAAGCGTCGGTATCATTATCGGACGTTGATGTGTGCGTGACGATGGGCGCCGTGATGCGGATTGCCCGAGTGCGAGACGCCGTGACCGATGGCGTGTCGGCGACCGCTCAGCGGCGAGTGGTTGATCGCACCGATGTGGCTCGTGGCGCAGCGGCGTGTTTGGCAGCCGAATTGCCTGGGCGTGGCGATGTCGCGATGCCGCCGCGAGGCGTTACGAGTCAAGAAATCGGCATCGTGGTCGAAGACGCAAAGGGCCGTCGACGAATCCTGCCCATCATTCCCCGAGGAACGTTGTTGCCGGCGCGAACGAATCGTCGTTTGACGCTGTCGAAGAAACGCCAGTCCATGACGTTGTCACTGGTCGAATCGTCCGGCATTCTCAGTGACGACTGGCATTCACTGGGCCGATATGAAATCGAATCAGAACCAGCCCGCGTCGCTCCGGAAAGCAAACTTTCCAATGGCGATCAAAAACCGATTGGTCGAATGATCGGTTTTGAAATCAACGTCAATGGTTTGCTAAACGTTCGCAAGCAATCAACGGGAACAGCGTCTAGCACGAAATTGCCGGTGCTGCCCAAGCCCGCGATTTCAGATGACGAACAAGCCGAGTGGATTCTGTGGCTCGATTCGCTGCGTTAGTCAGACATCACTTAGACGTTAATTCGATTCCGTGTAGGCAAGAATCGTGATTTCGTTACCGTCGACTCGCAATTGACCACTGGCCCAGCATTTTGACCATCCAAAGCAGCGGACGGCGACGCAGGTCCCCGCCGTTCGGCGAATGTACGGCGAATGAGATTTGATGGACGCTTTGTTGGTTGGATTGATCGACGCAAAAACCGTCTGCTGTTGATCGGCAAGGACATGGTTGAGTAGGCGGCGATAGACGCCCGTGCGACGATGTTGCTTTTCAACGAAAGCCGAAAAGAGCCACGTTTGATCCTCGTTCAAGCAAATCCGAAGGCCCAGTTCCGTTTCGTTGAAATAGTCGCGGCCAATCCAGACGCCACCGACCGGTTCGGAATTAGCAATCGCTAGACAAGCTTGTTGGGGAGCGCCCGATCCATCGGGACGAAAAAAGGTCAGACGGCAAGCATCCGCGATTTCGGCCTCGGTTTCGCACCACCGAAACATAAGTTCATGGGCACGCGGCGCATTCGCCTGGGATCGTCCGGCATTGGCGTCCAGGTCGATTTCTTCGAGCTCGAAGATTCGGAAGATCCGGAATCGAAAGACTCGTTCTGGCACTAATTTGTTGACCAAGGTTCCTACCAAATAGAGAAACCCGCGAGTTCGAATTGTCGTCATCATCGTCGGATTCACCTTTCGCAAAGCTGCCGCTGCCGTAACACTGTACATGCAAACTTCCCGGTCGCAGTGGCTGCGGAGGATGCACTTACCCCCAGATGGAATCAATACCAGTGTCACTATTTGTCGGTGTCGACGTCGGCGGAACCACCAGCACGATTGCAATCGGTGATTCGGATCGCAACTTGCTGTGCATTTCGAAGCAATTTCCTACCCGCTCGATCGATGGGCCTGATGCCACGATCGCGGATATTGTGAACCAAATCGAAATCGAGCTGGAAAAATTGGGGCGTCAGTGTGATGAGGTTTCTGGCATCACGCTGGCAACACCGGGGCCAGCGACCAAAGACGGCATCCTGTTGTCGACGCCGAACCTGGATTCGCGATTGTGGAATCGCTGTCCGATTCGTGAACGACTGCAAACCGCCTGGGCCAACAATGGTAAGGCAATCGAAGTTAGCTATGTCGGAGACGGCCAAGCCGCGGCGGTGGGCGAGTCAGCGATTCGCACCGGGCTCGTGCATTGGTCCGAATCACCGATGGACGGCAAACAAGACGAGTTTGATTCGTTGTTCATGGTCGCGGTCGGCACCGGCCTAGGTGGTGGCGAAGTGCGCAGCGGAAAGCCCGTGCAAGGCAGTTTTGGCCGCGCCGGTCACGCTGGGCACCTGATGTTGCCGGTGCATGCGTTCCGCTATGAACATGATCGCAACCTGAAAGTGGGTAACGCCTATTGCACCGCCGAGAGTGCGGTTTCGTTGACGTCGCTGACGCATCAATTAGCGTATCGGCTGACTCTCGACACCTATCGTGACCACGTGCTGAACAAACAGACGTGCAGCATGAAAGACAAGGCGAAACAACTTCGCGAGTTGGCAGCCGATGGTGATACGTTGGCCGTCGAACTGCTCGACGATCAAGCCACGGCGCTCGGGATCACCTTGCTGATGGTCAATTACTTGGGTGACTATGACCGGCTAGTGATCGGTGGTGGCGTTTGCGATTTAGCACCCGCACTGCGAGATCGATACTTGGACTTGGTCCGTCGTGCGTACCATGAAAACGCACTGGACGGATTCCGTGATTTCCACGAGTTCAGTTTCAGCGTCTGCGGCGACCAAGCATCTGTGATCGGCGCATTGTCTTACGCGATCAAGTAACGTTAGCGTCTCAATCACGCGGCCTGAAAACGAATCTTCGCGGAAACGGGTCGCACAAACTGTTCGTCTGAAACTGCAGGCTGGCAGCCTGCACTAGATTGTCGAAGACAAGCTGCTTACTCGCCGCGAACTTCTGCGGTGATCAGTCCCTTGGCGGTGACCGAATTTCCACCGGCAGTCTTGATGACGAAAGATTCCTTTTTCGGTCCCGCGGTGTCGCCGACAAAGGTGAACGTTGCATCGACCATTTGCATCTTCTTCGATTCTGACGTCGGTTGGAAATTGATTTTCCAGCCATCGGCGGTGATCGTGTCGACGTGGAACGGTTCGCGGCCGATCAGCACCAACTTTCGGCTGACTGCTTCGCCAGGCTTCAGTGATCCCAGTGCGATCGCTTGTGGCGAAATCGACAGGGCCGACTCGACTTGACCGGAAACTCTAAGCGGGACGTTTGGCATCGAGCGATCATTGGTAACGACGACCAACTCGTCCTGGAAATATCCTGTCGGCGCGTCTTCGCGAACATCGACGGTCAATTCGTAGTTGACGCGGCCGTTTTCGCGGACCGTTTCTTTCACGACGGGCATCAGCCAAGACTTATTGCTTCGCACATCCATGATCTGCCAGTCACTACGGCCGGCGTACAGAACTTTTGTCGATTTTGCGACAGCTTCGCCTTGTGCCAGATTGCCAAATTCAATGGCTCCCGGAAAGAAAACCATATCGCTGCGGATATAGCCGTCCACTCGCAAACGGACTTCGCTGTAGAACGGTTGGTCAATCACCACCGTTAGTGTCGCGCCTTTTTGCCCTTTGAATGTGTCAGTGTTGAACCGAGCCAAAATGGATCCGGTTTCACCAGGAGCGATGTATTGGTTTTGAACGATGGGAGTCGTGCATCCACAACTTGCTCGGACCGTTTGGATGTGCATTGTATTGGACATCGTGTTTACGACCGGGAAAACGAATTCCGTTTTCGAACCGACCGCTACCGTTCCAAATTGGTGAGTCTTAACTGGGAACGCAGCCGCAGTCCAATCCTGGGCTTGGACGTTCGACGAAACTAGGTTTAGGCAAGCGATCGACGAAATGCCGGCGAAAATCGAAAGAGCCAAAGAGAAGCGTCGAAACATGGTAGGTCCCTGATGTAGGGGTTGGGAGAATTGGATCCGTGGCAAACCAGACGGGCGGGGATGCAGGGAAGGTGATCCCCCGATTGCGCCGCACTAATTCATCTAGCTTATCCAAACCTAGCGGTCTCAGCGAATTCGGCAAGTTGGAAAATAGAAATTCGAACCAGATTTGCCTGGATTTAGTCTTGCGGAACACTTGCAGGAGTGAGTATGGCCAAAACTAGCATTTCCAAGTCCAAGATTGGGACAGAAACTGGTCGAAAAGTACTGTCACTTTGAACCAGCTAGTAGTTGGACGAGAGCCGTCGCCAAACGAAAAAACGGGCCGGGGCTTTTTTCAAAGCCTCGACCCGTCTCGTTTTTTCGCTTACGTCCAGCGAATTCAACTGTTGAGTTCTCGCTGCCGCACGGTCACCGCCCGGCAGCGAGTTGTAGTTAACTAAACTTTGGGTTTAGCCAAACAGTGATTAGCAACCGCAAGCTGGTGCAACGTCGCAACCAGTGTCGCAACCGCAGTTGTGTCCGCCGAAGACCTTCTTCAGCAAGCTCTTCACTGGGCCGTCGCAGCTAGGTGCTGCACAACCGCAATCCGAAGCAGCACCGCAACCGCAGTCGCTGCTCATGGCGCCAGCCGAGCAAGGATCGCAGCAAGTTGGTGCAGGAGCACAAACTTGAACTGGAACTTGCTTGCAGACAACTCGTGGAACGCACTTGGTAACGGTGTAAGGTTCGCAAACCTTACGGCACTTAGCAACTTTGACGATCTTTGTGAAGCACTCAGTGCGGCACTTGGTTTCGCAAACGGTCTTGGTGCGGCATTCTGGGATCATCTTGCACACTTTGTACGAGATGGTCTTGGTGCGGCATTCTGGAACCATTTTGCAGGTCGTGTAGTTGACAACTTTGCTACGTTGTTCGCAAACAGTGTTGCAGACGGTGTAGTTGCAAGTCTTGGTACGGCATTCTGGAACCATCTTGCAAGTCGTGTAGTTGACAACCTTGCTACGGTTTTCGCAACGAGTGCTGCAAACGGTGTAGTTTACAACTTTGCTACGGCATTCTGGAACCATCTTGCAAGTTGTCCAGTTGACAACCTTGCTGCGGCATTCAGGAACCATCTTGCAAACGGTGTAGTTTACAACCTTGGTGCGGCATTCTGGAACCTTACGGCATACGGTGTAAGGAATCTCACGAGTGCGGCATTCACGAGTGTAAGAAGTGCAAGTCACTTCTTTTTGCTCGCAGGTTGGAACCCAAACCTTCTTGCAGACAGTCGTTGGGCAACCTTGAACGCATTCTGTGCGGCAAGCGCCGGGGCAGTAAACGTTCTTGCAGGTCGACGGATCAAATGTCCAAGTGCCTGGTTCACGCACAGTGCGCTTCATCATCTTGCCAGGAACTTCTTCGGTGATCGTTTCCCAGTTTCCACCCTTGACGGTAACCATTTTGGTCGTTGTCACAGGGACAACAACGCTGTAGTTTTCCGTTCGAGTCTTTTGTTCTTGAACAGTGTTGTAGACCGTGTAGTTGATCGTACGCGACTTTTGTTCTTGAACTGGAACCATGACGGTGTAGTTGACGGTCTTGCTGTGGTTCTCGCGAACCGGATTCATGACCGTGTAGTTGATCGTCTTTTGGCGAGTTTCCGTTACAGGAACCTTGACCGTGTAGTTGATCGTCTTTTGATGAGTCTCGTACACCGGTTTGTTGACGGTGTAGTTGATCGTGCGAGTCTTGGTTTCGTAAGTAGGAACCTTGACCGTGTAGTTGATCGTCTTGGAGTGATTCTCCACGACTTTGTTCATCACGGTGTAGTTCTGTGTGCGGGTCTTGGTTTCATACGAGGGAACCATGACCGTGTACTGAACTTCACGGGATTCGGTGTAAGGAACGCTTCGTGTTCCCGACACTTCTTTGTCTTCGTAGTAAACTTCGTTACGTGAACGGTAACGAGTTTCTTCAACTTGATCGTAGACGGTTTCTTGAACCGAACGCATGACCGTGTAGGTGCCGCCAGCAACTGGGGCACCCATCGAGCCGCCGTCAGCAATTACGCTGCCGTCGACGATGACGCCTTCTGAAGCCATGCCGCCATCGACAACACTCGAGCCACACTCACTACAACCCTGATAGCTAATCGCACCGCAATATGCGGCGTTAACCGATTTTGCTCCCGATACGATCGCAATGATCGCAACGGCAGGCAACAACCAAAGCTTTCTCATATTCAATTCTCCACTAGGTGCAACCGTTAGGTTGCGTTGGACGTAGCTAAAAAACTCCCGATGCTCCGGCATCGGTAAACTCACAATCGATGTTCCTGTGCGACACGCAGCACGCAGATTTTTGGACGACCCTTGTCTGGTTTCTTTTGCAGACGTCTCGCAAATCCGGCACCTCAAACTGGGCGAGTTGCACGAGCGAGGCGGGTGAACCGAATCGCGTAATCTGTGCTCACTGGCGAAGAGGAAGTCGTTGCACTGGATTCATCGACTACGGGTGAAGCGTTAAGCACGCAAAAGAGTTTGCCAAGGCAAAACAGGCGGATTGCGTCGAGCTAAACGACTGACGATATCAAGTTTGACGACTGTAGCGATTCGGTCTTGTGCATTCGCGATGGAACTGGACTCGTGAACACCCAAAACACCATTGATGACTTACGCTAGCCAGCTAAACTCGCGCTGCGATGGCGTTGGAAGATCCGCCGTCTACTAACCGATGACACAAAGTGCAGCGCAGACACGACCAGGGAATTTCATGGCCAAACGCAAACCGGAAATCAAGATGCGCAGCTACGGCGTCTATGCTCATTGGGACGCCGAATCAAAAGAGTTGCCGCGGTTCATGCAGACGGCGACTCGGATCCAAGCCAAGGTCGGCATTGAATTCGGATTTATCGTCAATATCAAAAACTGCAAAAACCAAGTGCTCGACTACTGCATCGATCATCCCGGCATTCTTGATGATCGTGGCCAGCGGCGCGAACCGTTCGATGGAACGGTCTATGTGAAAACGAACGACTGGAATTTTTACCTAGGCGATACGATTTGGGATCCGATCGCCGACAAAATCGGCGACTGGGTTCTCTACTTGGAACTCGATGGGAACGTCGTCGCCGAGAAAACGTTTGAACTCTGCGATGATGCGCCGCAGTAGTACTTCATCCCACTGATTACGCCGCGGAACGGACGGTTATTCCGGTTCGTATCCGTCCCACATCCAAACCAGCGTGTCGGCAAGCGTTAGCTCGAAAACACGGTTGTCGCAGTGCCGGGACGCTTTACTGAATACGAATCGATAGTCGTATCCTTTTGCTTTCAGTGCTGCGGCGGTCCGTTGGTTTGCCATTACCCAGTTATGGTAGGTTTCCTCGGCGTCGCCCGCGCGGTTGTCGTTTTCAGCCACGTGAGTGAAGATGCGTAGCGGCTTTTTGTCGCTGTTTTCAATCAGCTTCATCCCCGAGTGGTACTCCCACGCGCCCAACGGGAAGGCGGCCTCTTCGGCAGCATCGTCATCTTGTTGGTCGACGAAAGTCCCCGAGTAAGTGATCAGCCGCCGAAACAAATCAGGGCGGAACCAGCCCATCGTTAGCGCTGCCGCTCCGCCACTGCTGCATCCCATAACGGCTTTGCCCCACGGGTCGGACGTGAACGCGATGTTTGGAAAGGCAGCCCGGATCTTTGCGTTGTCTAATACCGCGGGTAGAACTTCATCGTTGATGAACCGCGCAAAACGGTCTGACATCGTGTCGTATTCCAAGCCACGTTGGCTGCCCTTGCTGTCGTCCCCACCGTTTTGCACTGCAATCACAATGAACGCCGGCAATGCGCGTTTCGGATCTTTTGACGCGGTAAGGTTGTCCAGCGCCGCGGTCACCAAATTCATCCGGCTGGGGCCATCAAGCGTCACCAGGATTGGCGCCTTGTCGCCGTCTTGATAGGCGGCCGGAACGTAAACAAAGATCTTTCGATCGGTTCGGACTTCCTTCTTGGGATCCAAAGTCGAATCGTCGCCACGGAAAATCTTGCTGTCAGCCAGTGGCATCGAAAACTCAAATGACTGGCCGCGCACATTGCCTTTGTTCCTTAGATCGTCCGATAATCGATATTCGGGGCCAACGACGTAGTCTCCATTCCCTCGGCCGCTCGGCGCCTCGGCAAAAACCGTCGTTGGAAAGTACGAGAAAATCGCAATCGCGATCACAACAAGAGACTTCGTCGACATCGGTGGTTCCGTGCTGGGGCGGGGATGTGATAGGTGGGCGTGTGGAATGAGCGTGAAGAGAACAATATCATTCTAGTCGAAGTTTTAGGCTGAAACTGATTCGGCAGGGTGTGGCGAGTTTTGGGAGATTCATTGCCACCCATTCCTATGGTTGCACTCAATCCTAAGTGGGCTGCCATCCGGGTCTCCATTTTCGCGATATGCCGAATCAACCGGCACAACCGTCATCGTTCAACACTTCATGCGGGGCGAGCCGTAATATCGGCGAGATTCGTCGGCGTCGGGAGAGAAGTTGACACAGGCTTCAACTGCCCGAATGAGTCGTTTGCTTATCTTGGGCAGGTCGAGCGCGGGGGAAACACGTTCTTGGCCAATGGGGCGAATTATGAATAGTAAATCTTCCAAAACGAATCTGATGAAGCAAATGGTGTATGCCAGTGCTGCCGTCGCTTCCTTTGAAGAAACAGAGCTCGATGGACTACTTCGTCTTTCGCGATCATCGAATCAGTCGATTGGGATCACCGGAGTATTGTTATTTCGCGACCGCACGTTTTTTCAGGTAATGGAAGGACCGGCGGACGCCGTCGACAAGCTTTTTCGCCGGATCTCTGCGGATCCGCGTCACTGCAACATGATCGTGCTGTCCGAGCAAGAGATCGACAGCCGACACTTTGGCGACTGGCAGATGGGGTTCACTCGTGACGAGGGTGTCATCGATCTGCTGCCCGGATTCGTCGACTTCTTTGCACAACGCGACACAGAGGGACCGGGTTCGAGTTCTTCCGATAGTTGCGCCGCCGGACAGTCGCCCAAGTTCATTGACTTGAAAAGCGACTCGCAACGCATGCGGCAGATTCTCGAAGGTTTCCGACGCGGGCGTTGGCGTCGATCCGAGTTCACCGAACCGGTACTCAGCGCAAACTAGTTGGCTGGGGAATTTCTCGCACGTACGCCTATTGCATTGGATGAATTATGAAGGGCATCGTCTTTACTGAATTGATCGAGATGGTTGAAAGCGATCTTGGTATCGAGATCGCCGACCGCATGATTGCGGGCGGTAACACCCAAAACAGTGGCGCTTATACCGCCGTCGGCACCTACGATCACGCCGAACTGATTCATCTAGTTGTAGCGCTTTCGCAAGAGACCTCGATTCCTGTATCTGAATTGGTTCGCACGTTCGGCAAGCACTTATTTGTTCGCTTTTTCGAGCTCTATCCTCAATTCTTTTCAGGAATTGAATCGGCAACGCAGTTCTTGCCCTTAGTTGAGACCTACATTCACGTTGAGGTCCGCAAACTCTATCCGGATGCTGAATTGCCTTCCTTTGAGTGTCAGCAAACCGGTGAAGTGCTTGCCATGACGTACCGATCCAAGCGTCCGTTTGCCGACTTGGCCGAGGGGCTGGTCCTTGCTTGTGTTGATCACTTTGCCGACGCAATCGAAGTCGCTCGAACGGACATTGGTGAGAAAAATGGTACCGAAGCCACTTTCACGCTGACTCCTAAGACAACGAACTGCTTATTAGCCGAGACTGTCTGATGTCCGAACTGGAACTATTGAATCGACGGTTTGAGCGAGAGCGGAAGGCTCGCAAGGAAGCTGAAAGTCTTCTCGAGCAAAAGTCGTTGGCGGTTTATGAGGCGAATCAGAAGTTGCAACGGATGGCGGACCAAAATCGCGCTATCGTCGAAACCGCGGCCGAGGGAATTTTGTCGTACGACGAGAACGGCACCATCTCTGCTTTCAATCGTTCGGCACGCTTGATCTTCAAGTGCCCAAGCATGGTTGGTAAATCCATTTCCAGTGTGTTTGCCATGGACGATTCTTGCCGTGCGGTTCTGTTCCCCGCGTCGAATGTCGCAACCGACGTTTTTCCGCCCGGTGCCGAACTTGCTACAACCGACGACACGGAAGTCTGCCAATTCACTCTGCCCGACGCGATCGAAGTTGCAGCGACAAAGTTTGACGGTAAACCCTTCCAGTCCGAAGTTGCTGTCAGTCGCTGTCAACGCGGCGACGGAGTCGTTTTTACGGCCGTGGTACGTGATTTGTCCAAACGCAAGGCGATGGAGTCTCGCCTGCGTCAGGCTCAGAAGATGGAATCGGTTGGCCAACTCGCTGCCGGCATTGCACATGAAATCAATACGCCGATTCAATTCGTCGGCGACAATATCCAGTTCTTGCAGTCGGCATTCAACGACCTTGCCGGTCTGATTGACCTGTTCGAGCAGTTAGAGAAGGCAGTAGCGGAAGAAACACCTACGGCCGAATTGCTCGAAAAGATTGCGACTGAGCGCGAACTCGCTGACTTGCCATTTCTTCGCGAAGAGTTTCCCGGTGCAATCGAGCAATCGTTGTCGGGAATCGAACGTGTCGCAAAAATCGTGCGAGCGCTTAAAGAGTTTTCGCAGCCGATGTCCGAAGCGAAAACTTCGATCGATGTAAATCGGTCGATCGAAAACACTCTTGCGGTGACCGCGAATCAGTGCCGAAATGTTGGCCACGTGGAACTCGACCTATCCGCCGATTTGGGTTTAGTGTCCTGCTTGGCCGGGCAGATGAACCAGGTTTGGTTAAACCTACTAACCAATTCCCTTGACGCAGTCACCGAGCATCGAGCCGAGGGTGAACGACACATCCGTATTTCGACTCGGCTAGTGGCCAACGATTCGCTAGAAGATGAAGTCGAAGTCTGCTTCGAAGACAACGGCCCCGGAATTCCTGCGGCAATCCAAGAGCGAATTTTTGAACCGTTCTTCACGACCAAAGAAGTAGGAAAAGGGGCCGGTCAAGGCTTGTCGTTCGTTCATGACGTGATCGTCGAAAAACACGGCGGAATCATCTACGTGCAATCACCCCCACAGGGCGGCACGAGAGTGGTTGTTCGGCTGCCGATTCAGTGTGATTCCAGCATCCAGAGGCGCACTCATGCACGTTCTGCTTATTGAACCTGACTCACAACAACATGTCGATTGGATTGCTCGGGTGCGAGAATTCGCAGCTCAATCTAACGCTGATGTTGTCGTTGCCGTTTGCCATTCTGAGGTTGAAACCGAACTGACGCGAGGATCTTTTGCGACCGTCTTTATGCGCTTTCCATTGGATTGGACTACGGATATTGATAAGACAATGTTGCAGTTGCATGCCAAGTGCCGTTGCCTGATCGCGGTCGTCGATGACAGCCCTAATTCAACCGAGCAAGCATATCGTCTAGGGGTACACGACTGTGTTGGCGAGAGCTGCAGTGACAGCGAGCTTATGTCTAAGTTTTCTCACGCAAAAGATTTAGACAAGCTTGAACAACGGTTGGCGCAGGCGCAAAAGCTAGAGTCGATTGGCGAGCTGGCGGCGGGAATCGCGCATGAAATCAATACTCCCATTCAATACGTCGGTGACAACACACGTTTTGTGCAAGAGGCGTTTGGAGGTCTAGCCCTCCTATTAGCTGACTGCCAAAATTTTGCCGCGCTTGCTGATCAGACTGTTGATCTGGCCGAGGCGGCGAACCGCTTGCGGTTATCGATTGATTCGGCTGATGTTGACTATCTTATCGAAGAAATTCCGGCGGCGATCAGCCAAACGCTTGAAGGCGTTGATCGAGTCGCAAAGATCGTTCGTGCGATGAAAGAGTTTGCCCATCCCGGCGTTTCGGAAATGGCACAAACGGATCTATGCCAAGCGATCAACAACACGGTCATGGTCGCCCGCAATGAATGGAAGTATGTCGCCACCATCGAGACAGACTTTGATTCGACTTTGGGGCCTGTGCAGTGTTTCCCGGGTGAGTTGAATCAAGTCTTGCTAAATTTGATCGTCAACGCTGCTCATGCGATTGGTGAGTCGATGAACGGATCAGCCGACGCAAAGGGTTGCATCACAATTTCGACCAAACGGTGTGATGAGCAAGCAGAAATTCGAGTCGCTGATACCGGCCGAGGGATTACACCGGAAAACCTAGCCAAAGTATTTAGTCCATTTTTCACTACCAAAGCGGCAGGGAAAGGTACCGGGCAAGGCTTGGCGATCGCTCATAGCGTGATCGTCGAAAAACATGCTGGGACGATCGATGTCGCCAGTGTTGTCGGGCAAGGGACCGTGTTCACGATCCGTCTTCCCTTGCAGCGACCGAAGCAAGTCACGGCACCGATCTCGGGTTCACTCGTTGCATCGCCATTCGAAGCGGAGTTGACGTCATGAATATGCTGCATTCAATCGCGACGACTGAAGTAAAAACCAGCATTCTGTTTGTCGACGATGAAGTCAACGTTTTGTCAGGGCTGCGTCGGATGCTGCGGGGACAGCGCGGCGTTTGGGACATGCATTTTGCCGGCGGCGGGCAAGAGGCACTTGATTTGTTGGCGACTCAGCCCGTCGATGTCATTGTTTCCGACATGCGAATGCCGGGTATCGATGGAGCTGAATTGTTGACGAGGGTTTCGAAACAGTATCCGCACACTATCCGGTTGGTGTTGAGCGGTCAGTCTGAACACGAAAAGATATTTCGTGCGATCGGGCCAGCGCATCAATTCATGTCGAAGCCTTGCGAGCCGGATCTATTAATCAAAACGGTTCAACGCGCATGTGGTTTGCAGCATCAGTTACACGATGAAAAGCTGCAACAGATCACGTCAAAGATTGACAGTCTGCCAAGCTTGCCGCGTGTCTATCGCGAGTTGGTTCAAGAATTAGAGTCTGACGACACCTCGCTCGACCGAGTTGCTGACGTGATCGGCAGCGATTTGGCGATGAGCGCGAAGGTTTTGCAGTTGGTCAATTCTTCGTTTTTTGGGCTTCCCCATCATGTGGAGAGTCCAAAACACGCGGTCTCGATGCTTGGGCTAAATATCATTCGTCCGCTAGCACTATCGGCTAGCGCTTTTGGTGAGTTCAAGGATCCAAACTTAGCAGGTTTCTCGCTAGAGGATTCGGTCAATCACGGTTTGGCGGTCGCCATCGCGGCTCGCAAGATCGCACAACAAGAAACAAGCGACATCGAAGTTGTTGATGATGCGTTCATTGCTGGAATGATGCACGACATCGGGAAGATGATCTTGGCCGTTCACTTGACCGATCCTTATCGGCTGGCGATAGCAATGGCAGAAAAGGAATCCATCCCGCTTTGGCAGGCCGAATTGTCTGTCTTCGGCACCACTCATGCCGCCGTTGGCGCTCATCTGCTGGGGCTGTGGGGGCTGCCTAATCCGATTGTCGAAGCCGTCGCGTTTCATCATCAACCGTCCGCAACGAACATCGAGTGCACTGAGTTTTCCCCCGTCGCGGCCGTCCATGCAGCAAACGCTATTTGTGGGCAAGGTTGCGATAAGTTCCCCGGTGCGAATTGTTCGGTGGATGGTCTCTGTCTGGACCGCGAATATCTAAGTTCGTTGGGACGAATGGACAAAGTTGCAGGCTGGATCGATTTGCTGCGACCCGAGGCTGTGTCATGACAACGAAGATCTTGCTTGTTGATGACGAGCCGAACGTATTGCAAGGTTTCAAACGAAATCTGCGGAATCAGTACGACTTGCACTTTGCAGTGGGTGGCGAGGCTGCCTTGAAAATGATCGAAAAGGTCGGCCCCTTTGCTGTTGTTGTTTCGGACATGCAGATGCCGGAAATGTCGGGCGTTGAATTGCTGTCCAGCATTCGCGACCGTAACGAACAAACCGTGCGAGTGATGTTGACCGGCAATGCCGACCAAAAGACTGCTGTTGATGCTGTCAACGAAGGAAATATCTTTCGATTTCTCAGCAAGCCTTGTCCGCCAGACCAATTAGCCAAGACACTCGACGCGGGACTCGAACAGTACCGACTGGTGACCGCGGAAGCCGAGCTGTTGAACAAAACTCTTGCTGGCAGTGTTCGCATGTTGACGCAGGTATTGTCGATGGCGATGCCCGAAGCATTTGGATTGACTGGCGAAGCACGAGCCATGGTTCGCGCCGTGGCTCAGCGGATCGGCATTGGGCCGATGTGGCAAATTGAAATGGCAGCGATGCTGATGCGAGTCGGATGTGTCTCTTTGCCTGCGGACGTGATTCATCGATATTTGAATCATCAGCCACTTTCGTCAGACGACGAAGCCCTGATCGAGCAAACGCCGAAGCTAGGTCACGATCTGATTTCTGCGATTCCGCGATTGCAGGGAGTTGCCGATTTGGTGGCTGCTCAAAACGAACCGGCTTGCGATCCAACTCCGATTGCGGCTCGCATCTTAAAAGCCGTCGGTGATTTTCAGCGTTTTCGTGGCGACAGATCACCGTTGGCGGCGCTGCGTTTGATGGAGCACCGATCTCAGTACGATCCTGTCGTTGTTGAACATCTGTCGGCGGTCGTTCAAGCGATGTTCCAAAACCAGGAAGTTGCTGTCGCTCAATTGACTGATGGAATGGTTCTTGAAAGCCATGTGACCGATCTGTCGGGACGAATTCTCATTGCCTCGGGCACCGAGATTCACGATTCCTTGATTCAAAAATTGATTCGTCTGCGTCGTTCTCAAACGGGCGTTCGTGAGCCGATCTCGGTTCGCACGGTCGTTGTCCAACCGGCGACTGCGACAAAAACAAACAACTCTGATCCTCAACCCGTGACTGCCGAGTAATGCAATGACTGCCATTCTATTGGTCGATGATGACATGAACCTTTTACGAGGGCTCCGACGAGTCTTGCGCGATCAACCGTACGATCTCTACATTGCCAATTCAGGTGAAATGGCAGTGCAGATGTTTCAACGATGTGCATTCGATCTGGTCGTTGTGGACCACAAGATGGACCGCATGACCGGGGCCGAACTGATCACTTGGATTGCCGATCATTTTCCTGAAACGGTTCGAATCATGCTGACGGGCAATGCCCGAGTCGAGTTGGCCCAGGAAATGATCAATCGCGGCGGAGTGTTTCGGTTTTTGACGAAACCGACCGGTGATGTGGATCTGGCTATGGCAATTCGCGAGGGGCTAGAATCGGCACGCTCGAAACGAGTCTGCGTGGGGCCGCCGGTTGGAACGAGTCACTTTATGTCGGCTAACACGGTATCGGCCGACGCGATGGTCGGACTGTAAGCCTTGATCCAGCGAACATGACCACGCGAGTCGCGGTGATGTTAGAATGATGTGTTGTTCACGGACACTTTCGCTCGCTAACGTTTTGCCGAATCAATGTTGCATAGGATGTTATCGATCGGTCTGATCGCGTTTGTTTCGTTGATCGGAGGCTTCGGCTGCGGCGGACCTGCTAGCGACGTCTATCCGGTTAACGGCATTGTTCAGTTCCCCGACGGCAAATTGCTGCGTAGTGGGACGGTCGAATTCGAGTTGATCGGGCAAAAAGATCCGATCACTGCGACGGCACGGATTTCGCCTGACGGAACCTTTACCATGGGAACCTACCAAGCGGATGACGGTGCGTTAGTCGGCAATCATCGTGTGGTGGTGTTGTCGGATTACGAGATCGGTAACGGTGCCGAACGCCCTGGGCTGATCCCCGAATCACTACTGGATGCAAAGTACCGCAGTTATCGAACTTCTGGATTGCAGGTTGAGGTCAAGCCCGAAACGAATAATGTCGTGCTTGAGGTTCGGTACGCCAAGGACGGGACTTAGCGGATCTCAACGGGTTCGTCGTTCGGCCTGTCCTAAGGGTCGGTCACAACTTCGTGATCGTTTCGGTTGGTCAACTTGCCCAGCACATCGGTTGAAATGTGAGTGTTCAGGGTGCGCACACTGCCGTCGCCGAACACAAAATTGACACCGCCAACGTGATAGCTGCCAAAGTTTGTTTCAAACCGATCAGTTGGGAAACGAGCCAGTGGATAGCCCGGTCCACCACAACGCGAGAAGTTGGCGGGATGATCGCCGTTGTAGATCGCGCCGTCCTCGGGCGAGATCCCTTGTCCCGATGGACGCACGTGCTTTTCACCGACAAAGATCGTGTTGCTGGTCCCATCGGTAATGCTGGCGAACGTCGTGCGACTTTTCCAAGTCACCAGGCGAGCTTGCGGCGGCGGGAAGTTGCCAGCCGGAACGGTCGGTGGATCAGTCACTCCGTCTCCCATGATGAACGCACCATTGGAATGAATCCAATTCCAAATCCCGGGCGGGCCGTGTCCCGCTGAACAGGCGTAGTCGGAAACAGTACCTGGAACATGGTCGCTGCTCTCGTACGGTGACACGATGTCATCGCCTGCCGTGCTGATGACATTCGCATCGCGACGAGACGGGCAATAGTAAAAGGGGATCTGAGTCAGCCGCGCAGTATCGCTCTGGTAGTAGTACTTCAGTTGGGCGTCCCATTGGTCCGGAAGCGCGGTTTGTTCCAGATGGGGAAGGATCAAGAACGCCCACGAAGTGAAGTGGTCATAGTTGCGACTGGGCGGGAGTTCTTTTCGCTGGGATTCAAAATTGTGAATCGCCAAACCGATCTGTTTCAAGTTGTTGATGCACTTGGTTTGTCTCGCTGATTCTCGTGAAGCCTGAACGGCCGGCAACAACAGAGCCATCATCACGCCAATGATCGAAATCACGACCAGCAATTCAATCATCGTCAGGGCGGTTCGTCCCAAGCCGGTCGAGATTCGTTTTCGTTGCATCGTGCTTTTCTCGAAGGTGAACCGGACTAGTTTTAGGAAACCGATCGCTGAGAGTGCCGACAAAAATTGGTTGACGCCCATCCCGTTATAGGCGAAAACGTCCAGTAGGTTCCACTGATTTGCTGCACGAAAGTGTCTTCAATGACTGACTTCTTTGTCAAAACGGATCAATCGGTTGCCGGTCCCTTTACGGGGGTCGAAGTGCGTGAGGCGGCATTGGCGGGAATCATTCGATCCGATGCGGTGATTGGCGGATCACGCATTGGGCCTTGGCTAAGTGTGATGAACGTCGGATTGTTTTCCGACAAAAAAGTCCCGCTGCCGCATCCAGCAGATGTAAAAATCACGATGTATCGTGTCCGAGGCATGGCGGGCGGCAACGACTGTGCGTTCAAGTTACGCGAGTTGATTGGTTTCGCCGCCCGCGGACTGCTGCCGCCTGACGCAGTGGTAGAGATTGATGTCGCAGGCACAAATGAGCTAAGTCCAGCGATTGAAAAGACTAATTCAACCAGATCGCTTGCCGCGGATCGCATTCCGATTTTGGCGTCTTGTTTGAACGGCGAATTGGTGCTGGTTGGTAATCGCGGGCAAGTTGTTTCACGGACTTCGGCAACTACGCATGTGACCAGTTTGACTGCGAATGCCAAAGTTCCACGTTCGCTCGCAAAGGAAGCCGTACGTGATGCTGCCAATCGGCCAATGCTTGTGGTGACGGACGCAGAAAGGTCGGCAGCAGAGGCGGAAGAGGCAGCCGAAGCAACGGTGAGGTCTCGCGAGGCAATTGCTAAGTCTGCGGAGAAAATTTGCAAGGAAGCAGCCCTGGAAATTCAGAGTCCGTCGTTCATCTGTCAGACGATCCTCGGGATGCGGCGTTTCTATCGACCGCGACTCGCCATTTCGATCGTCGCAACGTTGTTGATGTTGGCAGGAATCAGTTGCGGATACTCAGCGTGGACCGTTCAGCCGATGGCGCGGACATCGATGCTGGGTGACTGGATTCACCAGGACTCCGACCGTTCCGGTCCCAATTTTGGCGTTCGGTTTCAAGACGACGGTCGCTGCGTCATCTTCAACACTGTCGGGCCGTCATGGACGGGCGACTTCGTGCTCAGCCATGCGGCCAGTTTCAAGAACGCGTTCGCGCCCTCGGGCAGTTTGGCGGTTGCCGTTGACGATGCTGAACCGCATCATTTGATCGGTAACGTCGCAGTTACTGATCGACACGTCGAACTGCGCGGTTTTGTAAAAGTGTTGCCGATGCTTGACGGACATCCGGTCCGCGATCTGTTCGTGAGACGCGTCGGCGATAAACTGAGTCTCGGATACTTGACCTCAGTCGAATGGACCGGTGGAATCAAAACGATGAAAGCGGCTTGGGTTACGGCAGAAAAGTCACTTGATCGTACGCAAGCTACTTTGCCAGACTTCGATAAAGCAGACGCCGTCTCGCTGTTGACCTCGTTCGGAATTCCTGACGAAGCAAGGGATCTGTATCCGTTCGAGACACGAGACTTGCCGAGTGGGACGTCGGTCAATGCCGCTCAACTGGTTCGCTACGGTAATCGAACAACGGTGATCGACGTCGAGAAGCCATAGTTTATGGATCTCAGTACTACTTTGGCTCGCGTGAATTCTGTTGCTGGCGATCGGCTGGTTTCCCCGCACCGCGTACTGTGCAAAGTCGATCAGTCGGGCGAATCGAATTCAGGGATCGACATAACGCTGGATCACATAGAAGGCAAAATAGTACGCGCGACAGAACGCCCAAAAAAGTGATCGTCAGCAACAGCGTCGTTTCTCACTCGGCGGTGCGGGCGATCAACCAGCCTGCCGCGAGGAGTCCTAGCACGGAAACGAGAACTCCTTTTGCACCAGATGACTTTGGGTGTCGTTAGCTTCGTCATCTCGGTTTCCGATTTTGACGTCGTTGGTAGACGAGCCACGCCGCCTTTGGCAAGGCGGCGTGGCGAAACTGAATCGACGAAGGTATTTTGAAATGGGGAACTAGACGGTCACATAGAAGTTCAGGCCGGCCAAGCGTTCTTTGCCGCTGCTGATCGTAAATTCGAACGTGTCATTGCCGGTGGTGGTAACCTCATTCGTTGCCGCCATTTGAATGACGTACGATCCCGATTGATCGAAGTCGTTGAATATGAAAACGCCCGCGTCGTCAGTAACCGCAGTATCGACGACGTTGCCGTCCGAATCAAGCAACTCGACCGTCATGCCCGCAAGCGGACTCAGTTGGTCTGTGGGTTGACCGTTCGGTTTAGAATTGCCGGGACGCTGCCCATTGTTTCCTCGGCCACCGGCAAGCGGATCGGCAGATAGTGGCCCGCTGGGCTGACCAGGCGCACTTCGCACCTGATCGGCGGCCAACAAATCCAGATCCGCTTCGCTGACCGAATTCGCGCTCAGGAGCGTGTCGTCTTGAATGACAGTGGTTTCAGCGAGTACGGTTCCTGTCACCGTGGGTGCGAAGAAGAAGACGTTTTCTTGCAACGAATCCAGTCCGGTGTTCCGCTCGATGATGTCAGCAAGCGACGTGCTTTCGACTTCTGCGATTTCACTTTCGCTCAGCACGTTCTCGTACCACAACCGGTCACCATCACGCAGTCGTTCGAACTGGTCCGTGATGATTGCCGTGGCTGTTTCGCCAAGCGATCCGTTCTCGGTATGATCTTCAGCTAACAACCCGACCCACAAGTCGATGTTGTTGACGTCGCTGTAGAGCGATTCAAGTTTCGCTTGCACTTCTGTATCGCTGGTGATCTCGGCGAAGGATTCAACGGGATCCAACCCGTATGCTTGACGGGTCGAGTTGTAGTCGGCCAGCCCGTGATCGCGGCCTCGTTGAATATTCAGCGAAACCAAGTCCAATCCGCCTGAACCGGGTGCACCGAACAAGAAGTTTCGCAACCCATCAACAACTTCCAAGTCGATCTCTTGCGACAGCGTCGACGATGCGTACTTCAGTAGCGAGTCGATGCCCGTTTCATCCAAAATGTTGGGTTGGAAGAACGCATCGGCAAGTGCGATTGGTTCGGCGATGTCGTTGCCGTCATTGTCAACTAAACGGAAGTTGTCGTTCAGCGTCGTGTGACCGAAACGGAACGCGGCGGTCGAGAATTCATTCGCGATCGATGGATCCACGGTCGAATCATATCCCTCGTATTCGGACAACGCGTCCTCGCCCAACAGAGCCGGCAAGTATTCGTTGATCGTGATCGACTGAATTTCAGCGATCACTTGGGCACGTGCTTCTTGGAAGATTTCTTCGTCAGTGAGATCTGGATTTGCGGTCGAGATTTCTTCGGCCAAACGGTTGTGTTCGCGCACGAACAGAGCGTGCATCGACGTCAGCACGATGTTCTCAGCGGCCCGAATGTCGCCCGCCAGAATACCTCCGTTATCGTTGCTTGGCAGCAAACCGTCATCAGTTACGAGTAATCGACCACCGACGAATTCACGAAGCGAATCTGACGTTTCCTGATCGCTGCCGTAGACCTGCGAACCATCGATCCACGCGGTGATCGAATTGACTTGTTCGGCCGGATTGTCCGTCGACGTGCCAGTTCCATCGGCGACGGCTGACCGAGTCAAGTGGATCGTTGCCTCGCCGGTCGAGAACGGATCGAACAGCGGATCACCTAGAGGAACTTCGATGTCAAACGATTCGGCGTCGTCGGAATCGGCGGGGGACAGGGACAGGTCAATGTCGTGATCCAGGAACTGTCCCCAAGCGAACACGAACGAGGTCAGATTGCGCTGGCTTGTCGTGCCTTCAGGATCAGCCGCCGAAAGCGTGTTGCTGATTTCACGTGCACTGGGGCGGTCTTCGCCGGATGGTTTCGAGATGCCGTCTGCGTAGTCGCTTTCGACTACGCGTAGCAATGCAGTATCGGTGGAACCAAGTTCCGGGTTCTCGACGTTGTTTCCAGTACCATCGATCGAGCGGACTTCGGCAGCCTCGGCGTCTGTTTCGTCCGTTGGCGTTTGATCGTTTGGCGGACGATCGCTTGGTGTATTAAGTCGACCGCGATCTCGGGCTATTCGGTTGATGACCATCAACGCGTCTAGCGAACTGTTCCGCCCGTCGTTATTGACGTCTGTCATCCGTCCACGACTGGGTTGGGTATCGGTCGCAGAATCCGTCGAAGCAGTATTGCCATCGGCTGATTGGCGACTCATCTGGTTGATGATTGCGAGCGCGTCGAGTGCCGATACGACGCCGTCCTCGTTGACGTCTTCGGGCATCAGCTCATTGTGAAAGAGATTGGCGGCCAGCAGTTGGCGTGTTTCTAGATTCTCTGCTCGCGATCGGCGATGCTGAGACTTTCGTTTACGCCCGTTTCTTTGAGACGGTTTGGGACGTACATTCCAATGGTTCCAGAATTTTGCCATCACGCTACCCTCATGGGTTTGAGAAGAGAAGAAGGCGAACAATGCGTCGTCGGACGATCATTGCTGTCCTACTCTCAAAGGGGCGCTGTGGCACCGCAATGTCACTCGAGGGTGCAGAATTATCCCAAGAAACTTCGCAGCACAGTTACTTTGCCGATCGGCGGTCACAGCGGCCTACGCCATCGCGTAGGCCGTTGCACGTGCGCACGTTGTGATGTTATTCGACAACTGATTCAGCTTCTTCGGGTTTTGCGTCCTCTCGTTCGACGACGACTGGCTTAGCTTCCGAATCAGCGCCGGTGGCTTGTTTTGTGTCCTTGGATTTCGATTCGCTGTGATCACGACCGTGCTCGCCTGAATCCGGGCGGCCATGGTTTCTTGGGCCACCGGGACCACCTGGACCCGCGCCACGTCGGCCGCGGGGACCGCGTACGCCGTCGATTTGGTCCAATGGACCGCGAGGTCCACGTGGACCACGTACTCCAAGCGGCCCGCCGCTTCTGGCGGGGCCTGCTGACTCGGCGTGTTCTTCATGACCGCTTGGGCCGCGACTAGGTGGGCCGGCGAAGGATGGTCGCAGTTCGATGCCGGTCAGCTTGCCATCGTGGTTCCGATCGAGCTTCTTCAACGAGACGATCGCGAGATCAATTTCGCCAGACGAAATTTCACCGTTTCTGTCAATATCAAGCACGTTCAATACAGGGATCATTCGCATCATCCCCGGGCCAGGGCCACCATTGGTTCCGGGGGCACCAGGTCCGCCGCCCAAGCGGCGTCCACCTGGGCCTGGTTCACGAGCACTGTGTTCACCTCTGCCCCGCTCGTGGTCATCACGTGCATGGTCGATACGATCGTGCTCTCTATGTTCATCGACTTCACCATCGCTCGGTCGGTGGCCGCGTTCGGGACCATGGCCTGGGCCACGTCCGCCGCGTTCTTGCGCGCTGACGCTAACGGCGGGGCACAACAAAAGTGCTGAAAATGCGAAACGCTGAATTGACGTTTTCATTGCGATATTCCATCAAGCGAAAGAGAAGAGAATCTTGGCCGTTGATAAGTGGCCGATCGGAGTAACGATTCAACTCCGATTTCCGTTCAGGGTTTCGCAACGAAAATAAGGGTCGCTAACGAACAACGCTATTCGGCGGAAGCGGGACTCCATGGGATCGCGTTCCCCTTCGGTTGCAGGAACTTTGCATCGACGGATTCGTACCACTGATGCAAACGGTTTCGCATCATCGTTACGCGATCGGGCATGTCGGTTGCCAAGTCATGTGATTCGCCGATGTCGGATGCAAGATCGTAGAGATGAACACGGCCATCCTCGTAGCGTTCGAACAATTTAAAGTTGCCCATGCGGATCGCACCGCCCGGTATGCCGCCTTGATTGCTGTAGTGCGGGTAGTGCCAAAACAAAGCTTCACGATCAAGCGATTTGCCGTCAAGCGCAGGCCGAACGTCGATCCCGTCGATTTCGTGATCAACTTTGATGTTGGCGGCTGAAGCGATCGTAGGAAACAAATCGATGGAACAAATCGGTTCCGCCGACACGGAACCTGGCGTCGTGACGCCGGGATATCGAATGATCCAAGGCTCACGAATCCCGCCCTCGTAGACCCAGCCCTTTCCACCGCGCAGTGGCAAGTTGCTGGTCGGTGATCCTTCGGATGTTGAAAGTCCGCCATTGTCGGACGTGAAGATTACAACTGTGTTGTCGGCGACGCCTGAATCATCAAGTTGTTTCAGCACTTTGCCGACCGCTTGATCCATCGCTTCGACCATGGCTGCATAGACGGCATGTTTTTGCAGCACACGTACCTTTCGTGGCGTGACGCCAGTCACTTGTTCTTCTTCCGCAAACTCCACACCATTGATTTTATCAGCTTTGGCTTTGTACTTTGCGACCAAATCGGGACGTCCCATCAACGGAGTGTGAACCGAATAGAACGACAAATAGGCGAGAAACGGTTTGTCTTTGTTCGCATCGATGAACGCAGCGGTATCACGAGCCAAGCGGTCGGGCAGGTGATCGCCAGCGGGACTTTCGACTTCCATCTCAGGATTTTCGAACGGTGCAAAGTACTTCTTGCCCGTGTAAGGGCCGCCCTTAGTGTGACCGCCGATATTGATGTCGAAGCCACGGTTCTGAGGAAAGTACTCTTTCGATTCACCGAGGTGCCATTTTCCGGCGAAGAAAGTTCCGTAGCCGTTTGCTTTCAGTGCCTGGGCGATCGTTATTTCGTCCAACGGCATGTTGTCGTTCAGCGGCGCAGGATTGAACCGGCCACTACGCTTGCCAGAGAAAAAGTTTGTGGCGCGAACACGCGTCGGATATCGGCCAGTCATCAAACTGAATCGTGTCGGCGAGCAGACTGGATTGGCGGCGTATCCGTCGGTGAAACGCATGCCCGATTCCGACAAGCGGTTGATGTTCGGAGTCTCGTAGAAGCAATCGGGATTGTTCGCACCCACGTCCATGTACCCGAGATCATCGACCAGGAAGACAACGAAATTAGGTTGCGTTTCTTGGTCGGCACCCAAGGCCGAAATCGGCGGATGGACAGCCAGTCCAACAAGCATGAGTGTGAATGTGAAAGCTGAGCAAATTGAGTTCATGGAGAGTCGTCGGGTTCGAGACGGGGAGACGTGATGAGGTAGAGCGGTATTGATCGCTAGCATGTTGACGACGGTTTGTCCTTTTCAGAGTAGCCTCGTTGATTGCGTACTCATTTTGCCGACACTTTTCGCCTGGGTGAAACCTGCAGTTTTCGAGGGCCCTTCTCGAACATCCTCGCACCGCTGCCGGTGCGGTCGAGATCACCGAGTTCGGTTCTCGCCCATTCGATCCGCTTCATGAGTTCCGTTACCGTCTGCGGATGCTGGCTAGCGACATTCGTTGTCTCACCTGGATCGGCTTCCAGATCGAAAAGCATCGATTCCGGAACCGCTTCGATCATCCGACCCCACCATCCCAAACCTTGAGGCGATTTCGCTCGCGGAAGCACCAACTTCCACTGTCCGCTGCGGACACCGGTTAGCAGGCAACCGGAGTAATAAAAGTATTCGTTTCGTGGACTCGTTGGTGTTTTCCTTAGCAAGAAATCACTACCATCCTTGCCATCGATCGTTACAGTTGGTCGTTTGGCTTTCGCAAGTTTCGCAAACGTCGGCATCAAGTCCATCGTGCTGAGTAGCTCGGCCGATGTCCAGCCGGCCGGAATCATGCCCGGCCAGCGGGCGATGAAGGGCACACGGCAACCACCGTCCCAAGCCGACATTTTCCAACCACGCAGCGGATCCGCGTTGCCGCTATGGTCGCGAGGGATGAACGCGGCCGCGTCGGGCTGCATCGCTCGCGTTGTTTCAACCCACGGCCCGTTGTCAGACGTGAAAACCACCAACGTTTTCTCGTCGATATTTAGCCGTTTTAGCGTTTCAAAGATCTGACCACATGACCAATCAAGTTCTTCGATCGTGTCGCCATAGAAACCACCGGCCGACTTGCCTTTAAAATTCTCCGATGCACCCAGGGGAATGTGGGGCATGTTGTGAGCCAGGTACAGGAAGAAAGGCTGATCGCGTTTGGCTTC
The DNA here is from genome assembly GCF_007860175.1 of Rubripirellula reticaptiva. Classification (NCBI taxonomy): domain Bacteria; kingdom Pseudomonadati; phylum Planctomycetota; class Planctomycetia; order Pirellulales; family Pirellulaceae; genus Rubripirellula; species Rubripirellula reticaptiva. The sequence continues at coordinate 5,815 of NZ_SJPX01000005.1, read as the reverse complement.
GATCCACTTGATCGCTTCGCGGGTGTAGTCTGCCGTGATGTGGTCCCAGTCCGCAACGGCTTCGACCACTACTTCCTGATTCCGCAGGATAGGACTGCGAAGTTTCGAGTCGTCTACGTAAACCGTGGCTCCGTTGTATCTCGGCGTGCCGTAGAAATAGTCAAACCCCTGTGCGTTCGGCATTGTCGATGCGTCGTCGCCCGCCGGGCCGCTCAAACCCAAGTGCCACTTGCCGATAATGCCAGTAGCGTAGCCCGCCGTTTTCAACATTTCGGCGATCGTCGTTTCTTGCGGATGCGGCACCGTATGCAGTCGTTTGACATTGCCCGGTTCGCCGACGCGGATCGGATACGACCCCGTCATCAGCGCCGCACGCGAAACACCGCAGACCGGCTGTGCATAAAAATTGGTCAGTCGCACGCCCTCATTTGCCATTGCGTCCAAGTTCGGCGTCTTGATCGTCGTCGAACCAAAGCAACCCAGGTCCTGGTAGCCTTGATCGTCCGTGAAGATCAAAATGATGTTTGGACGACCATCGTCGGCTACCGTTGGCAAAACACGCAGCAATGAAAATGATGCCAACACCAACGTGACGGAGAGTTTGAATCGAATGGGGTGCATTAGAAATTTTCGATTGATGAGAGCTAGCAACGGGATCACGGCAACACCGCAAACTACTGCAACTCGTTCGCCAGTAATTTTGTCGCCGCTTGCTCGGCCTGGTTCATAACGTGATCGATCCTGATGGGAATGCCGCCGGCATTCTTGCTTTCAGAGGCTGCTTGCATGAAGGCGTAGATCTCGATCGTTTCGGCGTCGTCGATTGGCGATTGATGCGTGCGGAAGAACTTTGCGATTTCCACGAAAAGCGGTCGATAGCCATCGTAGGAACCGATGCCTTCGATGGCGGTTTCGCCAAAAACGGTTCCACCGTAGCCTGACTTTCCAGATCGAATGCCGCGGAAAGTTCCGATGCGTCCATCGTTCCACACGCCGCTGGAAAATTCAAAGTCGCCCGTCGACGTGTGAGCCACCGACTCGCAACCGGATCCCATGCACGTGTACAACGTCTCGACGCCGTGGATGCCGTACCAAAACAGATCAACGTGCGATGGCTCGATCGCGCAGGGGCTGTAGCTATTGCAACCTAAGACGCGGCCGACTTTCCCGTTTCGAATGGCCTGAGCCCCGCTGCTGAACCGCAGTGATGAAGAAGAAAACATTGGCACGTCGTAGTGTTTTGCGGCTCGAAAAATCGCGAGCACTTCCGCCAGGTTCGACCCCGTCGGCTTGTCAATGAAGACCGGCTTGGACGCTCGGAAAATCTGCAACGCTTGTTCGAGATGCAGTGTCCCATCGTTGGTCTCTAGCAGCACGCAGTCCACTTTGGCGAGAAGTTGTTCGATCGAGTCAACGATCTCGACGCCCTGCTGTTTGACTTCTTCGGTGTACTTCGGGATTCGGCTAGCACTCGATTCGATCGTTCGGCTGCCAAACGGATACGCCGCCACAATCCGCTGGCCAGCAAACGAGTCGTCTTTCGGATTCGGGTCGTTGAACGTCTTCACCAGCGCCGGCGAATGAGATGTATCGAGCCCGATCAACCCGATTCGAATCGTCGTTGCCGCTGCATCATCAGCGTGCGCGACCCGAAGAACGCTTGCCAACAGAAAACCGAAACCAAGAAGTTTGATAATTCGACGCATAGCGGTTTCCTGTTAAATAGAATTCGTGCACCACGACTAAGCAGTCGAGACGTTGCCAACGCGCTAGTTCCGGTCGCCGTAAATCGGCGGTTGCCAATCTTTGGGCAGCTTGGCTTGAGGACGAACGCCGTGGGCGGTTGGAGGGATTTTTGCTTTGTCGGCACCAATCAGTGGCAGATCGTCGGGCAGATGCTTGATCTTGAAGTCCTTGTACTGAATCTTCATCGGTGGTCCGACGTGGACTTGAACCGCCAGCACTCCTTCGAGCGACCGGCCGTTCTCGTCCAGGTCAATCAGATCTGCTGTCGGATGACCGTCGATCCAATGCTGGTGATGATTTCCTTGGACCAGCACGCGGTAGTCGTGCCACTGGTCGGCTTCGAATTCTTTGACCGGGAATTGGTCAACGACCCAGGGTGATCCGTCGGTGTCGATGATGACCTTCTCGCCTGTGTGCGACAGAATGCGGCGTCCCTTTTCTTCGTACAGCATGCCGTTGTAGTTTGGATTGTCTGCCACCACATCGCACTGGTATCCCGTCACGACATCAAGACCGAAGTCTGGGCGCGACGTTCCGCGATACTGCAGTCCGCTGTTCCCACCCGCGGACACTTTCACCTTCACTCGCAGATCAAAGTTTTGAATCGTCGAGTTTTCCCAGGTAATGAAGTGGTTCATCTTTAGCGATCCGTCCGTTCGGCCTGTCATCGCGCCATCTTCGACGGTCCAGTACTTGGCATCCGCATCGTCGGACATCGCCGACCAACCACGCAGCGACTTGCCGTCAAAGACCGACATAAAGCCATCCTTGTCAGCACGAGCACCGACACTTGCCGATGCAGCGGGATGGGGAACGGTTGAGTCGCTAAACTGTCCGGCTAACGGATCCAGCGGCCCGCCCAATTCGTCGACCAACTTTGTCGTGCGAGATCTCATCGCCGCGACCATTTTAGCATGCGCCGGATCGCTAGCCAGGTTCACCAACTCGTCCGGATCGCGCTGCAGATCGTGCAAAAACTCGTGATTGTCGTTGTCAAAGTAACGCACATACTTGAACTTCTCGTTTCGCAGTCCCTCAAACGCCGGAATTCGATTGCGAACGGCAAAGTGTTCGTGGAAAGATTCAGTACGCCAATCCGCAGGCTTCTTGTCATTGACGATCGGCGTCAAACTTCGCCCCTGATATCGCTCGGGGATTTCGGCACCGGACCAATCCAGAAACGTCGAAGGTAAGTCCAAGTTTTGCACAATCGCGTCGGACGTTTTCCCTTGTTGATCGGCCGGAACGCGCGGGTCAGCGATGATCATCGGAACTCGCAGCGATTCTTCGAAGTGCGACCACTTGCCAGCAAGGCCCCGGTTAGCAAGGTAGTAACCGTTGTCGGCCGTGTAGACGACGATCGTGTTTTCTGCCAACCCGGCCTCGTCCAGTGCGCCCAGGAAGCGACCAATCGCGCGGTCGATGCCGGTCACCATTCGGTAATAAGCTCGCATGTTGGTTTGATACTTCTCGTCCGTGTTCCAACGCCAAAAGTAACGCTCGCGATTGATCGTCGTTTTCAAAAAATCGGGTAACGCATCAAAAACGGCCGGATCGCTAAGCCGAGGGGGCGCGATCGTGACATCCTCGTACATCCCATCGAGTTCTCGCGGCCAAGGGAAATGGCCGATGCCGGGCCGTCGGTCGCTATCTTCAGCGTGACAGGCGTTGAACCACAGGTTCAACGCGAACGGCTTGTCCTTGGGCTGTGACCGAACGAAATCGATCCCGCGATCGACAATCACATCGGTTTCGTGCCGAAGAGTCCCATCGGCTTGTCGTTTGTAGTAAGGATTTCGGCCGATTACCTTCATTTCGTCGAAGTGATCTTCGGTCCGGAATCCCTTGGGCATCTTGGCGTGCCACTTGCCGAAGAATCCTGTCCGATAACCGTGGTCGCGCAGGATGTCGGTGTACAGAGTCTCGACAGCATCGGCGCGAGCCATTTCTGGATTTGACGCCGTTCCGTAACTGCGTCCTGTTAAACCCGTCAGGATCGTTGTTCGGCTGACCCAGCAGATCGATTGAGAAACGAATGCGTTCTCGAACCGAGTGCCACGTGCAGCCAACGCGTCGATATTCGGCGTTTGGATTATGTCGTTGCCGTAGCAACCAACCGTACTGGTTGTTTGGTCATCGGCAAACAAGAAAACGATGTTTGGTTGATCCGTGCCGAACGCTCGCGCGCCGGCTAGGACGAGAAACAAAAACGAAAGGAGAGCGGTTTTCATGGCATCCAAGGGGCGGCAAGTGCAACGCGACAAAATCAATTTCGAAACGGTCCAAACGACCGTTTATCGCAGATGCGGCGCTTCAGTAGCCTCGCCCTGTGCCGCTTTGAATTCACGGACCCAAATGTTGCGGAAACGGACCGGGTTGTTGTGGTCCTGGATCGAGATCGGTCCCTTCTCGCCGTGTGCCTTGTATTCAGGTGCCCGATTGAACGGTGTGTCACCCTTCAACTGAAAATTGTTTTGGATCAACACGCCATTGTGCAGCACTGTGATCGCAGCGGGCGACTTCAGCGTTCCGTCTTCGTTGAAGCGCGGCGCCGTCCAGGCGATGTCGTACGTGTTCCACTCGCCCGGTGGCCGCATCGCGTTCACGGCCGGAGGTGTTTGTTTGTAAATCGCGCCCGCTTGGCCATCGAAATAGGTTTCGTTGTCGTAGGAATCGAGCACCTGCAGCTCGTATCGTCCCATCAAGAAAATTCCGCTGTTGCCGCGGCCTTGCCCTTTTCCCTTTGCGGGAAGCGGGGCTGACCATTCGACGTGAACTTGGCAATCGCCAAACTCTTCCTTGCTGGTGATTTGACGTTTGCCGACCACAGCCGCGCCGTCTTCGATCGTCCAGCTCTCGGCGCCATTCCAGTGCGAAAAATCCGTGCCGTCGAACAAGACAACTGCATCAGCCGGCGGTGCATCATCGGTCGCACCTGGTGCAACGATGGGCGTTGGCGTCCAGGTGATGCCATTCAAATACTCCTCGCCGTCAACAACACCGGCAAAGGAAAACGAAAACAGCAACAAGGCGGGAACAAGAAGCAAACGACGCATGCGACGACACTCATCCAAAAGGAGGGAAATGGGTTAGGGCGGGGCTGCATCATAGCTGTTCGATGCCGCCAATTCCACAAACTTCAGGATGCTCAAGAACGTTCGGGCGGTTGAACGCCAACGTGCCGAATACTTGGCCGGGTGAATCTAAGTCGAGCTCTCGCTGTCATGCTCGGGCGAACCACAGGTCCATCGGTTCAAACCAATTTCACCCGCTGCACCAATTGCGATGCCCAGCGTGTAGCAGACCAAGTCGCTCGTCAAGTAACTAAATCCCAGCACGAGTCCGCCGAGTCGGGTTTGTCGGATTTCGTTGATCCAAGGTGCGTGATAGAGCTGCGAGAATTCAATCGCGTAGGAAAACAGCAACGCAATGATCACTCGGCGGCGTATCTTCGTCGCTGGAATCAAAACACCCAGCCCCAGGTAAACCATCAACGCCCACAAAAGGTCACCCGCGTACGACGCAACGAAGTTTGGCAACGACAGCGAATATTGGCGGGACGCCAATCCCAAGACAATGACCGCCAACATCAGGCCAAAGTGCACCGTCCGTCGCAACGAATGTTTCAAGGCAGGCATTTCCAAGTCGTCGAAATAACTGTGGCCAAAGCAAACATCCTAGCCCACAAACCCATCGGATCTGGCTGCCGCGCCGTCCGCCTGGACCGCGCTCCGACCGCCGAAAAATTGTCAGAAAATTCAGCTCATCACGCGCACGCGGAGACTCTTGGCGAGTTTCGGTATTTTGCGGATCCGTGGAGTAGGCTAGCAGTCTGTTCTGCGTTTCGTCGGGCATTCGATGCGCGCACGAAAAAACCCGCTCTGGCAGGCGACGCTCCAGAGCGGGTCATTCGAGATTCATTGGTGATGAAGTGGTTCCGAAGAACCTGTTTTCTGTTGAGTTGTTTGGAGAGTCATTTTCACAGATTCAGTGATACCGGTCACCCGGTGTCACCATATTCTAAGAATCCTTAGAAAGGAGGTGATCCAGCCGCAGGTTCCCCTACGGC